>CAJFFX010000033.1 GCA_904374485.1 Candidatus Pseudoscillospira falkowii | reverse complement strand
CGGCGGTGCTGCGTACGTTCCTCGGGCGGCTGACGCGCAATCTGGCCGTCAACCGCCGCATTTATGACGGCGCGCAGAAGCGCGGCGGCGGGGAGGTGACGTTGGCCTTGGAAGAGCTGCAGGAGTGCGCCGGCGGCGAAAGCGCGGAGCAGACGCTGGAGACCGCGGAGCTGGGGCGGAGCATCGACCGCTTCCTGCGCACGCTGCCGGAGACGGAGTGCAGCCTGTTTCTGCGGCGATACTGGTATCTCGACTCCATGGAAACCATCGCCCGGCGCTTCGGCCTGCGTGAGGGCGCGGTCAAGACCCGGCTGCACCGCACCCGGGAAAAGCTGCGCGTCTTTTTGCGAAAGGAGGGGTATGCGCTGTGAAGACCATCGATGAAAAAACGCTGCTGCTGGCTGTGGGCAGCGTGGGCGACGATCTCATCGCCCGGGCGGAGCGTGTGTGCCCGCGGCGCCGGCGCATTGCCCGCTGGGGCGCGCTGGCGGCCTGCTTGTGCGTGCTGGCGCTGTCGGCTTCGCTGGTGCTGGAGTCCTTCCGTATGGGCTCCGCCCAGCCGCCGGGGGGAAGCGGCGCGGTGGAGAGCGTCGAGGATGCTTCCACCGGGAACGCCGCGGCGGAACCCGGCGCGGCGCGGCCCGAGAGCAATACCCAGACGGACAGCGCCGCTCCGCTGGCCGCGGCGGAATGCCTGGCACAAACGGGCGTCGCCGGCGCGGAGGACATTGTGCAGGTCACGCTGGAGGGGCCTGCGGAGGACAGCAAAAAAGAGGAATGCGCCCTCTCCGGCGCGGCGCTTTACGACGCCCTGGCGGCGGCGGAGGTCCTGCCGGCGGACAGTCCCCGGGAGAGCGCCTTGGCTTACGGCCAGACGCTGACGCTGACCCTGGCGAACGGCACGGTGCTGACGGCCCCGGCGGATGCGGAGGCCGGCGCGGTGCGCCTGGGAGACTGGTGCTATATCGGCGAAGAAGTGAAGACGGCGCTCCGAAGCGCCCTGTGAAAAGGAGGTATGGTTTATGATCTGGAAACGCATCCTGCCCGCCGCGCTGGCAGCGGCGCTGCTCCTGCCGGCGGGCTGCGGCCCGGCTCCGGCGGACCCCTTCGGTAGCCCCTCCGGCGGGGAGATCCCCGGCGATGCGGGCCCGGCCCAAACGGAAGACTTTGCCCTGCGCAGCGCGGCGCTGCTGCTCGACCCGGCGGAAAACAGCTGCTACAGCCCGGTGAGCCTGTATCTGGCCCTTTCCATGGCGGCTTCCGGCGCAGCGGGGGAGACAAAAACCCAGCTTTACGACGCCCTGGGCGTGGAGAACGAAGAGATCCAGGGCGAAGCCTGCGCTCTTCTGCTGGAACTGCTGGGGCGGGACGAGCAAGACAGCAAGCTCTATCTTGCCAACTCCGTCTGGACCCGGCAGGATCTGGAGATGAAGGAGGACTATCTCGCGGGCCTGGAAGGCGACTTCGGCGCGGCGCACTTTTCCGTGGACTTTGCAGATCCCGCGACCGGGCAGCGCATGACAAGCTGGGTGCGCGAGCAGACCCGGGGATTGTTGGAGCCGGAATTCGACCACGACGCCGCCACGATGGAGGTCCTGCTGAACACGATCTATTTCAAAGACGCCTGGAGCACACCCTTCTACCCTGATGCGACGAAGGAGGACGACTTCACCCTACCCTCAGGCGAAACGGTGCGCGCGTCCTTTATGCGCCGATCGGAGGAACAGCAGGCAGCCTTTGGCGGCGATTACGCTGCGGCGTCCCTGCCCTTTGCGGGCGGCGGGGAGATGACCTTCGTGGTGCCCTGGGAGGGGCAGACCCTCGCGGGCCTGCTGGAGACCTACGGCCTGGCGGAGCTGCTGGCGCCGGCGGAGGAAACGACTTATATTGTGGAGTGGTCGGTGCCGCGCTTCACTGTGGGCGGCGAAACGGACCTGATCCCCCTGCTGGAGGAGCTGGGTGTCGCGGACGCTTTCGACTCCGCCCGGGCGGATTTCAGTGCTGCCTGTGAAACGCCCGCTTATATCGGCGCGGTGCGCCAGGGGACGTATCTCTCAGTGGATGAGGCCGGCGTGGAGGCGGCGGCTTATACGGAGGTCGCCAAGGACGAAGCGGCGGCCATGCCCACGACGGACATGATATTGCAGATGCACCTGGACGAACCCTTCCTCTACGCGGTGCGGTCCGGGGACGGCACGCTGCTCTTCGTGGGCGTCTGCGCCGATCCGGCGGAGGAGGGCTGAGGGATGAAAATAAAATGGAACAAGGGATGGCTGCTGCCGGTCCTGCTGCTGGCCGTGCTCCCGGCGGGCTGCGGCGCGCCGGAAAGCAATGCGCCGGAAAGCGGCGATGAAGCCGCGCAGATGCTCCGGGAGCCCCCGGCGCTGATGGTCTCCTGCGGCGATGGGGAAACGGCGGCCCTGCTGGGCACCTATTCCTGGACCTGGACCGAACCGGACGGCAGCGCCGTCGGCGTCGAGGCCGACAGCGTGCAGGTGCTGGCGGCCCGGGACAATATGATCCCCCTGCCCCTTTCGGCGGAAAGCACGGTGACGCTGCGCTTTGCCGAAGAACCGGACACGGTCTCCGTGCTGTGCTGGAGCACGGACTGCTGGGAACGGACCGACGTGCCCGGCGAGGCTGTGGAGGCCGACCGCCCGGAGGAAAAGGACGGGAGAGCCTTTGCCCTGACCGCCCGGCCGGACTGCGTCTATGAAGTCCTGGCCGCTTGGGAAGGACGGGACGGCTGGGGCGGCACGGCTTATTACGGATTTTACACCCAGGCGCCCTGAGCGCTGGATAGGGAGGGATGTGCGATGAAAAAGACAACGTCGATCCCGGCGCTGCTGTTGGCGGCAGTGCTGGGCTGTACCCTGCTGCCGGGCTGCGCCGTTTCCGCCGCGCCTGAGCTGGCGGGGCCGGAACCGGAACCGCCGGCGGCGGAGTATTGGGACGCGGCGGTGGAACCGGCGGCTCTGAAAGCCCTGACGGACTTCACCGGCCGCACCGGGGAGCAGGTGCTCCGCGCGGGCGAAAACGTGTGCTACAGCCCGGTGAGCCTTTACTACGCCCTGTCCATGGCCGCCTCCGGCGCCGGCGGGGAGACACAGGAGGAGCTGTTGGACGCCCTGGGCGGCGCGGACGCGGAGACGCTGCCCGGCTGGATGCGCGCGCTCTACGGCGCGCTGTACCGCGACGAGAAGCACTGCAAGCTCACGCTGGACAATTCCCTGTGGATGCAGGAGGGCGTGGCTTTCCGCGACAGCTTCACGGAAAGCGCGGCGGAAAACTACTACGCCGCCAGCTATACCCTGGATCTGAGCGCGCCGGGGGCCGGCGAGACCATCGGCGGCTGGGTGAGCGAAAAGACCCACGGCTTGCTGCGCCCGTCGTTCCAGCTGGCACCGGACACGGTGCTGGTGCTGTTGAACACGGTTTATTTCAAGGCCAACTGGGCCGATGAATTTTCCAGGAGCGCCACGGCCAGCGGCGAATTTGCGGCCGCCGGCGGCGCGGTGACGTGTGACTTTATGCACACCGCCACCCAGGGCGACGCCGTGGCGGTGGAGGGCTACACCATGGCCAGCCTGCCTTTTGAGGGCAGCGTGGAGATGTTCTTTCTGCTGCCGGATGAAGGGGAGACCATCGAAAGTCTGCTGGAGGAGCGTGGCCTGGCTTCTCTGCTGGACGAGAGCGAGGCCCAGTACCGCCGGATCGAGTGGAGCGTGCCGAAGTTCTCCGTCCGCGGAGAGATGAACCTGGGTCCCATGCTGCAGGAACTGGGCGTCACGGACGCTTTTGACCCTGCGCGGGCGGATTTCAGCCCCATGTGCGACACAACTACCGTGCCCGGCGGCAGCGTCTGGATCTCCGAGGTGAAACAGGGCACGGCCTTCTCCATCGACGAAGAGGGGGCCGAGGCGGCGGCCTATACCGAGATCGCGGCCGCCGGCAGCGCCGCGCCGCCGGATGAGACCATCGCCATGACGCTGGACCGCCCCTTCCTCTATGGCCTGCGGGATCAGCAGACCGGCGCGGTGCTCTTCCTGGGCCGCATGGATGACCCGACAAAGGAGGGCGCGGCATGAAGAACGGGATAAAGGAACGCCTTTGGCTCTGCGCGGCCCTGGCGGCCCTGCTCCTGGCGGCGGGCTGCGGCGCGCAGGAGAGCGGCGGCTCTCATTTGGAAAGCGATGATGCGGCGCCGGCGCAGACCGTGTCGGTCGGTCAGGGCGATGCTGCCATCGCCCTGTCGTTGCCCGCTGGCTGGGAGTATCGCGCGGAGGAAGAACCGTCGGCGGAGGGCCTCGGCTATGACTGCGCCCTGGTGTTCTGGCCGGAGGATACGCCGGCGTGCGCGGTGACGGTGTTTGCCCGGCAGGAGGCCATCGGCCTGTGCGGCACCGGCCTCACCATTGAGCCGCGCGCCTGGGAGAGCGGCCTGGAGGCCACGGCCTACAGCGAGCGGCTCGGCGGCGAAGAGGGCGACCATTTCTGGTACCTTCTGATCTACAACGATACCCCCGTCTGCTGCGCCGCGGAGTACAGCGGCCCAGCGGCGCTGTGGGAGGAATACGGCGCAGAGATCGAGGAGATCCTGGGCACAGCCAGCCTCGGCGGCGGGGCGGAACTGTGAAAGCGCGCCCGCCGGAAAGGGAAACATCCCTTTCCGGCGGGTGTTTTTATGATTTTCCGCCCTCTGGGGCATCCTGAAAGAAGCCCTGCCTGGCGCAGAAAAACTGCGTCGGTTGCGCCCTGCCGCCGGCCGTGTTATGATGGGAGCGGAACGCAAAAAATTTTTTGTGACCAAACGCGCCGCCGGCGCGTATTACAAGAAGAAGGGGGAGCCGCCATGCTGTTGTATGTGCCGATGGAGCGGGACCCGATCGAAGAACTATACGACCGCTATGCCGCCATGCTGTACCGCCTGGCCTTGTCGGAGCTGAAAAACCGGGAGGATGCGGAGGACGCCGTGCAGGCCGTTTTTGAAAAATATGTGCTTGCGCCCCATCTGTTTTTCTCCCGGGAGCACGAAAAAGCCTGGATGCTCCGGGTGACGATGAACCAGTGCAGGGACATGCTGCGCCGCCGTCAGCAGCGCTACGCCGTGCCGCTGGACGAAGCGGCGGACGTGGGCGTGCAGGACGCGCACAGCGAGGTGCTGGACGTGCTGGAAAAGCTGCCGGAGGACTACCGCGTGCCGCTGACGCTCTACTATTTTGAAGACTGCAAGGTTGAGGAGATCGCCCGGGCGCTGGGCCTGGGGCCTTCGGCGGTGAAAATGCGCCTCAAGCGGGGGCGTGAGATGATGAAGAAAGAATTGGAAGGAGAATCCGGCCATGACTGATGAAACGATGAAGCGGGACTACCGGACCCTGCAGCCGCCGGCGGAACTGAAAGCGCGGGTGCTTTCCGCCTGCCGCGCCGCGCGGAAAAAGCGCGCCGCCCTGCGCCGCCGGGCGGCGGGGATGGCCGCGTGCCTGGCGGTGGCGCTCTGCCTGTCGGTTTACGGCCTTTCCCCGGTGCCGGGCCTTTCCAGCCAGGGACAGGCCATGGAAAACGGCGCCCTTTCCCTGGCGCCCCAGACCATTTGGATCGACGGCGCGGCGTCCCAGCGGACGGTGACGCCCTACGGCGTCCAGCCCACGGCACTGGGCGAAACGGTGGACGGCTGCCTGGCGCTGACGGTGGACCGCGCCGCGCGCCTCACGGTGTCCGCCGGCACGCTGTATGCGCCGGATGAGACCGGCGCCGTGACGGAGGCGGGCGAGACCTGCCGCGTCAGCGCCGGCGCGGAGGTCTACTGGCAGGTGGACACAGCCCAGGAAGAAGCAACGCTCACCGTGCGCGGCTCCCTGCGCAGCGTCACCTATACCCTCACGGAGGGTGCGGAAGGCTGGAGCCTTCAGAAATAAAACACCGCAAGGAAAGGAAACGCCATGCTTTTTTCGAGTATCCCGTTTTTGTATTACTTTTTTCCCATTGTTCTGATTTTGTATTTCCTCGTGCCGAAGGCCGGGAAAAACCTGGTGCTGCTGCTGGCCAGCCTGTTTTTCTACTGGTGGGGCGAGCCGCGCTATGTGGTTTTGATGGTGGTGACCATCGCCTTTTCCTATGTCTGCGGATTGCTGATCGACCGCTTCCGGGGCCGCGGCGCGGCCAAGGGCTTTCTGGCCCTGTCGGTGGCGGGGGAGCTGGCGGTGCTGGCCTATTTCAAATATGCGGATTTCTTCCTGGGCACGGTCAACGCGGCGCTGAAAACGGACTTTCCGCTACTGGCCATCGCCCTGCCCATCGGCATCAGCTTCTACACCTTTCAGACCCTCAGCTACACCATCGACGTTTACCGCGGCACCGTGGCGGTGCAGCGCTCGCCCATCAAGCTGGCGACGTATATCGCCCTGTTCCCTCAGCTGATCGCCGGACCCATCGTGCGCTACAGCGACGTGGAGCACGACCTGTCCCAGCGGCACACCCGCTTCAGCGACATCGGCGATGGCCTGGGCCGCTTTGTGCTGGGCCTTTCCAAAAAAGTACTCATCGCCAACCAGCTAGGTTCCCTGGGCACGCTGCTGCGGGAGAGCGGCGAAAGCTCCGTGCTGATGTACTGGGTCATCGGCATCGCCTTCACGCTGCAGATCTATTTTGACTTTTCCGGCTATTCGGACATGGCCATCGGCCTGGGCCGGGTCTTCGGCTTCCATTTCCCCGAAAACTTCCGCTATCCCTTCACAGCCAAGAGCATCACCGAATTCTGGCGGCGCTGGCACATCTCTCTGAGCAGCTGGTTCCGGGATTACGTCTATATCCCCCTGGGCGGCAGCCGCTGCAAAGCGGCCCGGCAGATGTTCAACATCCTCGTCGTCTGGCTGCTGACGGGCCTTTGGCACGGGGCGGACTGGACCTTCGTCCTCTGGGGCCTTTACTTTGCTGTGTTCCTGGTGTTGGAAAAATTCTTCCTGGGCCGCTTCCTGGAAAAGCTGCCGGCGTTTTTCCGGCACGGCTATCTGCTGCTGGCAGCCCTGTTCAGCTTTGTGATCTTCAACGGCGCGGGCCTTGCCGGCGCGGCGGCAGATCTTTCCGGTATGCTGGGCCTCAGCGGCGCACCCTTGATTTCGCCCCAGACGCTCTATTACCTGTCGAGCTACGCGCTGCTGCTCGTCGCTGCCGCTGTGGGCGCGACGCCGCTGCCCAAGCGCATCGTGGAGCGTCTGCTGGCCGGGGAAACCTCCGGTCGGGTGATGGCGGCGGTCCAGCCTGTCGTGCTGGCGGCGCTGCTGCTGGTCTGTACGGCCTACCTTGTGGATGGCTCCTTCAATCCCTTCCTGTATTTCCGGTTTTGAGAGGTATTGCCCATGAAAAAATCATCTGTCACGGCCTTTGTGCTGCTGGCCTGCTTTGCGGCGGGCTTTCTTGCCTGCGCGCTGCATACGGATCAGGAATGGTCCTTCAGCGAGCGGCGCCGCCTGGCCCAAAAGCCCACCGTTTCCGCAGAATCCCTCATGAGCGGGAAATTCATGTCGGATTTTGAAAGCTACTCCCTGGATCAGTTCCCCCTGCGGGAGGTTTTCCGCACCGTCAAGGCCCAGGTGCAGTACCATGTGTTCCGCCAGAAAGACAACAACGGGATCTATCTTGTGGACGGCACCCTTTCGAAGATCGAGTCCGGCCTGGATGAAAACAGCGTTGCCGCGGCGGCGGACAAGTTCCTGACCCTGAAGGACCGCTATTTTCCCGACAGCCGTGTCTTTTACGGCGTGATCCCCGACAAAAACTACTATCTGGCCGCCGCCCATGGCTATCCCCATCTCGATTACGACCGCCTGGACGCCATCCTGGCGGAGAAGCTGCCGGAGCTGGAACGCATCGAGCTCTACGACTGCCTCTCGGCGGAGGATTACTACCGCACGGACTCCCACTGGCGGCAGGAGCGGCTGGAGAAAGCGGCCCTGCGCATTGCGGAGCACCTGGATGTGGATATAACGCCCTTTGACGATTATACCGCCCACACCTTTGAAAACTTCCGCGGCGTTTACTGGGGCCAGTCCGCCCTGGCCCTGCCGGGAGAGGATCTGACTTATCTCACGAGCGATGTGCTGGACGGCTGCACTGTCTACCATGTGGAGACGAACGGCACCACCGGCGTCTATGAGCCAGAGCGCCTGGAGGACCCGGACCCCTACGACGTGTTCCTTGGCGGGGCCGACGCCTTTTTGACCATCACGAACCCGCACGCGGAGACGGACCGGGAGCTGATCCTGTTCCGCGATTCCTTCGGCAGTTCCCTGGCGCCCCTGCTGGTGCAGGATTACCGCACCGTCACCCTGGTGGACCTGCGCTATTTCTCCTCCGAGCTTTTGGACCAGTTCATCGATTTCCACGGCCAGGACGTGCTGTTCCTGTACAGCCCCTCGATCTACAACAATGCCGCCCTGCTGAAATGAGCGCGCGGCCTGTCCCGCCCCGGGAAAGCCGGGGCGGGAAAATTTTTTGCCCCGGGCCTTGACAGGGGTGGGAATGTGCGATATATTAACTGTACTAAGACACATAGTACACATGATACACCAAGCAAAAACGGAAGGAAAGGAGTGAGGCAGATGATCCGTTTGGATTATCGGGACGCCAGCCCGATCTACGAACAGATCAAAAACGGACTGAAGCGGCTGATGGTGTCCGGTGCGATGAAGAAGGGCGACAAGCTGCCCTCCGTGCGCGCCCTGGCAACGGAACTGGCCATCAATCCCAACACGATCCAGAAGGCCTATACCGAACTGGAAAACGAAGGCTATATCTATTCCGTTCCGGGCAGGGGCTCCTTTGCCAGCGGCGAGGTGAAAGCCGACGAGCACCGCAGGGAAGAGCTCAAGCAGCGCATCCGCGCCCTGGCGGCGGAGCTGCGCTTCATGGGCGTCGGCAAGGAAGAGTTGGCGTCGCTGCTGGAGGAAGAGGGAGGATTCGATCATGATTGAAGTACAGAATGTCAGAAAAGCCTTTGACGGCTTCGCGGCACTGGACGGCACGACCCTGACCGTGCCCACCGGCGCGATCTACGGTCTGGTGGGCCCCAACGGCGCGGGCAAATCCACTCTGATCCGCCACATCACCGGCATTTACCGCCAGGATGAGGGCACGATCACCGTGGACGGACGGCCCGTGTACGAGGACCCGTCGGTGAAGGCGCGCATCGCCTCCATTCCGGACGACTGGTATTATTTCCTTCAGTCCGACGTGCGGGACATGATGCGCTTTTACCGGGGCTTTTACCCCAAGTTCAATATGGAGCGCTATGAAAAATTCAAGGAGGTCTTTTCCATCAGCGAAAAGAGCACCATCCGCCGCCTGAGCAAGGGCATGCAGAAGCAGGTGGCCTTCTGGCTGGCCATGTGTACCATGCCGGACTATCTGGTGCTGGATGAGCCGGTGGACGGCCTGGACCCGGTGATGCGCCGCCAGGTGTGGAGCATCATTATGAACGACGTGGTCGAGCGGGGCACCACGGTGCTGGTCTCCTCCCATAATCTGCGGGAACTGGAGGACGTGTGCGACCATGTGGGCATCATGAACCGCGGCAAGGTGCTGTTGGAGCGTTCCCTGGAGGAGCTGCAGGGCGGCACCGTGAAGATCCAGGCTGTGTTCCGCGAGGGCGCGGACACGCTGCCCGAGGATCTGAAGCTCCTCCACCGCAGCGCCACGGGCCGGGTGCAGACCCTGATCGTCCGCGGCAGCGTGGAACAGGTGACGGAGCGGCTTTCCGTGCTGCAGCCCCTGCTGCTGGAAGCCCTGCCCCTGTCTCTGGAGGAGATCTTTATTTACGAGCTGGGAGGTGTGGACTATGAAGTCAAAGACATCGTTCTTTAATTTCACGCTGGTGCGCAAAAACATCGTGCGCTTCAGTCCCATCTGGATCACCTATCTTGTGATCTTCATCGTGGGCCTGCCCCTGATCATGGGCGTGACGCTGTCCAGCCAGCCGGCGGATCTCCATACGACCCCGGCGATGGACATGGCCTACTACGCCGGCACGGTCCTGGAGATCGTGGGCCCGATCGCCGCCTGCATTTACGGCCTGTGCCTGGCCATGGCCCTGTGCGCTTATCTCTACAGCGCCCGCAGCGTGGGGCTGTACCACAGCCTGCCCATCCGCCGCAGAGGCCTGTTCGCCAGCAATTACCTCAGCGGCCTGCTGCTCATCGCCGGGCCCAACGCGATCGTTGCCCTGCTGGCGGCCCTGGTGACCCTGGCGGGCGGCGGCTTCTGCCCGGGGATGCTGCTGGCCTGGTTTTTGGGCATGTGCGCCATGGAGCTGTTCTTCTTCTCCTTTGCGGTGCTGTGCGCCATGTTCACGGGCCATCTCGTGGCCCTGCCGATCTTCTATGCCATTTTCAATGGCCTGTGCTGGGGCGTTTACTGGACGGTCATCGTCCTGATCCGCCCCATGCTGTACGGCTTCTCCAGCGATGGCAGCGATCCCGCGC
This sequence comes from Candidatus Pseudoscillospira falkowii, assembly GCA_904374485.1. GTDB lineage: Bacteria > Bacillota > Clostridia > Oscillospirales > Oscillospiraceae > Pseudoscillospira > Pseudoscillospira falkowii. Next base: position 7,959 of record CAJFFX010000033.1, on the reverse strand, counting down.
TGGTGCAGTGGCTGACGCCGCTTTTGAACCTGTACGGCAATGTCCGCTGCAGCTGGAACTGGGAAAACAGCACGATGACGGACGTCAACCTTTCCGGCGTGCCGGTGCTGGCGATCTACGCGGTGGCGGGCGCGGTGCTGGCGCTGCTGGCCTACGCGGTCTACCGCCGCCGGCGCAGCGAGACCGCCGGCGACATCGTGTCCGTGGGCTGGGCGAAGGTGGTCTTCCGCTATGGCGTGGCCTTCTGCGCTGCGCTGAGCATCGGCCAGGTCATTTACTTCCTGGTGTTTGACCGCAGCAATGCGCTGGGCAACATCTATGTACACTTCCTCTGCATGGCTCTGGCGGCCTTTGTGGGCTATTTCGTGGCCCAGATGCTGCTGAACAAGTCCTTCCGCGTGCTGAAAAAGAGCTGGCGGGGCGGCCTTCTGTGCGTGGCGCTGGTGGCGTGCCTCTTTGCCGGCGCGGCATTGGACGTCACGGGCTTTGTCCACCGGGTGCCCAAGGCTGACCGGGTGCAGTCGGTGACCGTCGCGGTCAGCGGCGACCAGTACGGCCGGGCTACCCTCTATGAAGCGGACAGCATCGAGAAGGTTTGCGCCATCCATCAGGCGGTCCTGGATCAGCACGACAACGGCGGCGGGTCCTATAGCATCGCCGGCGTTGTGGAAGTGGATTACACCATGAAGGACGGCTCGGTGCTCCGCCGCTCCTACTGGGTAGACCTCAGCCGGGAGGATCTGGACGATCCCGCCACCCTCACCGGACAGCTGCAGGAACTGGTGAATACGCCGGAGTTCCTGGTGACCTACCGCCTGGAGGAACTGGTGGGACCCGAGGAGCTGCACCTGACCGGCGGCCTGCTGGAATATTACGAAGCGGGCCAGTACGACATGCTCCAGGAACGCTCCTTCAGCGCCGCAGACGCGGAGACCCTGCGCGAGGCGCTGCTGCAGGACGCCCAGGCCGGCCACCTGGAGGGTATCCAGCTGATTGGCGCTGACAGCGCAGCCGAGGAAAAGCGCTATACAAACGGATTGTATTTCGATTACTATATCGACGATCCCAACGCCTGGAACCGTATCTATATCGCCCTCAACAGCGACATGACCTATACCATCGCGGCCATGGAGGAACTGGGCATCCTCAACGACCATGTGACCCTGCGGCTGGATTCGGAGCAGCAGGCCTACTTCGGGGCGCTGGACAGCGGCACCCGAGAAGAAGGCAGCGCCACCGTGGAAGTCGCCGCCGAAAGCGTTGCCTGACGGCAGGGCGGGGCAGGCGGGCGCCGGCTAGCCGCGGCGTCCGCCCGCCGCACCCGCCGCCGGGCGGGAAAGAAACCATCAATGAACGACTGCGGCCCGGGGAGGGACCGAAACAATGGAAACAATGATCATGCTTTGCTTTTACGGATTCCTGGCCGGCCTTGCCGTGCTGTTTATCGGCTTCGGCGTGAAAAAGCAGACCGCGCCCCGCATTGCGCAGATGATGGCCGCCGCCGGCGGCACGATCTCCGCCTGCTGCTTTTTCATGATCCTGTGCCTGGGGTATCTGTCCACCCTGCTTTTCTGAAGATCCAAAGGCGCCGCGCCGCTGGAGCAGCTGCTCCGGCGGCGCGGTTTTCTGCGCCCCCTTGCCTTTGGGCGCGGTTTTGGATATAATACCGGTAAAGCGGGCTGCGTAGGAGGCGGAGCCCTTGGACGAGAAGAAACGAAAAGGAGGCAAATCCACATGCGTTATCAGAAATTTGCCGCCCTGGCGGCGGCTGCTGCGCTGACGGCGGTGCTGGCCGGCTGCGTGTCCGTGCCCAGCGGGGACCAGGGCCAGCAGGACCCCGGCGGCAGCCAGAGCGATACCCAGCAGCAGACCCAGGGCCAGACCCAGGGAGGCGCGGCGGACAACCCCTTTGCCGGCAGCGACCAGACCACGCAGCAGCCCCAGGATTCCCAGCAGGCCCAGACCGTCGATCTGACGGTCAATGTGAACGGCCAGGAGCAGACGGTGACGGCTGCGGTCTACACCGGCTCCGGCTATACCATCGCCGTGCCCGAGGGTTGGGAGCAGGATCACAACGAGCCCCAGTGGAACCCCTACCACGTGGACGACGTGGAGCTGACGGTGCGCTACTACACCGGCATGAGCGCGGCGGACATCCTGCCCCTGTTCCAGCGGGACGAGGACGACTACGTTTTTGAGGCGGCGCAGGAGTCTTCCCTGGCCGGCCTGCAGAACGTCACCGAACTGCGGGGCAGCGAAATGGACGACGGCCGCGTGCAGGAAATGGTGGCCTATTTCATCGATGTGAGCACCGACCGGACCAAGGCCTGCTACGGCATCATCCTGGAGTGCCCCGCCGACCTGGCTCAGAGCTACGGCGGCTATCTCGGCGCCATGGCGAACAGCTTTACCCTGACGAACGCCGCCGGCTGACGGCGCGCGAAACCCCTATATAGACGGGCAAACGGCCCGCGGCATGGATATTTCATGCCGCGGGCCGTTTTTTCAGCGCCGCTCCTCCGGCTGGGGCAGGCGCTTTACGAGCCATTTTCCTTTTTTGTAATAGAGCGCGAATATGACGGTGCCGATGATCCAGGAGATGGGGTAGCTGATGCAGATCATGTCCAGCGTGTTGTTCAGCGGCAGGACCCAGAAGACCCACACCACCCGGAAGATACAGATGGACGAGCCCGTGATGATCATGGGCACCAGGGATTCGCCCACGCCGCGGATGGCGCCCGACAGGATCTCGATGCACATATAGGTGATGTAGGTGGGCGTCAGGAACAGCAGCATGTGGATGCAGATCTGCACCACCTCCGGCTCCGTGGCGAACAGGTGGGTCAGGGGATAGCGCAGCAGGAGCGTGAAGACGCTGATCAGCACGCAGCCCAGGGCCGAGAGGCCCAGTCCCACCCGTACGCCCCGGTACAGCCGTTCGATCTTGCCCGCGCCGAAGTTCTGCCCCGTGAAGGTGGTGATGGTGGTGCCCATTGCGCTGACGCTCATCCAGAAGATCAGGTTGATATTGCTGTAGGCCGTCCAGGCGGTGACGGTGCTGGTGCCGAAGAAATTGACGCTGGACTGGATCAGGAGGTTGCTCAGATCGAACATGGTGGCCTGCAGGCCGATGGGCAGGCCGATCAGCGTGATGCGCCAGAGCAGGCGCCGGTCCGGCCGCAGCCGGCGGAAGCGGAACTGGATGGGCAGCTCCCGCTCCCGGTACATGCACAAAAGCACCAGGAACATGGCGGTGAACTGGGAGATGGCCGTGGCCGCCGCCGCGCCCTGCACGCCCAGCCGGAGGCCCGCCGTGAATAAAAGGTCCAGTACGATATTGATGATCACCGTGGCGATCAGGATATACACGGGGCGCTTCGCGTCGCCCACGGCCCGCAGGATGCCGGAGCCCATGTTGTACACCACGCTGCCGATCATGCCCAAAAAGTAGACGCGCAGATACTGCAGGGCCATGTCGTAAAGGTCCGGCGGTGTCTGCAGCAGCGACAAAAGCCAGGGGGAGATCAAAAGCCCCAGGATCATAAAGGCGAGGCCGATGAAAGCGGCCAGCACCAGGGCTGTGTGGGCGGCGCGCTGGGCCAGGGCGTTTTCCCGGGAGCCGAAATACTGGGCGATCACCACGGTGGCGCCGCTGCCGATGCCGGTGAAAAAGCCGATGAGCAGGTTGATAAACGTGGTGGTGCAGCCCACGGCGGCCATGGCCGACTCGCCCACGACTTTGCTGATGATGATGGCGTCGGCTGTGACATAGATCTGCTGAAAAAAGATGCCGCACCAGATGGGGATGAAAAAGCGGATCATCTGCCGGGCGATGGGGCCCTGGGTCAGGTCGACCTGGCCCTGCTTCAAAAGGGACATAGCGATGCACTTCCGAAAAAAGAGTTGAAAACCGGCCCGTCTGCGCGGTAGCCGGAAAGGGTCGGTATCTGCCATTATACGAAAAAGGAAGGGGCTTGTCTACTGCCCCGCCGCCTTGGCGGCACCTTTTTTGCCTTTTTCCGGTGATTTTTCGTTGCAGACCGGGGAAGATGTGATACAATGAAGAAAATTCCTGATCATTGAAGGGGGAAGGATCATGGAGATCAGAAAGGTCAAGGGGCTTTATTTCAGCGGTACGGGCACGACGGAGAAGATCGTCGCGCGCGTCACGGCGGAACTGGCCCGCCGCCTGGGCGCGGAGCGGACGCTTTACGACTTCACCACGCCGGCGGCGCGGCAGTTGGACCAGTTTTTTTCCGCGGACACCCTAGCCGTGGTGGGCGTGCCAGTGTACGCCGGGCGGGTGCCCAACGTGCTGGCGCCCTATCTCAAGGAAAAGGTGCGCGGCGAAGGGGACGGCCTGGCCATCCCCATCGTGCTTTACGGCAACCGGAATTTTGACGACGGTCTCATCGAACTGCGCGATATCCTGGAGGCGGACGGTCTGCGCACCGCGGCGGCGGCCGCCTTCATCGGCGAGCATTCCTTTTCCCGCACCCTGGCCGCCGGCCGGCCCGACGAACGGGACCTCGAAAGCGCGGACGCCTTTGCCCGGGCTGCGGCGGAGAAGATCGCGGCGCTGGCGGCCCTGCCGGACGCGCCGGTGCATGTGCGGGGCGAAACGCCCCTGCGGCCCTACTACACGCCCCGGGACCGCCAGGGAAACCCCGTGAACATCCTCAAGGTCAAGCCGAAGACCGATCCGGAAAAGTGCGTTCAGTGCGGCCTGTGCGCCCGGCTGTGCCCCATGGGCAGCATCGACCCGGCGGACCCCTCCGCGGTAAAGGGTATCTGCATCAAGTGCTGCGCCTGCGTGAAGAAGTGCCCCGCCGGAGCGAAATATTATGACGACGAGCGCTACCTCTACCACCAGCACGAACTGGAAGAGGGCTTCGCCCGCCGGGCGGAACCGGAACTGTTCCTGTAAAATGCGGCGTGCCGCCCGTTGGCGGTCGTGCGGCGGTAAAAAAACGGAAAGCGCCCCGGGCGCGGCCAAAGGCCGCACCCGGGGCTTTGTGTTTCGGGGAAGTTTTTTTACTGTTTTCCCAGTTCCAGCGTCTTTTCATAGGCCGCAGAGACGGCGTTTGCCGCCGCGGCGCGGAAAGCGCCCCGTTCCAGGGCCTGCACGCCGGCGATGGTGCTGCCGCCGGGGCTGCACACCCGGTCCTTGAGCACGCCGGGGTGCTCGCCGCTCTCCAAAATCAGCTTGGCGCTGCCCAGCACCATCTGGGCGGCGTAGAGCTGGGCCTTGTCCCGGGGCAGGCCGCAGGCCACGCCCCCGTCGGCCAGGGCTTCCACGAAGAGGTCTACATAGGCCGGGCCGCAGCCGGACACGGCGGAACCCGCGTCGATGAGATGCTCAGGCAGTTCATCCAGCACGCCCGCGCCGGCCATGCACGTCTGGAAATACGCTTTTTCCTCCGCCGTGACCTCTGCACTGGCGCTGAGCAGGATCATGCCCGCGCCGATGGAGGCGGGGGTGTTGGGCATGATGCGGATGGTGGGGTAGGCCTCGCCGGCCATCTCCTGGATGCGGGCGGTGGAAAGGCCCGCCGCCATGGTGACGAGGACGAAGCGGTCCTGCCGCGCCCGCAGCACCGGGGCGATGGAGGCGAGCATATCCGCCATCATCTGGGGCTTGACGCCCAGGAACAGATAGCGGCTCTCCCGGGCGGCGGCCTCGTTGTCGCCGCAGACGGCTCCCAGCGTTTCCGCCAGGGCGCGGGCCTTGTCCGCCGACTGGTCGCAGAGCAGGATCTCGCCGGGGCGCAGCGTTTTTGCCGCGGCGGCGGCCAGGGCGCCGCCCATGTTGCCGCAGCCGATAAAACCGAAGGAATACATCACGTTCACCTGATTTCAAAAAAGAAGTTGGTTTCAGTATACCACCGGGCGCGCCGTTTGTCTTGTCCTTTTGCCAAAAAGGGACGGGGCGGCGCGAAAAATTTTTGCGCCGCCCCTTGACAACTGTGTATATAGCGTATATACTGTACATACAGTGTATACACAGTAAAATTGAGGTGACTCCATGGACATCATTCTCAGCAACGCCTCCGGTGTGCCGATTTATGAGCAGATCGTCCGGCAGATCAAGGGCCTGATCCTGTCGGAAGAGCTGAAGGAGGGCGAGGCCCTGCCCTCCATCCGTCTGCTGGCGCGGGACCTGCGCATTTCGGTGATCACCACCAAGCGGGCCTATGAAGAATTGGAGCGGGACGGATTCGTGACCACCGTGCCCGGCAAGGGGTGCTTTGTGGCTCCCCAGAACCGGGAGACCCGGCGCGAAGCCGTGCTCTGCCAGATCGAAGAACAGTTGTCCCGGGCGGTGGACATCGCCCGGGCGGGAGCGGTCGGGCTGGAGGAATTGACCGAAATGCTCTCCGCATTGTATAAGGAAGAGTGATTATGACGAATAGTATTGAAATTTCGGGCCTTGTGAAGCATTATGACGGTTTCACCCTGGGGCCTGTGGACCTGCGGCTGCCCGGCGGGGCCATCCTGGGCCTGATCGGCGAAAACGGCGCGGGCAAGACCACACTGATTAAGACCATGCTGGGCGTCGCCCGCGCCGATGCGGGCAGCATCCGCCTGCTGGGAGAAGAGGCCGCGCTGGCCAAAGATGAGGTCGGCGTGGTGCTGGACGACTGTTTCTTTTATGAAGGGCTGCGGCTCAAGGATGTGAGCACCGTTTTGCGGGGCGTGTATTCAAAATGGGATGAAGATTTGTTTGCTGCCTATCTCGACCGGTTTGGCCTGAGCGGAAAGAAAACGATCAAAGCCCTGTCCCGGGGCATGCGCATGAAGCTGTCGCTGGCGGCGGCCCTGGCCCACCGGCCCAGGCTTTTGGTGCTGGATGAGGCGACCGCGGGCCTTGACCCCGTGGTGCGCGATGAAATCCTGGATGAGTTCCTGGCCTTCGTGTGCGACGAAGAGCACGCTGTGCTCATCTCCAGCCACATCACTTCGGATTTGGAGAAGGTGGCCGATTATATCGCCTATCTTCACCAGGGGAAGCTGCTGCTCTTTGAGGAGAAGGACAGCCTGCTGGAACGCTACGGCCGTCTGGTGTGCGGCGCGGCGGATTTGGAGCGGGTGGACGGCGCGCTGCTGGCCGGGGTGCGCAGGGGACAGTTTTCCTGCGAAGCCCTGGTGCGCGACCGGGAGAGCTTTTCCCGCAGCTATCCCCGTCTGCAGGTGGAGCGGGTCAGCCTGGATGACATCATGGTGTTTATGAATCGGAGGGACAAAGCATGATCGGATTGATGTGGAAAGATTTGCTGTGCCTGCGCAAGGGCATCGCGGTCTATATGGTGGTGGCGGCGGCCTATCTTTTGATGCTGGCGGGGGGCTTCTGGGACATCAGCGTGGTGGCCAGCGTCCTGGCGGTGATCGTGTGCGTGCTGCCTTGCAGCTGCTTTTCCTATGACTACATCGCCAAGTGGGACCGCTTCGGACTGGCCCTGCCCGTGAGCCGCGCCCAGGTGGTGCTGGCGCGCTATCTGACGACGGCGCTGCTGCTGGGCCTTTCGGCCCTGCTTTTGGCCGCCCTGGGCCTGCTGGCCTGGGCGCTGGGCGGCCTGGACGACGCGCCGGTTTACGGCCTCACCGCCGCGGTCACGTTGACCATCGGCATGCTGCTCAACGCGGCGCTGCTGCCCCTGGTCTACCGCTTCGGCGCGGAGCGGGCCCGCATTTTGCTGCTGCTGGTGATCGGCGGCGCGGTGCTGGTGGTGGTGACGGTGATCAAAGCGGCCGGCGCGCTGCCCCCCGGCCTTTTTCAGCTGCCCCTGTGGGCGCCGGCGGCCGTCGCCCTCATCATCGGCGCGGCGCTGATGGTATTGTCCTATTTTATTTCTCTTGCCATTTACAATAAAAAAGAGGTTTGATCCGAAAAAATGCTTGCATTTTTTCGAGAAGATACAGCCCTCTGCGCGCAAGCCGCGGCCGCTTTCAAGCGGCCGC
>CAJFFX010000032.1 GCA_904374485.1 Candidatus Pseudoscillospira falkowii | reverse complement strand
TTTGAATGAGGAGTTTTTATGTTGCCTATCGCTTATTTTGACGCGCACTGCGATACGCTCAGCTGCTGCGCCCATCTGGGGTGGGACCTGGGGGAGACCCCAGGCCATGCGGACCTGGCGCGCGGCGGAGCCTTTGCCCATTACGCCCAAGTGTTCGCCATTTTTCACGATGCGGCCAAAGCGCCGCCGGACGGCATGTACGCGGAGTTTCTGCGCCAGGCGGCGGTGTTTGACGCCCAGATGGAGGCCCACGGGGACCGGGCGGCGCAGTGCAGGAACGAAACGGATCTGCGGCGCGCCCGGGAAGCGGGGAAATGCGCGGCGCTTTTGTCGGTGGAGGGGGCGGACCTGCTGGACTGCGATCCGGAAAAGATCGAAGAGGCTGCCCGGCGGGGCGTGAAGCTGATCAACCTGACATGGAACCGGGCCAACGCCCTCTCCGGCAGCAATGCCGAAGAACCGGCGCGCGGTCTGAGCCCGCTGGGAAAAGATTTCGTGGGCCGCGCCCGTGCCGCCGGGATTCTGATCGATGTGTCCCATTTGTCCGACGCGGGCTTCTGGGATCTGGCAGAGCTGGATGCGGGCCCCATCGTGGCCAGCCACAGCGACAGCCGGGCTCTGTGTGCCCACCGGCGCAACCTGACGGATGCGATGTTCGACGCCGTCCGCAGAAGCGGCGGCTTTGTGGGGCTGAATTTCTATACCCCTTTTCTGGGCCTGGACGGCTCGATCGACGCTGTGTTTGCCCATCTGGAGCACTTCCTGGAGCGCGGCGGGGAAAAGACCGTCGGCTTCGGCGGCGACTGGGACGGCTGCGACAGTCTGCCCAGGGGGATCGGCGGGATCCAGGATATGGAGAAGATCTATGAGCGGATGCTGCAGCGCAACTATCCGGAGGCGCTGATCGGCGATATTTTTTACAACAATTTGGGACGTACAATTTTATGCCATAAATAAGGAGAGATGGAGCATGCATTATTTGAGCACGAGAGATCGTACCCTGCGCTACACGGCCGCGGAAGCGATCAAGCAGGGCCTGTCCCGCGACGGCGGCCTGTTCCTGCCGGAGGAGATCCCCGCGCTGCGCGCCGGGCAGCTGGAAAAAATGGCCTCTATGTCCTATCAGGAGCGGGCAGTGGAGATCATGAGCCTGTATCTGGAGGATTTCAGCCGGGAGGAACTGGCGGCCTATGCCGCGGCGGCTTACGGCCCTGAGAAATTCGACGATCCCGCCGTGGCGCCCCTGCACACGCTGGAGGGCGACGTCCATTGCCTGGAGCTGTGGCACGGCCCCACCAGCGCCTTCAAGGACATGGCCCTGCAGATGCTCCCGCATCTGCTGTCCGCCAGTCTGAAAAAGACCGGGGAGCACAAAACGGCCTGCATCTTGGTAGCCACCTCCGGCGACACCGGTAAGGCGGCGCTGGAAGGCTTCCGGGATGTGGATCAGACGAAGATCCTGGTTTTTTATCCCAAGGACGGCGTGTCTCCCGTGCAGAAACTGCAGATGGTCACCCAGGAGGGCGGCAACGTGGGCGTGTGCTCCGTCATCGGCAATTTCGATGACGCCCAGACGGGCGTGAAGCGCATTTTCTCTGACGAAGCCATCCGGGACACCTTGGCGCAGCGGGGCTATTTCCTGTCCTCGGCCAACTCCATCAACTGGGGCCGGGTGCTGCCGCAGATCGTTTACTATGTGTCTTTGTACTGCGACCTGCTGCATCAGGGCAAGATCAATCAGGGCGAGCGCGTCAACGTCTGCGTGCCCACGGGCAACTTCGGCAACATTCTCGCCGCTTACTACGCCAAGTGCATGGGCGTGCCTTTGGGCACGCTGATCTGCGCGTCCAATTGTAACGATGTTTTGACGGAGTTCCTGTGGACCGGCGTCTATAACCGCAACCGCGTGTTCCATACCACTATGTCCCCCTCCATGGATATCCTGATTTCCAGCAATCTGGAGCGGCTGCTCTTCGCCCTGTCCGGCGGAGACGACGCGCAGGTGCGCAGCTATATGGAGCAGCTTGCCGCCGAAGGAAAATACCGGGTCGGCGGGGAAATGCTGAAAAAGCTTCAGGACCTGTTCTGGGCCGGTTCCTGCGGCGAGGCGGAGACCCTGACCACGATCCACCGCTATTTTGAGGAGCAGAACTATCTGATCGATACCCACACGGCCGTGGCGGCCAATGTGCTCGCCCAGTACCGGACGGAAACGGGCGACATGCGCCCGGCGGTGTTCGCTTCCACGGCCAGCCCCTATAAGTTCTGCAGCCATGTCCTGGAAGCCATCGGCGAAGAGCCGTGGGGCGAGGGCGTGGAGTTGTTGGAGCAACTGAACGAAGCGTCCGGCGTGAAGATTCCCGAGCGGCTGGCGGCGCTGGGCCGGAAGGAAGTGCGCTTCACCCAGTCCACGGAAAAGCAGAACATGGATCAGGTGGTTCTGGATTATTTGAAATAATGCTCCCGGAGGGATAACATGGCGCTGTATGCGATCGGAGATCTGCATCTTTCGCTGTCGGTGAACAAGCCGATGGATATTTTCGGAGACGTCTGGGCCAACCATACGGAAAAGATCCTGGCGGGTTTTTCCCGGGTGCGCAGCGATGACACGGTGGTCCTGTGCGGCGACACCTCCTGGGGGATTTCCCTGGAGGAGGCGCTGGAGGATTTCCGCTTTATTGACCGGCTGCCCGGGCAGAAGCTGCTGCTCAAGGGCAACCACGACTACTGGTGGGAAACGGCGGCGAAGATGCACGCCTTTTTTGAGCAGCATGAACTGCACACCCTGCATCTTCTGCACAACAACTGCGCATTTTACGGCGATTACGCCCTCTGCGGGACCCGCGGGTGGTTCCGCGACGAGGAAACGGCCGACGGCGCCCACAACCGGAAGGTGCTGAACCGGGAGGTCATGCGCCTGGAAACGTCGCTGCGGGCGGCGGGGGACAGGCCCATCCTGTGCTTTCTCCATTATCCGCCGCTGTACAGCGGCTACAGCTGCCCGGAGATCCTGGAGGTCCTGCAGCGCTATCAGGTCAAAGCCTGCTGCTACGGCCACCTGCATGGCCCCAGTCACAGGCTGGCCATCGAGGGCGAGCGGTGCGGGATCGATTTCTCTCTGGTGTCTGCGGATTATCTGGATTTCCAATTGAAAAAAATCTGTGAATAAGAAGAAAAAGCTATAGCTTTTTGGGATAGTTTATGCTAAAATATTACACTGCGTGTAATGTATATTGTACACGGAACGGAGGATAAACAAAATGAATTTGAAAAATGTCGAAAAGCATGAAAAAAATATGGTAACCATCACTGTCGAAGTCGGCAAGGATGAGTTTGCGCCCGCCATTGAAAAAGCATACAAAAAACAGGTCAAGCAGATCAAGGTCCCCGGCTTCCGCCCGGGCCATGCCCCCCGCAAGGTCATCGAGGGCATGTACGGCGCCGAGGTCTTTTATGACGAGGCCATGAATATCGCCTTCCCCGCCGCCTACCAGGCCGCCTTGGAAGAAGCTGATCTGGCGCCCGTGGAGCATCCCAGCGTGGAAGTGACCGATGTCAGCGGCGACGGATTCACCTTCAAGGCGACCTTCGCCAACTATCCCGAGGTCAAGCTGGGCGATTACAAGGGCCTGAGCGCCGTGAAGCCCTCTGTGGAAGTCACCGACGAGATGGTCGACAACCAGCTCAAGCAGATGCGCGAGCGCAACGCCCGCCTGGTGAGCGTGGAGCGCGAAGCCCAGAACGGCGATACCGCGGTGATTGATTTTGAAGGCAAGAAGGACGGCGTCCCGTTTGAAGGCGGCAAGGGCGAGAATTATCCCTTGGAACTGGGTTCCGGCACCTTCATCCCCGGCTTTGAAGAGCAGGTCGTCGGCATGAAGGCCGAAGAGGAGAAGGACATCACCGTGACCTTCCCTGAGGATTACCAGGCAGAGGACCTGGCCGGCCAGGAAGTGGTGTTCTCCATCAAGGTGCATGAAGTGAAGGAGAAGGAACTGCCCGAGCTGGACGACGAATTCGCCAAGGATGTCTCCGAATTCGACACGCTGGACGAGCTGAAGGCCGACCTGCGCAAGAAGGAAGAGGACAGCAAGGAAAGAGCCGCCAAGCAGGCCATTGAAAACAGCCTGATGGAGCAGGTCACGGCCAACATGGAGTGCGACGTGCCCGACGCGATGGTTGAAAACCAGGCAAGACGCATGCTGGACGATTATAAGATGCAGGTCCAGGCCCAGGGCATGACCTTTGCCGACTATCTGAAGATGACCGGCATGAAGGAGGAAGACCTGATCGATTCTGCCAAGGAGCCCGCGCTGCGTCAGATCCGCAGCAGCCTGGCCCTGGAAGCCATCGTGAAGGCCGAGGCCATCGAGGCCACCGAAGAGGATATCGACGCTGAGTGCCAGAAGATGGCCGATCAGTACAATATGAAGGTGGAGGATATCAAGCGCTATCTGCCGACGGCGGATCTGGCGGATCAGATCAAGCGCGAAAAGGCGCTGGCCGTTGTGGTCGACAGCGCCTCTGTGAAGGCCGCCGACGAGGAAGCTGCCGACGCGGAGTGATTTTTCACCGCGGCGCGGCCTAAACACTGATATCTTTGGAAATACTTAACGGTAGCTATTGGATCAGGAGGCTGTTATTATGAGTTTAGTTCCTTATGTTGTTGAGCAAACGAGCCGCGGCGAGCGGTCCTACGATATTTTTTCCCGACTGCTGAACGACCGTATTGTCTTTTTGGGTGAAGAAGTCAACGATACTTCCGCCAGCCTGGTGGTGGCACAGCTGCTGTATTTGGAAGCACAGGACCCGGACAAAGATATTCAGATGTATATCAATTCGCCCGGCGGCAGCGTGACGGCCGGCATGGCCATTTATGATACGATGCAGTACATCAAGTGCGATGTGTCCACGATCTGCATTGGCATGGCGGCCAGCATGGGCGCGTTCCTGCTTTCCTCCGGTGCCAAGGGCAAGCGCCTGGCGCTGCCCAACGCGGAGATCATGATCCACCAGCCTTCCGGCGGTACCCGGGGCCAGGCATCCGACATTAAGATCCAGGCGGATTGGATGCTGCACACCCGGGAAAAGCTGAACCGGATCCTGGCTCAGAACACCGGGAAAAGCGTGGAGCAGATCGCCGTCGACACCGAGCGCGACCATTTCATGCCGGCGGAGGAAGCCAGGGAATACGGCCTGATCGACAAGGTCATCTACAGCCGCTGAGGTGCGAAGGAGTATAGTTTCGTGATGAATGATGAGAAAAAATCCATCCGCTGTTCTTTCTGCGGCAAGCACGAGGATCAGGTGGACCGGATCATTGCGGGCCCCGGCGCATATATCTGCAACGAGTGCGTCCAGCTGTGCATGAGCCTGCTGGATGAGGGCTTTGAAGAAGAACAGGCGGAATTCCCCAACACGGTGGCCCAGCTGCCGAAGCCTCAGGAGATCAAGGCGATCCTGGACGAGTATGTGATCGGCCAGGAGAGCGCCAAGGTTGCCCTTTCCGTGGCGGTCTACAACCATTATAAGCGCATTTATTTCGGCGGGAACAACGATGTGGAGCTGCAGAAGAGCAATATCCTCATGATCGGCCCCACCGGCAGCGGCAAGACCCTCTTTGCCCAAACGCTGGCCCGGATCCTGAAGGTCCCCTTCGCCATCGCCGATGCTACCACGCTGACGGAGGCCGGCTATGTGGGCGACGATGTGGAGAATATCCTCCTGCGGCTGCTGCAGGCGGCCGATTACGACGTGGAGCGGGCGGAGCACGGCATCATCTATGTGGATGAGATCGACAAGATCGCCCGCAAGAGCGAGAATACCTCCATCACCCGCGACGTGTCCGGCGAAGGCGTGCAGCAGGCGCTGCTGAAGATCCTGGAGGGCACCGTTGCCAACGTCCCGCCCCAGGGCGGCCGGAAGCATCCCCATCAGGAGTTCATCCATATCGACACCACCAACATCTTGTTTATCTGCGGCGGCGCGTTCGACGGTCTGGAAAAGATCATCGCCCGGCGCACCGATAAGCAGGGCATCGGTTTCGGAAACGACGTTCACAGCCGGAAGGAGCGCCCGGTGGGCGAAGTGATCAAGGACGTTCAGCCCCACGACCTTCTGAAATTCGGCATCATTCCGGAACTGGTGGGCCGTCTGCCGGTGATCGCCCCGCTGCAGTCCCTGGGCAAGGCGGAACTGGTCCGGATCCTGAAAGAGCCGAAAAATGCGCTGGTGAAGCAGTATCGGGCCCTGCTGGCCTACGACGATGTGGAGCTGGTGCTGGAAGAGGAGGCCCTGGAAGCCGTGGCGGACAAGGCCATCGAGCGCAATATCGGCGCCCGCGGCCTGCGCGCCGTGATGGAGGGCCTGCTGACGCCGATCATGTACGAGATCCCCTCCGATCCCTCCATTGAAAAGGTGGTCATCACCGCAGAATATGTCCGCGGTGAAAAGGATGTGGAATTGATCCGCAGCGAACATCATGCGCAGGAACACGTAAAGCAGAACGCCGGCGAATCCGGCGGCGCGCACGATGAAGATACGGAGAAAAATGCCTCGGCGTCTTAAATGAACAGAGCGACAAGGGGGCGTATCCGCGCCCCCTTGTTTGATTAAGAGTGGAAAATATTGCCTGCGCTGAAATTTGCAACAAGAGGAATGGATGCCTGCTGAGCAGGCAGAGCACAGGCCGTCCCGGGCGCCTTGAAGGGCCGGCCGGCGGGCGGCGGTTGCTGCAAATACACGGGAGGTGTTGGTTTTTTATATGGAACAGAATCGAATCGATATGCCGGTTTTGGCACTGCGGGGCCTGACGATCTTTCCCAATATGCTGATGCATTTTGATGTGGAGCGGGAGATCTCCGTAAAAGCGCTGGAGGCCGCGATGGAGCAGAACCAGGATATTTTCCTGGTGGCCCAGCGCGAGATCGCCACGGAGGTTCCAGGCCAGGACGATCTTTATACAGTGGGGACCGTTTCCCATATCCGCCAGATCCTGCGGGTCTCGGACGGCAACGTGCGCGTGATGATCGAAGGCCGGCAGCGCGCCCATCTGGACCGCCTGCTGCAGGCGACGCCGTATCTGCTGGGCGCTGTGGAGTTGCTGGAGGATCAGAAGCTGCCCGCCCGCGGTACACTGATGACCGAGGCGCTGCTGCGCCAGTGCTACTCGCTGTTCAGCGAATATCACGAGGCCATGCCCCGCATGTCCTCCGATGTGCTGACGACGGTGCTCTCCAGCCGGGACCCCGGCTATCTTGCCGACTATATCGCCCAGAATACCGGCATCCGCTATCAGGATAAGCAGGAGATCCTGGAGGAATTGCGTCCCCTGGAGCGGCTGAAGAATCTGAATACGATCCTCGCCCGGGAACTGGAAGTCATCGGGATTGAGCAGGAGCTGGAGGAAAAGGTGCGCGAGCGCCTGGCGCGCCTGCAGAAGGATTACATACTGCGCGAACAGCTGAAGGTCCTGCAGGAGGAGCTGGGCGAGGGCGACCCGAATTCCGAGGCCATGGAGTATCAGGAAAAGATCATGGCGCTGGACCTGCCGGAGGAGGTCCGGGAAAAGCTGCTGAAGGAGACCGACCGCATGGCCAAGCAGCCCTACGGCAGCGCCGAGGGCAGCGTTCTGCGCAATTATTTGGACGTGTGCCTGGAACTGCCCTGGAACCAGCGCAGCGAGGACCGGGTGGACGTGGCGGAGGCCCGGAAGATCCTCGATCAGGACCATTTCGGCCTGCAGAAGGTAAAGGAGCGCATTTTGGAATATCTGGCGGTGCGTCAGATCAATCCCGACGCCAAGGGGCAGATCCTCTGCCTGGTGGGCCCTCCCGGTGTGGGCAAAACGTCCATCGCCATCTCCATGGCCCGGGCTATGAACCGCAAGCTGGCGCGGCTTTCTCTGGGCGGCGTGCGGGATGAGGCGGAGATCCGCGGCCACCGCAAGACCTATGTGGGCGCCATGCCCGGCCGGATCGTCAACGCTATTGTGCAGTGCGGCTCCATGAATCCGCTGATGGTGCTCGACGAGATCGACAAGCTGGGCAGCGACTACCGGGGCGATCCCTCGGCGGCGCTGCTGGAGGTGCTGGACAGTGCCCAGAACCACGCGTTCCGCGACCATTACCTGGAGATTCCCCTGGATCTTTCCGACGTGATGTTTGTCACCACCGCCAATACGACTGACACCATTCCCCGCCCGCTGCTGGACCGCATGGAAGTGATCGAGCTGCCCAGCTATACCGACGAGGAAAAGGTGCAGATCGCCAAGCGCTATCTGCTGCCCCGGCAGATGAAGGCAACGGGGTTGAAGCGCAGCCAGCTGCGCATCACCGACGCGGCCCTGCGCGCCGTGATCGACGGCTATACCCGCGAATCCGGCGTGCGCCGGCTGGAGCGGGAAATGGGCGCGCTGTGCCGCAAGGCCGCGGTGCGCCTGGTAGAGGACCCGGCACTGCAGCTGAGCGTGACGCCGAAAAATCTGCAGGAGCTGCTGGGGCCGGTGAAGATCCATCCGGAGGTGCGCGGTGCCGGCAAGGATGCAGGCGTTGTGACAGGCCTCGCCTGGACGGCTGTCGGCGGCGAACTGCTGGAAGTGGAGGTCAACCTGATGGACGGCGCCGGGAAGCTGGAATGCACCGGCAACCTGGGCGACGTGATGAAAGAATCGATCCACATTGCCGTATCCTGCCTGCGCAGCCGGGCTAAAAAGCTGGGCCTGGATCCGGAGTTTTACAAGAACCGGGACATTCATGTCCACTTCCCGGAGGGGGCGGTGCCCAAGGACGGCCCTTCCGCCGGCATTACCATCACCACGGCCATCGTATCCGCCCTGACGGGGCAGAAGGTGCGGCGGGACCTTGCCATGACCGGCGAGATCTCCCTCCACGGCCGGGTGCTGCCCATCGGCGGATTGCGGGAGAAGACTATGGCGGCGCTGCGCAACGGTGTCAAAATCGTTGTTATTCCCAAGGACAATGTGCCGGATCTGGAGGAGATCGACCAGTCGGTGCGCGCCCAGCTGACCTTTGTGCCGGTGGAGACCATCGACGAAGTGCTGGCCCGGGCGCTGCCTGTGGCGGAGGGGAAAAAGCACTCCGGCGCCAAGGCCCTTCCCGCGGAGGGAAAGAGCAAGGGGAAGCGCGTGCCCCTTCGGCAATGAAGGGATGAGAAAGGGGATATGCCGTGAATTTCAATAAAGCGGAATTTGTTTTGTCGGCCGTGGATCCCGCCGGATTCCTGCGGGACGGCCTGCCGCAGATCGCGTTTGCGGGCCGCTCCAACGTGGGTAAATCCTCGGTGATCAACCGCATTTTGGGCCGGAAGAATTTTGCCCATGTGGGCGCGACCCCGGGCAAGACCTCCCAGGTCAATTATTTTAAGATCGACGGCCGGGCCTATCTCGTGGACCTGCCGGGCTACGGCTACGCCAAGGTCTCCAAGGCCGAGCGGGACCGCTGGGGCCGGCTGATGGAGAATTATTTTGCCGCCGGGCTGATCTCCCTGGGCGTGCAGATCGTGGATGCCCGCCACAAGCCCACGGCGGATGACCTGACCATGATCCGCTGGTTTTACGACACGGGCTGCCCGGTGCTGATCGTTGCCAATAAGCTCGACAAGCTGAAAAAGAGTGAGATCGAGCCAAACCTGGAGCGGATCCGCCAGACCCTTTGCCCCGGCGGAGAGGCGGAGGTCGTGCCCTTTTCCGCGGAAACGGGCGTCGGAAAAGACGCGCTGATCCAGAAAATCGGCGGTATACTGCATCTGTGAGCTGCAGCCAAGAGGGAGGAGGCCTGGGGCCTTCTCCCTTTTTTGCGGCGTTTTGGGGGAAATTGTAAAGAATCGGAAAAACTTTCATTTTGCCCCTATGCAAAAGGGTTAAAATAATATAAAATAAGATGGAATTAGCAGGGCCGGCAGCGGCCGGGACCTGTGAGGAACAGAGATGGAGGGAATACAGAATGCAAACGCCCAAGTATAAAAGGATCCTGCTGAAGATCAGCGGAGAAGCGCTGGCGGGAGAGAAACATTTTGGCCTGGATTTCGATGTGATCGGCAAAGTGTGCGACGTGGTCAAGCAGTGCATCGACATGGGCGTTCAGGTGGGCATTGTCATCGGCGGCGGCAATTTCTGGCGCGGCGTGAGAAACGGCACCGGCAAAATGGAGCGCACCCGCGCAGACCATATGGGCATGTTGGCCACGGTGATGAACTGCCTGGCTGTGGCGGACGTTCTGGAGCAGAAGGGCGTGCGCGTCCGCGTGCAGACGGCCATTGAAATGCGCGCCATCGCCGAGCCTTATATCCGTCTGCGGGCGGTGCATCAGCTGGAGAAGGGCAACGTCGTCATCTTCGGTTGCGGCACGGGCAACCCCTATTTCTCCACGGATACGGCTGCGGTCCTGCGCGCCGCGGAGATCAACGCCGACGTGATCATGCTGGCGAAGAATGTGGACGGCGTGTACGATTCCGACCCCGTGACCAATCCCGACGCCAAGAAATACGACCAGATCAGTTACGACGATGTGCTGGCGCAGCATCTCAGCGTGATGGATTCCACGGCCACCTCTTTGTCTATGGACAACAAGATCCCGGTGCTGCTCTTTGCACTGGAAGACCCACAGAATATCATTCGCGCCATTTGCGGCGAAAACGTGGGCACAATCGTGAAGGAGGATTAACACCATGAAAGAAGAATATCGGATTTACGAAGAGAAGATGCGCAAAACGCTGGATTCGCTCCAGGGCGACTTCGCTAGCGTGCGCGCCGGCCGCGCCAACGCGCAGGTCCTGGACAAGATCCGTGTGGAATATTACGGCGCGCCCACCCCGATCAACCAGATCGGCGGCATCACCTCTCCCGATTCCCGGACGCTGGTGATCCAGCCCTGGGATAAATCCGCGCTGAAGCTGATCGAAAAGGCGATCAACGAATCCGATCTGGGCATCCATCCCCAGAACGACGGCGCCTGCATCCGCCTGTCCTTTCCTCAGCTGACGGAGGAACGCCGCCAGGAGCTGAGCAAGCAGGTCCGCAAATACGCCGAAAACGGCAAGGTCGCCATCCGCAATATCCGCCGTGACGCCATGGACACTTTCAAGGCCCAGAAGAAGAGATCCGAGATCACGGACGACGATATGAAGGACATCGAAAAGGATATGCAGGATCTGACGGATAAGATGTGCAAGGAGATTGACGTGCTCCTGGAGAAAAAACAGAAGGAATTGATGTCTGTTTGATGTTCGGTGGTGTTCATTGATGGCTTTTTTCAAGTCAAAATCAGATCATCAGGCGGGGTCGGTGGATTTGGACCACCTGCCCCGCCACATCGCTATTATTATGGACGGTAACGGCCGCTGGGCCAAGAGGCGCGGTCTGCCCCGCACCGCCGGCCATAAGGTGGGGGCGGAGGTCTTCCGCACCATCGCCACATACTGTAAGGATCTCGGCATAGACTATCTTACAGTATACGCCTTTTCCACAGAAAACTGGAAGCGGCCCAAAGACGAGGTCGACACCATCATGCGCCTGCTCAAGCGCTATCTGCTGGAGGCCATCGATACGATGGCCCGGGACAATATCCGCCTGCGCTTTCTGGGGGACTTGACGGAACTTCCCCAGGAGCTGCAGGATTTGGCAGCGCGTACCAACGCAATTTCCGCAACGCTGGACGGTTTTCAGGCCAATATCTGCCTGAATTACGGCGGACGGGACGAGATCCTGCGCGCCGCGCGGCAGTTTGCCCGGGAATGCGCCGCGGGAGAGCGGACGCCGGAGCAGCTTGACACGGCGCTTTTTGAGCGGCACCTGTTTTCCGCGGGGCTTCCGGACCCGGATCTGATCATCCGCCCCGGCGGAGAAAAGCGGGTCTCCAATTTCCTGCTGTGGCAGTGCGCCTATGCGGAGTTTATTTTCACCGACA
This sequence comes from Candidatus Pseudoscillospira falkowii, assembly GCA_904374485.1. Classification (GTDB taxonomy): domain Bacteria; phylum Bacillota; class Clostridia; order Oscillospirales; family Oscillospiraceae; genus Pseudoscillospira; species Pseudoscillospira falkowii. The sequence continues at coordinate 6,832 of CAJFFX010000032.1, read as the reverse complement.
CTTTGTGGCCGGATTTCAAAAAAGAAGATCTGGACGCGGCGCTGCTGGAATATCAGCACCGCCAGCGCAGATATGGAGGCATTTGATGGCAAAACGGATTTTAACGGCGGTCATTTGGCTGCCGATTGTGGCGCTGGGCTTTGCTTTTGCGCCGATTTGGGTCATCATGCTGGCGATTTCCGCCCTGTCGGCCATCGGTGTTTATGAACTGCTGTGGGCCACGGGGTTCGTGCGGCAGAAGCGCCTGTGCGCATACAGCATGTTTTTTGCGGCCCTTGTGCCGCTGTGGACGTATTTCGGCTCCTATTTCCCGCTGCTGCTGGCGGGGGTATTCCTGTTCACGGCGCTGTGCTTTCTCGACGGCATGCTCCATCAGGCGCAGGTCAAATTCGGCATGGTGGGCGGCGCGCTGTTCGGCGCGCTGCTGATCCCCTGCTTTCTTTCGGCGTTTCTCCGCCTGGAAATGAGCATGGAAACACGGCTGATCTTCGCACTGCCGCTGATCTATCCCTTTATCAGCGACGCCGGCGGCTATTTCGTGGGCCGCGTCTGCGGAAAGCACAAGCTGGCGCCCAGCCTGTCGCCGAAAAAGACGGTGGAGGGTTCCATCGGCGCCATCGTGTTTTCCGTGGCGGGCGGCGTGCTCTTCGGCGCGCTGTGCCAGTTCGGCTTTGATCTGGAGCCCAATTATCTCGCGCTGGCCCTGCTGGGCATTCCCTTGAGCGTCGTGTCCCAGTTCGGTGATCTGACGTTTTCCTATATCAAGCGGGAATTCGGCATCAAGGACTATGGAAAGCTCTTCATGGGCCACGGCGGCGTGCTGGACCGCTTTGACAGCGTGATCTTTGCTGCGCCGGCCCTGGAACTGCTGCTGTATGTGGTCTCCATTTTTTAAGGGGGGAAGAGAAGAATGACGCATTGTATCTCCATTCTGGGGTCGACCGGTTCCATCGGGATGCAGACGCTGGATGTGGTGGACGCGCTGGGTATCCGGGTGGCGGCCCTGGCGGCCGGACGGAATGTGGATCGGATCGAACAGCAGACGCGGAAGTATCTTCCGCGTCTTGTTGTGCTTTATGATGAAGCTGCCGCCGGCGTTTTGCGGGAGCGGCTGCGCGGCCTCGATGTGGAGGTGCGCTCCGGCATGGACGGCCTACTGGCCGCGGCGCAGATCGAAGAAGCGGACACCGTGCTCACCGCCGTGGTCGGCATGGTGGGTCTGCGGCCCACGCTGGCGGCTATTGAAAAACGAAAAAAGATCGCCCTGGCCAACAAGGAGACCCTGGTCTGCGCGGGGGAGCTGGTCATGGCGGCCGCGGCGCGCTGCGGCGCGGAGATCGTGCCGGTGGACAGCGAGCACTCCGCCATTTTCCAGTGCCTGCAGACCTGCAGGGACCGCGGAGAGGTGGACCGGATCATCTTGACGTGCTCCGGCGGCACGTTTTACGGGAAAAAGAAGGAAGAGATCTATGGTGCGCGCAGGGGAGAGGCGCTGAACAATCCCAACTGGGATATGGGCGCCAAAGTGACGCTGGACAGCGCCACGCTGATGAACAAGGGCCTGGAAGTGATCGAGGCCATGCGCCTGTATCATCTGCCGTTGGAGCAGGTCTCGGTGGTGATCCATCGGGAGAGCATCATCCACTCAATGGTGGAATACTGCGACGGGGCGGTGCTGGCCCAGCTGGGCGCGCCGGATATGCGCCTGCCGATCCAGTATGCCCTGACCCATCCCAACCGCATGCCCTGTCCTGCCCGGCGGCTGGATCTCCTGCAGTGCGGCGCGCTGACTTTTGCGGCGCCGGATCTGGAGACCTTTCCCTGCCTGCGCATCGCTATGGATGCGGCCAGGGCGGGCGGCACCGCCTGCGCCGTGCTCAACGGCGCGGGTGAGGCGGCGGCCTCGCTGTTTCTGCAGGACAAGATCGTCTTCGGCCAGATCCCGGAACTGGTGGAGTACGCGCTGGAGCGGCTCCCGGTGCGCCGCGATCCGTCCCTGGAAGAGATCCTGGAGGCGGATGCGCAGGCCCGCGCCGCGGTGGCGGAGCGTTATCAGCACTTAGCGTAAGGAGTTTTTCTGCCCATGTATATTCTCATTGCTATCCTGATCTTCGGCGTGCTGATCGCTGTGCATGAATTGGGACACTTTTTGGCGGCCAAGCTCTTCGGCGTGCGGGTCAACGAGTTCTCCATCGGCATGGGGCCGGCCCTCTTTCAGCGTCAGAAGGGAGACACGCTCTATTCCCTCCGGGTTTTGCCCATCGGAGGCTACTGCGCCATGGAGGGGGAAGAGGGTGACTCCGAGGACCCGAAAGCGCTGAACCGCAAAAAGCTGTTGCCCCGGCTGATTATTTTTGCTGCCGGCGCGCTGATGAATTTTGCGGCGGGCGTGGTGATCCTCCTGCTGCTGTACAGCAATCTGTCCTTCGTCTATGCGCCGGTGATCACCGGGTTTGCCGACGGTTTTCCGGCCCGGGGAGAAAGCGCCCTGATGGAGGGCGACCGGATCCTCAGCATCGACGGGGAGCCAATCTACCTTTACGAGGACATTTCGGTCTTTCTGAATATGGGCGATGGCGAAAGCTATGACTTCGTGGTGCGCCGGGACGGCGAAAAACTCGCGCTCCACGACGTGCCCCTCTCGCCCCAGGCATACGAGAACCCAGACGGCACCACTTCGGTGCGCTTCGGGCTGAATTTCGGCGAGACCGTGGAGGCGACGCCCCTGGTCAAATGCCGGATCGCCTGTCTCAATGCGGTGGATTTCGTGCGTCTGACCTGGTACAGCCTGAAGATGCTGGTCACGGGGCAGGTGGGCCTTGCGGATATGTCCGGCCCCATCGGCATTGTCACCACGATCTCCGATGTGGGCAGCCAGGCGTCGTCGCTCTATATGGCCCTGGCCAATATCGGTTATCTGACGGCGCTGATCACCATCAATTTGGCGGTGATGAATCTGCTGCCCCTGCCGGCGCTGGACGGCGGGCATATTTTCATCAGCTGCATCACAGCCCTGATCACGAAAATCACCCGGCGGCCCGTGGACCCCAAGTATGAGGGCTATCTGAACTACGCCGGCTTTATGGCGCTGATGCTTTTGATGCTGGTGATCACCGCCAGCGATATCACGAAACTTTTTGTATAGCGGGGGAGTGGATCCTATATGACAAAGAAACTCCGGATCGGTTCGGTCACCATCGGCGGCGGCGCGCCGGCGGCGATCCAGTCCATGTGCAACACGAATACGGCGGACGTGGAGGCCACGGTGGAGCAGATCTGCGCCCTGGAGGCCGCCGGCTGCGAAATCGTGCGCGTGGCGGTGCCGGACAGGGATGCGGCGCTGGCGGTGGGAAAGATCCGCAGCCGGATCCACATCCCTTTGGTGGCGGACATCCATTTCGACTATAAACTGGCCCTGCAGTGCGTCGATTCCGGCATTGACAAGATCCGTATCAACCCCGGCAATATCGGCGGGGAGGACCGGGTGAAGGCCGTGGCGGACGCCTGCCGCAAAAACAGCATCCCCATCCGCATCGGCGTGAACGGCGGCAGCCTGGAAAAGCCGCTGCTGCGCAAATACGGCGGCGTGACGCCCGAAGCGTTGGTGGAAAGCGCGTTCGGCCATATCCGTCTGCTGAACAAGTTTGATTTCGACGATATCTGCATTTCCGTCAAATGCTCCAGCGTGCCGGTGACCATGCGGGCCTATCAGCTGCTCCACGAGCGCACCGATTACCCTCTGCACCTGGGTGTTACGGAGGCGGGAACGCCGAAAATGGGCGTTATGAAGTCGGCCATGGGCATCGGCGGATTGTTGTGCCTCGGCATCGGCGACACCTTCCGCGTCACGCTGACGGCGGACCCGGTGGAAGAGATCGCCGCGGCAAAAGACATCCTGAAAGCGGCGGGCCTGCGCAAAGAGGGCGTCAACCTGATCGCCTGTCCCACCTGCGGCCGGACGAAGATCGATCTCATCGCCATCGCCGATGAGGTGGAGCACCGCCTGGAAGGCTGCACCAAGCCCATCACCGTGGCGGTCATGGGCTGCGTCGTCAACGGCCCCGGAGAGGCTTCGGCGGCCGACGTGGGCATCGCCGGGGGCGACGGGGAAGGGCTGCTGTTCCGCAAGGGACAAGTCCTGCGCAAAGTGCCCCAGGAGCATCTGGTGGACGCCCTGATGGACGAGATCGAGAAGCTGTGATCCCACGGAGGAGTTTTGATACCGATGAGCAGAAGCATCCCATTTTTTGACCTATTTTCCGATTATATTCCGGAGCGGGAGCTGCGGATCCTCTTGCTGGAGGTGCTGGTCGAGGAGGCTGCCGTGCAGCAGGATACGCTGACGATGGACCTGACCTTGCTTTCCCGGGAAATGCTGCCGGAGGAAGCCGTTGCTCAGGTGGAGCAGGAGCTGTGCCGCCTCTATCAGCTGCAGGGGGTACATATCACCGTCCGCCAAAGCGCGCCGGAGGAAAAAAAGAAAGCGGCGCCCGAGGGAAAAAAGCGCGGCGGCGCGGCGGCGCCTGCCGGCGGGGAAGACAATTCCGTCATCCTCGGCGGCCACATCACGGCCAATCTCATTTCCATGAAAGATGTGGGCCTGAAAACGCCCACTTTCGCCGTGACGGGGAAAGTTTTTGCCGAGGAGCTGTACGAAACGCGCCGCCCCGGCGTCTGGTGCCTGACTTTTGACATGACGGATCAGAGCGGCTCGGTGCGCGTGGTCAAATATCTGAAGGAAAAAGAAATGGAGCAGCTCAAGGGCCGGATCGAAGCAGGCATGTACCTGACAGTACAGGGCCGCATGAAGCTGACGCGGGACGGCACTGACCTGCAGATGGAACCCTACTGCATCTGCACGGCGGAGCACACAGAGCGCATGGATCTGGCGGAAAAAAAGCGGGTGGAACTGCACCTGCATACGCGCATGTCCAATATGGATGCGCTGACCGACACGAAAAAAGCGGTGAAGACCGCCATCCGCTGGGGCCATCCCGCCATCGCCATCACGGACCACGGCGTGGTGCAGTCTTTCCCGGACGCGGCCTCCGCCGCCGGCGGAAAAATCAAGATCCTCTACGGTGTGGAGGCGTATTTCGTCAATAATCTGGACGACCGGCTGGCGGTCCACGGTACCAAGGACTGCGATTTTGACAGCGAGATCGTCTGTTTTGACATTGAAACGACGGGACTCAATGTAAAGTATGAAGCCATTACAGAGATTGGCGCTGTAATATTAAAGGGTGGGAAGATCACCGATACCTTTCAGACCTTTGTCAATCCCAACCGCAGGCTGCGCCCGGAGATCATCGGTCTGACCGGCATCACCGACGAGATGCTCAGGGACGCGCCCCAGCCCCGGGAAGCGCTGGAGAAATTTCTTGCTTTTGCAGGGGATCGTCCCCTGGCGGCCCACAACGCGGAATTCGATATCGGTTTCATCCGCGAAAACTGCAAAAAGGAAGGCCTGCCCTTCGATCCCACCTATATCGACTCTTTGATCCTGGCCCAGAACCTGCTGCAGGATCTGACCCATTTCAAGCTGGACACCGTGGCAGAGCGGCTGAAGCTGCCCGCTTTCAACCACCACCGCGCCAGCGACGACGGCGCCACGGTGGGCTATATGCTGGTGCCGTTTTTTGAGATGCTGCGTGAGCGCGGCCTTTCCTGCATCCAGCAGATCAACGACGAGATGCTGAAGCTGCGGCCCCTGGGCAAGGCCCACCGCCGCCCGCGGCACATGATCATCCTGGCCAAGAACAAGCTTGGCATGCACAATATGTACAAGCTGATCTCCCTGTCCAACCTCAAGTATTTCAAGCGCCAGCCCATCATCCCCAAAACGGAGCTGGTCCGTTACCGCGAGGGCCTGATCATCGGCGCGGCCTGCGAGGCGGGGGAACTGTTCCAGGCCGTCGTGGAGCACAAGGGCTGGGACGAGCTCAAGCGCATTGCCTCATTTTACGATTATCTGGAGATCCAGCCCATCTGCAACAACCTGTTCATGCTCCGCCAGGGAAAAGTCCGTTCCGAAGAGGAGCTGCGGGATTTCAACCGCACCATCGTGCGGCTGGGGGAAGAGCTGGACAAGCCTGTGGTCGCCACCGGCGACGTCCATTTCCTGGACCCGGAGGACGAGGTGTACCGCCATATCCTGCTGGCCAGCAAGAAATTTGAAGACGCTGATGCGCCGCTGCCGATTTATTTCAAAACGACGGATGAAATGCTGCGCGAGTGCGCATACCTGGGCGAGGAGAAGGCCACGGAAGTGGTAGTCACCAACCCCAATCTGATCGCAGACATGGTGGAGGATATCCAGCTGCTGCCCAAGGGCCAGCTGTTCCCGCCACGCCTGCAGAATTCCCGAGAAGATCTTTACAATCTGGTGTGGGGTAAAGCTCATGCACTTTACGGCAAAGAGTTGCCCCAGATCGTGCAGGATCGTTTGGATACGGAGATGAACTCCATCCTCGGCCGCGGGTACGACGTGATTTACATGTCTGCCCAGAAGCTGGTGCAGCGCTCGCTGGAAAACGGCTATCTGGTGGGTTCCCGCGGTTCCGTGGGCTCGTCCCTCGTGGCCTATATGTCCGGCATTACGGAGGTCAACTCCCTGCCGCCCCATTACCGCTGCCCGAAGTGCCGGCACAGCGAATTTATCCTCGATGGGTCCTACGGCTGCGGCGCGGATATGCCGGACCGCGTCTGTCCGGTCTGCGGCGAAAAGTATGCGAAGGACGGCTTCAATATCCCCTTCGAGACCTTTTTGGGCTTCGGCGGCGACAAGGTTCCCGATATCGACCTCAACTTCTCCGGTGAATACCAGGCGAAA
>CAJFFX010000031.1 GCA_904374485.1 Candidatus Pseudoscillospira falkowii | reverse complement strand
CGCAGCGATCTACGCCATACAGTTTTCTCAGCCGCCCGATTGTCGGACATACTCCGCAGAAGTTACCGGGCCAGGCCCGCAATCTCCTGCTTCATCGCACTTGAGCGCGCCCGGACGCAGTCCGCCCATTCGCGCGCTCTAATATAATACAATAGGGTCCTCCCCTTGTCAAGCAAATTTTCGATTTATTTTACAATCTTTTGCAAAAAATTTCGTGAGAATTGCTGATTTTCTCTCCGTCCTTTTCTCCATTGTGATTCTGTCCAAAAAGCCGCCGTTTTATACCCCCTCCGTTGTCAAAAACATGCGAAGCTTCGCCGGCAGGGGCCGCTGTCGCGCGCTTTTCCGTGCAAAGCCTTCCCGCACAGCGCCCCCCTTATCCGCTCCCACCGCTCCGCGGCGGCGGCGCCTCCGCTTTGCAGCAGACAGCGCTTCCCTTTCGGCACATATTGACAAAAGGGAACAAATCTTGTATAGTACAGAATCTCCCCCAAATCGTCGCCCACTATGCCGGCATTTTCAGCATGTGCGATTACGATCCGCAAAAGATCGGCAAAAACCCCCAAAGCTACGCGCAGGCGCTGGCCGGTTTCAAAATGGCGATCGCCGGTATCCTCTGATTGCCGTCGGCGCTTAAAACGATTCCGCGTCCTCTTCTCTCCTCTTTTTGTAATTTGCTATAAAGAAAGCAGGCGCCCGCAAAAATGCGGGCGCCTGCTTTTTCGTTTGACAGGCATAAAAGCCATCCGCTTCCGCGCGGCCGGTTTTTCCGGGGAGCGCCGGTTTAGTAGGCGATGCCCCAGTAAACCATCTTGGCGGCGGGTTTTCCGCAGACGGGACAGACGTCGTCGATATGCTCCTGGGCGAAGGGGATGCAGCGGGAGGACATACCGGCCTGCTCCTTCATCGCCATTTCGCACGCCAGATCGCCGCACCACATGGTTTTGATAAAGCCGCCGTTTTTCTCCTGCAGGGCCTTGGCCTCCTCCAGGGAATGGGCCGCGTAGGTGTGCTCCTCCAAATTCTTCTTCGCCTTTTCGTAAAGGCCGGCGTGGATGGCGTCCAGCATGGCAGGGACGGCGGTCTCCAGTTCGGCCAGGGCCACAAAGGACTTCTCGCCGTTGTCGCGGCGGGCCAGTACGCACTGTTCCTTTTCGATATCCTTGGGGCCGATCTCCAGGCGCAGGGGCACGCCCTTCATCTCATACTCGGCAAACTTCCAGCCGGGGGCCTTGTCGGAATCGTCGATCTTCACCCGGACGCCGACGGCCTTCAGACGCTCCATCAGGCTCTGAGCGGCTTCCAGCACGCCGGGCTTGTGCTGCGCCACAGGGATGATGACCACCTGGATGGGCGCGATGCGGGGCGGGAGCACCAGGCCGTTGTCGTCGCCGTGGGTCATGATGATGCCGCCGATCATGCGGGTGGACACGCCCCAGCTGGTCTGGAAGGGATGGTGCAGCTGATTGTCCTTGCCGGTGAAGGTAATGTCGAAGGCGCGGGCAAAGCCATCGCCGAAGAAGTGGCTGGTGCCAGCCTGCAGGGCCTTCTTGTCGTGCATCATGCACTCGACGGTGTAAGTCTCCTCTGCGCCGTTGAATTTTTCCTTGTCGGTTTTCTGACCCTTCACCACAGGCATGGCCAGCACGTTTTCCAGGAAGTCGGCGTAGATGTTCAGCATCTGCTGGGTCTCGGCGCGGGCCTCCTCGGCGGTGGCGTGCATGGTGTGGCCCTCCTGCCACAGAAATTCCCGGTGGCGCAGGAAGGGGCGGCTGGTCTTTTCCCAGCGCAGGACGCTGCACCACTGGTTGTAGAGCTTGGGCAGGTCACGCCAGGAGTGAATGATGTTTTTATAATGCTCGCAGAACAGCGTTTCAGAGGTGGGACGGACGCACAGACGGTCCTCCAGCTTCTCTGCGCCGCCCATGGTCACCCAGGCGCACTCGGGAGCAAAGCCCTCCACATGGTCCTTCTCTTTCTGCAGCAGGCTCTCGGGGATCAGCACCGGCAGATAGACGTTTTCATGGCCGGTCTCCTTAAAGCGGCGGTCCAGCTCTTTCTGGATATTCTCCCAGATCGCATAGCCATAGGGCCGGTAGATGAACATGCCCTTGACGGAGGTGTAGTCGATCAGCTCCGCCTTGGTGCATACGTCCGTATACCACTGGGCGAAGTCCACGTCCATATTGGTGATGGAGTCGACCTGTCTTTGATCTTTCGCCATAATTCTCATTCCTCACATTATATATAAAATAAGTTTGCACAGATGTAGTCGCCTGATTATTGTATGCCATCGCAAAAGGCTTGTCAAGCGAGGCGCACCGCGTCAAAGCTCCCGGTTTTCCAGGGCCGCCAGGCCCCAGCGGGCCGCACGGTCCACCGCCAGGCGCTCCTCCTCGGTCTGCGCCGCGTCCCGGCGCAGCTGCAGGCGGCGCAGAAACGCGCCCCGCAGAGAATCCTCCCGGGCGCCCTCCCAGAGATCCCGGGCGATCCGGGTCTCGTCGCGCACCTCCAGGGCGTAAAACCGCTCCTCCAGCGCCTGCCGGATATGCTCCGCGTCGATGCCGTCGGCCGGCGCTTCGCCGGTGAACACGATGCGGTACACATCCTCCGCCGTGTGCCGGCCCTCCAGTGCCGCTTCTGCCGCCGCCAGGGCGTCCCGCCCCGTGCTGTCCACCGTCAATATCTCGTATTTCCGCCGGCCAAACGCGACAAAGCGCAGGTCCGCCGTCCCTTTGTCCACGGTGCCCATAAGCACGCCCCGGCGGCCACACTCGTCAAAGCCCCGGCCCTCGGGGCAGCCGGGATAGGCCCAGGCGGTGCGCCCGGCGTACTGCAGGCCGCTGCAGGCGTGGATATGGCCCAGGGCCAGATAGTCCAGGCCGCTCGCCGCGATCTCTTCTTTGCGGATGGGGCGGTAGCGCCCGCCGCCCTCCGTGTCGCCGTGGAGCACCATCAGGTGGAGCCGGCCGTCCTCCGGCGCGCGGAACGAACCCAGAGGGTCGCCGGTACATTCCGGGGCGGTGAAGGCCGCGCCGTAGACGACGCAGTTCTTTTCCGGCACCTCCACCGCTTCGATCTGTTCCGTTTTGAAAATATGGACGTTGTCCGGCCAGTCCACGCTGCCGTATGGGCCGCCGGCATCCCAAAAATCGTGGTTGCCCGGCGCGATAAAGACCCGGCCCCGGAGCGTCCCCAGGGCTTCGGCCAGCGCCTGGGCCGTTTCCCGATAGATCTCGCCGCTGTCAAACAGGTCCCCCGCCAGCAGCACCAGATCCACGCCGCCGGCGTCGGCAAAATCGGCCAGGCGCTTCAGGGCGCCGCGGCCCTCGGCGCGGCGCTGGCGCGCCTGCCGGGGCGTCAGGCCCCGGAAAGGGCTGTCCAGGTGAAAGTCCGCCGCATGCAGGATCCTGACCATGGCCGCCCCTCAGCGCACGTCGATGCGCTCGATCTGCGTACACCAGCCCGTGGCGCTGTCCAGCGTGTACAGCACGCCGCGCATGGCGCAGGGGCCGGGCGCAGGCTGGTGGGGGCGGCGCACGCCGCCGAGGAAGCCGGAGATGGAATTCTCCACCGGAATGCCGATCACGGAACGGATCGGCCCGGTCATGCCCGCGTCGGTGATGTAGCCGGTGCCGCCGGGCAGGATCTGCTCGTCGGCCGTCTGCACATGGGTGTGGGTGCCCCAAAGGGCGGAGATGCGCCCGTCCAGGAAATAGCCCATGGCCAGCTTTTCGCTGGTAGCCTCGGCGTGGAAATCCACCAGGGTGAAGGTGGCCTTTTCCTCATTTTTCAGGATCCGGTCCGCCGCGGTGAAGGGGTTGTCGCAGTTGTAGTTCAGGTTGCAGCGCCCCTGCAGGCTGATGACGCGGATGCTGTAGCGCCCGCAGTCATAGAGCATGGTGCCGCGGCCGGGCGCCAGGTCGGTATAGTTGGCCGGGCGCAGGAGATAGCGGTTATCCTCCAGCATGGGGATGATCTGCTGTTTGTCAAAGGTATGGTTGCCCAGGGTGATCACGTCTGCCCCCGCGCCAAACAGCATGGCGGCCTGCCCCGGCACAAGGCCCACGCCGGCCACATTTTCGCCGTTGACCACGGCGAAATCCACCCGCTTTTCCTGGCGGAGGGGGCGCAGATGGCGCGCCAGAAAATCAGCGCCGGTCTCGCCCACGACGTCACCGATCGCCAAAACACGAATTTCCATACGGTCCTCCTTTTTCCGCTGCCGGTGCAAGGAGGGGCGGAGCTTTTCGCCCCGCCCCTCCCGGCATCGTTTTCTCTGTGCGCGTATGCGCGCTGTTTACTTGGCGTATTCCACAGCCTTGGTCTCCCGCAAGACGTTGACCTTGATCTGGCCGGGATATTCCATCTCTTCCTCGATCTTTTTGGCCAGGTCCCGGGCCAGGACGACCATCTCGTCCTCGGACACTTCCTCGGGCTTGACCATCACGCGGATCTCGCGGCCGGCCTGAATGGCATAGGACTTTTCCACGCCGCGGAAGCTGCTGGCAATGCTCTCCAGCTGCTCCAGGCGCTTGATATAATTCTCCAGGTTCTCCCGCCGGGCGCCGGGCCGGGCTGCGGAAATGGCGTCCGCCGCCTGCACGAGGCAGGCCACCAGGGTCCGGGGCTCCACGTCGCCGTGGTGGGCGTGGATGGCGTGGATGATGTCTTCTTTTTCGTGGTACTTGCGGGCGAACTCCACGCCCAGGGCCACGTGGGAGCCTTCCATTTCATGGTCCACGCTCTTGCCCAGGTCGTGCAGCAAGCCTGCGCGCTTGGCGGCCTGCACGTCCGTTCCCAGCTCGGCGGCCATCATGCCGGCCAGCTGGGAGACCTCGATGGAGTGGCGCAGCACATTCTGTCCGTAGCTGGTGCGGTAATGCAGCCGGCCCAGCATCTTCACAAGCTCGGGATGCAGCCCGCGCACGCCCGTTTCAAAGGTGGCGCGTTCGCCCTCGGACTTGATGACGGCGTCCACTTCGCGTTTGGCCTTCTCCACCATCTCCTCGATGCGGGTGGGGTGGATGCGGCCGTCGGCGATCAGCTTTTCCAGGGCCAGGCGGGCAATCTCGCGGCGCACCGGCTCAAAGCAGGACACAGTGATGGCTTCGGGGGTATCGTCGATGATCAGGTCCACGCCGGTCATGGTTTCCAGCGTGCGGATATTGCGGCCTTCGCGGCCGATGATGCGGCCCTTCATCTCGTCATTGGGCAGGGGTACCACACTGACAGTGATTTCAGACACCTGATCGGCGGCGCAGCGCTGGATGGCCGTGGCGATGATCTCCTTGGCCCGGGCGTCGGCCTCGTCCTTGGCCCGCGCCTCGATCTCCTTGATCTTCATGGCGGCCTCGTGGGTCACTTCCGTCTGCACCTGCTCAATGAGGTAAGCCTTGGCCTCCTCGGCGGTGAAGCCGGAAATACGCTCGAGCATTTCCGTCTGGCTGCGCTTGATCTGCTGGATCTCTTCCCGCTGGCGGTCCAGCTGTGCATGCTTTTCCGCCAGGGATTCCTCTTTGCGTTCGATCGCATCGGTTTTGCGATCGATATTTTCTTCCTTCTGCTGCAGGCGGCGTTCCTGTTTCTGCAGGTCCGCTCTGCGCTCCTTCACTTCCTTCTCATATTCGCTGCGCTGCTTGAGGATCTCTTCCTTAGCCTCTACCATAGCTTCGCGCTTTTTATTTTCAGCACTTTTGATGGCTTCGTTGATGATGCGAGTTGCTTCTTCCTCCGCGCTGGAGATTTCCTTTTCCGCAACAGACTTTCTGCGGTTCCATCCGAGAAGGGAGCCAAGAACGAGCGCAATGACTGCAGCGACGACCGCCACCGCGATCGTCATGATCGTCATATTACTGCCCATTTCTTCCTCCTAATCGTTTTCATATCGCACAGCCCCACGCGGCCGGGCATGCCCGGACCGGGTGCGCCGCGCCAGGGAATGTCAGAAAACAATCGGGCGTCATAACCCCCATGAGCCCGATAAGAATCCTTTATGATTTTAATACGGGCGCGTCTGTCTGTCAAGGAAAAAAACGCATCCCCCTGTCCAGCCCCCGCGGGCTGCAAAGGCGGGGGCGGTTCTGAAAAAACTGTAAAATTCCTCCGCATTTCTCTATTCATCCAAAATTAACAATATATTATTATTTATTATATGTTGAAGCAATTATGATAGGAACACATTTATGACGGACTGCAGTCATTTTTATAGTCAGAACACGCTTGCTTTTTTCGTTTGCCAATCCCTCTTCCCCCGCGAAATTACTCCTAAATTGCCCCTCCTCTTTTTATCTAAATCGATGATTTTTTCGGCGTTTCGCCATAATTAAAAAACAAAAAGCGGCAGAATCGCCAAATGACTCTGTCGCTTTGTTTCCCTATCCTTTATTCTATTTCAATAAACTCCGCGGCGGCGTAGCCGACGTATTCGGCGTAGTGGACGGTGTACCAGCCCTGCCATTGGCCGTAGACGCCCACGGCGGCGCCGTTCGGCATGGAGGCCACCACCCGCGCGTCCCGCGCGGGCCGGGCGCGCAGATTCAGCGTGCCGCTGCCCACCCGGACCATTCCCCGCCGCGGATCCATGGGCCAGATAAAGGGCAGGCCGAAATACTCCGTCAGCGACAATACCAGGTTTCGGGCGATCGCGGGGGTGTTGTTTTCCACCCAGGCGGCATCCTCGTAATTGTCGTGGTAGCCGATCTCGAGCAGCACCGAGGGGAACCGGGGCTGGCGCACCTCCCCCAGGGACGTGGTGGCCTCGGCGCGCACCCGGTCCGGCAGCGGATAGATCTCCTTCAGATTTTCCACGAACAGCTCCGCCGCCCGCCGGCCGTTGACGCTGCCGGGGTAGTAAAAGGCGATGATGCCCCGCGCGCCGCCGTAATTGCTCTCCGGCGCGGCGTTGGAGTGCAGGGCCAGATAAAAATCGTACCAGCCGGCGTTGGCCTGGCGGATGGAGGAAGCCGCCGTCATATCCGGCGTGTTGCGCACATACTGGATGCCGCAGGACACCAGATACGGCACCATGGCGTCGGCCAGCAGATTCATGTGATATTCCTCCGAACCGCCGGTGACGTAAAAATTCTGCTCCTGGGTCGAGGGACTGAGATAAATGATCGGCATAAAACCATCCCCTGTCGTTGAATTTCACTTTCAATGTATGGCGCACAGGGAAAATCTGTGCTATACTAATTTTAATATGCCCGCGCGGGCAGGATTTCCGAAAGAACGAGGGCTGACCATGAAAGCAGAACGACCCTATCCCCCCATCACGATCACGCCCAAGGGCGAGCGCGCCATTCTCGGCGGCCATCCCTGGGTCTACGACGCAGAGATCACCGCCGGCCAGGAGGGCCTAGAGGACGGCGCCATCGTGGATGTGTGCAGCGCCAAAGGCCGCTGGCTGGGCAGCGCTTTTTACAACAGCCACAGCAAGATCCGCGGCCGCCTGATCTCCCGCAACGCCAACGACGTTTTCGACGACGCTTTCTGGGAGCGCCGGGTGCGCTACGCCTGGGAATACCGCAAAAGCGTGATGGAACCCGCGGATCTTTCCTGCTGCCGCCTTATTTTCGGCGAGGCGGACACCTTCCCCGGCCTGACGGTGGACCGCTTCGGCGACGTGCTGGTGACCCAGGTCCTGTCCCTCGGCATCGAGCGGCGCAAGGAGCAGATCTTCTCCGCCCTGGTGCAGATCCTGCGCGAGGACGGGCAGACCATCCGCGGCATTTACGAGCGCAACGACGTGGCTCTGCGGGAAAAAGAGGGCCTGCAGGAATACAAGGGCTGGTTCCCCCTGCCGGGCGAAACGCCGCCGGCGGAAACCGTGACGGAGATCACGGAAAACGGCGTGCGCTACCGGGTCGATTTTGAAAACGGCCAGAAAACCGGTTTCTTCCTGGACCAGAAATACAACCGCCGGGCGGTGGGACGGCTGGCCCGGGGCAAAACGGTGCTGGACTGCTTCACCCACACCGGCTCCTTCGCCCTGAACGCCGCCCTGGGCGGCGCGGCCCACGTCACCGCCGTGGACGTGTCGGAGAGCGCCGTGGCTATGGCCCGGCAGAACGCCGTCCTCAACGGTCTTACGGATCGCATGGACTTTCTGGCCGCCGACGTGTTCGACCTGCTGCCTCAGCTTTCCGGGCAGCCGCGGCGCTATGATTTCATCATCCTGGACCCGCCGGCCTTCACCAAATCCCGCAAAACGATCCACAGCGCCATGAAGGGCTATAAAGAGATCAACTACCGGGCCATGAAGCTGCTGCCCCGGGGCGGGTATCTCGCCACCTGCTCCTGCTCCCACTTCGCCTACGACGATCTGTTCCGCAAGATGCTGGCGGACGCCGCCCACGACGCCGGCGTGCAGCTGCGGCAGATCGAAGCGCGCCAGCAGAGCGCCGACCACCCCATCCTCTGGGGCGTACCGGAGACGAATTATCTGAAATTCTACCTGTTCCAGGTGGTGTGAGGAGGCTCGCCGATGAAAGTGTTGGAAAAATGGTCCTTTGTGCTGGCGCCCGTTTGTCTGTTCGCCGCCTTTTTCTCCAGCGCGGTGCTGCAGAGCCAGCTCTTGATGTCCGTGCTCATCGCACTGGCCACGGTGTTTCTGATCCTGGCCGTGGCAGGAAAAATCCTGGAAGCGCGCAGAAATGATACTGAAAACGAGGAGGGTCCGAAATGATCGACCTGCGTCAGGCTGACCTCAACGACGCCGCGGAGCTGGCCCGCATCGAAGTGGACAGCTGCCGGGCATTTGACAAAATCTTCACGCCCGCTTACATGGCGTCCCACAACACTTTTGAAAATCGGTTCCTCTACTGGATGAACCTGCTGACCCGGGACGTCGACCGCACCTATCTCATCGTGGCGGACGGGGCCGCCGTGGGCTTTGTCACACTGGGCTATCCCCGGGACGAGGACGCCCCGGCGGGCACGCTGCAGCTCATCAACCTCTATCTCCGGACCAGCGCCATCGGCAAGGGTTACGGCGCCTATGTCATGCGGCGGCTGTTCACCTCCGTCAAAACCGCGGGCTACGACCGGCTCCTTTTGTGGGTGCTGAAGGACAACGACCGCGCCATCGCCTTTTACCGCCATTTCGGCTTTGATTTCGACGGGCTGGAGATCACCCTGCCCATCCACGGTGCCATTCTCGAATGCCGCATGTCCCGTTCCCTGTAAATGCAAAAGCCCGGGGAGCACGATCCTTCGTGCTCCCCGGGCTTTTTTCCGGCAAGCTTATGCCTCCGCCAGGGAATAGGTATAGGACGTTTCATAGTCCATGCCATAGCAGACGGTGGCCGTCAGGTTTTCTGTGTCATAGACCACGGACCACTGGGTCCAGGAATCCTTGCCCTCGGCGCGCTTGTCCTGGGACACGCTCTCCAGGGCGTCCATGACCTCGCCGGAGGTCATCACGCCGCCGGAGGTTCCATAGGCCTCCTCCAGGACGGCGAAACGGTCCTGGCCGCTGCCGAAGTCGTAGTCGCCGGGGGTCAGCAGGAAGTTGGTGGCATAGTGGGATTCCACCACGGACATCTCGTTGTCGATGTACTCCACCACCACGGCGCGGCCCGTGGCGTCGGCGATCTGGAAGTGGTAGCAGCTGCCGGCGGAGGAGTGCATGTCGTACTCTTCCAGCAGAGCAATGGCCTCGTCCACCGTGGCGGCCTTGTCCAGCACCAGGCGGATGGCCGTGGTGGTGGTCAGGTCCGGCAGGCCGTTGTCCTGGTTCGTCTCGTCGGTGTCGATGAGCAGCACGCCGATGCACACGCCCTTTTCATTCATGCCGTCCAGCGGCGCATAGGGCGCCGCCAGGGTGGTGACGCTGTTCAGCATGGAGGTGGGCAGCTTGTCTTCGCCGTAGCCGATGAAGGCCAGGTTCACCATGGAGAGGGAGGCATAGCCGTCCTTCGGGGTGGTCTTCACCATCAGGGCCGGGGAATAATAGAGGTCGAAATTACGGCCGAAGAGGTATCCGTCCCCCTCGGCATTGGCCACGGACAGGGTGCTGCAGCCCAGCTCCGGCAGTTCAAAGGTGAAGGGCAGGCCCTTGAGCATGCGCCGGATCACGAAATCCTGCACCTCGCTGTCGCTCTCCGCGCCGCCCTGGGCCAGGAATTCGTCAAACCCGTAGTCACCGCAGTAGGTCATGGTAAACAGGGGCGCGTCTCCCTCCCGGGCGATGGTGCCCAGGGTCTTCAGTTCGCCGCGGAACATGGCCCAGAAAACCACGACCGCCGCGATCACCAGCACCACAAGAGCGATGACCGCACCCTTGACGATCTTCTTTGCTTTTCCGTTCATAAAAACGATCACTCCTTTTGTCTGATCCGATGTCTTGGAAGCAACCGTGTGATGGTACCATAAACAGTTCAAAAAGTCAACTATTAAACGGCAGAAATTTTCCCGCAAAAAAGCCGCGCCCTGCAGCGGTCTGCGGAGCGCGGCTGTGCGCGTTTTTTCGTTTTGCTCGTTTTACAGCACCAGAGAGGGCGCGCTGTAGACGCGCGCGGCCAGCTCGCTGTTGAGGGAGTACAGGCCCTTGGGATCGGAGCCGTAGAGATCGTACTTTTTCAGCATATCGTCGGCGTTTTTCTCCTCTTCGCCCTGCTCCTTGACGAACCAGTCGAGGAACTGCATGGTGCGGTAATCCCGGGCCTCGTGGGCAGCGGCGTAGATATTGTTGATAAGGGAGGTGACATACTGCTCGTGTTCAAAACCCACGGCCAGGGCGGCGCGGTGATTGGGGAATTCCTTGTCGGGCTTGGCGATGGCTTCCAGGGTCACCTTTTCGCCGTTGTTCTGCAGATACTGCAAAAACAGCATGGCGTGGTCCCGCTCCTCCTGGGCCTGGATGGTGTACCAGTTGGCAAAGCCGTCCAGCCCCTGGTCGGCATAGTAGTTGGCGATGTCGAGATAAAGATAGGCGGAGTAAAACTCTTTGTTGATCTGCTCGTTGCACAATGCGGCCACTTTTTCGTTCAGCATAGCGATGCACTCCTTTTGATTTGATGGTTTCAGTATAGCACAGTTTTTCCGCTTTGGGTGTGATTTTTGCCATCTTTTTCCGGAAAATCCGGAAAATTCTCCAAAATGCGCAAAAAGAGCCCGCCCCGGCAGCGCTGCGCTGCCGGGGCGGGATACGGGGGAGGGTGATGTGAATGGGCGTATGGGGGCAGGAAGGAAACCTTCTCAGGCCGTGCGGTCCAGCAGGGGCTGGGGGCGTCCCTTCTTCCGGCCCGGCGTCCGCCGGGGCGCCAGGTCCTGGGCGGCCGTGTGATGCTCGATGGGCTTCCATTCCACCTTTCGCCGCAGCGCGGCCACAGCAATGGGGATGTAGGTCATCATAAAGAAGGGGAACGTGATCAAATACAGCAGCTTCTCTCGCCGGGAGGCGCGGATGCGGTCCCATTCGCAGGCCGCCGTGACGGCGCCCATGGCGGCAAAGCCGCAGTAGTACAGCGCAAAATTCTTCGCCAGGAACATAAGCTCCGTCCGCACGATGTCGTCCACCAGATAGCCCGGCTGGGTCAGGCAGCTCACCGCCACCAGCAGGTTCACCAGCAGCAGCGACACCGTCAAAAGGGAGCCCGGCGCCACGATCATCAAAACATCGTAGCAGGAAAAGCCCTTCTTCCCGCCGCGGCCGATGCCCTGGATCAGCTGGGGCGCATAGTGCCAGGCCACCTGGTAAAATCCCTTGGTCCAGCGCAGGCGCTGGTCCCAGCTCTGGCGGAAGCGCGTGGGCTGCTCATCGTAGATCACAGCCTTGTCGCAGTAGCCGATGCGCCAGCCTTCGGCAGCGCAGTCGGCGGAGAACTGCAGGTCCTCCGTCAGAAGATGGAAGGGCCAGCCGCCGTTGCGGCGGATGACGTCGGCGGAGATCAAAAAGCCCGTGCCGGACACGGTGCAGTTCGTGCCCAGGAGCATGCGGGGGAAGTTCAAAAAACGCGCCTCGCGCAGAAACCACAGGGAATAGCCGGCGCTGATCCAGTTGGCCCCGAAATTCTTGGAATTGCGGTAGCAGGTGATGGCGGCGAAATCGCCGCTGCAGGCGGTATCGTTCATCCGCCGGACAAAGGCGCGGTCCACGATATTGTCGGCGTCAAAAACGAAATAGCCGGCGTACCGCGCCTCCAGCCCCTCGCTGCGCAGGCGGCCGAACAGGTAATCCAGGGCGTAGCCCTTGCCCACCTGCTCGGTGTTGAAACGCTCGTAGACCACGGCGCCGGCCCGGCGGGCGCAGGCGGCGGTATTGTCGGTGCAGTTGTCGGCCACCACATAGATGTCCAGCAGTTCCGGCGGATAGTCCTGGTCTTTCAGACTTTCGATCAGTTCGCCGATGACGGCCTCCTCGTTGCGGGCGGAGATCACCGCCGCGTAGCGGCGTTTTTCCGCGGCCGATGGCGCGTCATAGCGGTCCGCCTGACGGCGGCGCAGGAAACCCACTGCCATCAGAACGCCCTGATAAGCAAAGGCCATGGTGATCAATAGAGAAAGGGCCAGATTAAAGCCCTGGATCAATTGCAGCATAAAATTCCCTCCCTTGGAGTATCTGCCTCCATCATAGCAGGCCGCCGGCGGATTACAATATGGATAACCGCTTCTTGCGAAAGTCTTAAACGGTTCTTAAAAAACCGCGCCGAAACGGCCGCCAGACGCGCCGGGGCAGCAAAAAAGCGGCCGCCGCCGCGGCCCTTTGCATTGACATTTTCCCCGGGTCTGGTATCATAATAAGGTTAGAGTATCCGCGGCTTTTGCCGCAATTTGACGATAGAAGGACTGTTTTTATGCTGACACTGGAACGATTCAAGGAAGCCCGCACCGTGCTGCGCGGCGTGATCGCGGACACAGAGCTTGTCCACAGCAAATATTTTTCCGACCTGTGCGGAAACGAGGTCTATCTCAAGCCGGAAAACCTGCAGGTCACCGGCGCCTACAAGATCCGCGGCGCCTATTATAAGATCAGCAAACTGCCGGAGGAGCAGAAGGAGCAGGGCCTCATCACCGCCTCCGCCGGCAACCACGCCCAGGGCGTGGCCTACGCGGCCAAGCTCGCCGGCGTGAAAGCCACGGTGGTCATGCCCACCACCACCCCCCTCATCAAGGTCAACCGCACCAAGCAGTACGGCGCCCGCGTCATCCTCTACGGCGCCGGCTTCGACGACGCCGCCGACTACGCCGTGAAGCTCTCCCAGGAGCAGGGCATGACCTATATCCCGCCCTTCAACGACCTGGATATCGCCTGCGGCCAGGGCACCATCGCCTATGAGATCTTCCAGTCCCTGCCCGACGTGGACATCATCCTGGTGCCCATCGGCGGCGGCGGGCTGGCGGCGGGCGTGTCCACCCTGGCAAAGCTGCTCAACCCCAACGTGAAGGTCATCGGCGTGGAGCCCACCGGCGCCGCGTCCATGAAAGCCTCCGTGGAGGCGGGCCATATCGTCACCCTGCCCTCCGCCGTGACCATCGCCGACGGCGTGGCTGTCCGCACCCCCGGCGACCTGGTGTTCCCCTATGTGCGGGACAATGTGGACGAATTTCTGGCCATCGAGGACGACGAGCTGGTGGACGCCTTCCTGGACATTATGGAAAATCACAAAATGGTGGTGGAAAACGCGGGGCTTCTGTCCGTGGCAGCCCTGAAGCACCTGGACTGCAGGGGCAAGAACGTGGTTTCCATTCTCTCCGGCGGCAACATGGACGTGATCACCATGGCCTCGCTGGTGCAATACGGCCTCATCAACCGCGGGCGCGTGTTCACCTTCTCTGTCATGCTGCCCGACCGCCCCGGCGAGCTGCTCCACGTGGCCGAGATCGTGGCCAAGCAGAACGGCAACATCATCAAGCTGGAACACAACCAGTTCGTCAGTATCAACCGTCTGAGCAAGGTGGAGCTGCGCGTCACGCTGGAGGCCTTCGGCCACGAGCACAAGGCTGCCATTCTCAAGGCCCTGCGCGACGAGGGATACGACGCCCGCCCCGTGGACTCCCAGAGCGTTTACGACTGATCCCCGGCGGGGCGGACGCCGTCCGCCCCGCGATCTATGATCAAAAGCGGCGCTGCCGGCGCGGCCGGGGGCCGGAAATGCGCGCAGAGCAGTCGAAGGCTCGCCGCCGGCCGCCGCGCCGCTCGGTTTATTCTATTCCCATCCCCGCCCGGGCGTTCTGCCATCGCGGCCCATCGGGAAGTCCCGGCGCTGCCCAAATTCTGAAAAGGAGCCGAAGTCTTATGAACATCAAAATTGCCCCCTCGATCCTCTCGGCGGATTTCGCCAACCTGCAGCGCGACATCGCTCGCATTTCCACGGCGGATTATGTCCACGTGGACGTGATGGACGGCATCTTCGTACCCAATATTTCCATCGGTCTCCCCGTGGTGCGCGCCATCCGCCCCACCACGCAGCTGCCCCTGGACGTCCATCTGATGATCGTCCAACCCGCGCGCTACGCCGCGCAGTTCTGCGACGCCGGGGCCGACATTGTCACCTGCCACGTGGAGGCCGACACGCCGGAGAACATCCGCCTGGCCATTGAAACGATCCACGCCAGGGGCAAGCGGGCCGGCATCGTCCTCAAGCCCAACACCCGCGCCGAGGCGGCCCTGCCCTTCCTGGAGGACGTGGAGCTCATCCTCGTCATGACCGTGGAGCCGGGCTTCGGCGGGCAGAAATTCATGCCCGACATGATGGACAAGGTCCGCACCCTGCGCCGCTGGATCGACGCGCGCAACCCCGCCTGCGAGCTGGAAGTGGACGGCGGCATCGATCCCGCCACCGCCCCCGTGGCCGTGGAGGCCGGCGCCAACGTGCTGGTGGCCGGCAGCGCGGTGTACGGCGCGGCGGATATCCCTGCGCGCATCGCGGCCCTGCGCGGCTGCTGAGCGCCGGGACAGAACAAGCAAAACAAAAGGAGCGTTTTTTATGGAGTATTTCCCCGCCCCGCTGGAAAACCTGGTGGAGCAGTTCGCAAAGCTCCCCGGCATTGGCAGCAAGAGCGCCCAGCGCCTGGCCTTTTACGTTCTCGGCCTGTCCGATGCGGAAGCGGCCGCCTTTGCCGCCGCCATCGTCAATGCGAAAAAAGAAGTGACCTGCTGCCCCGTCTGCCAGAACCTGACGGCGGGGGGCGGGCCGTGCCCGATCTGCGCCTCGCCGAAGCGGGACCCCTCGGTGGTGTGCGTGGTGGCCGACCCCCGGGACGTGATTGCCATTGAGCGCGCCCGGGAATTCAACGGCCGCTATCACGTGCTCCACGGCGTGATCTCCCCGATGAACCACATCGGGCCCGACGATCTGCAGATCAAGTCCCTGCTGGACCGGGTAGCCCAGGGGGATATTCAGGAGGTCATCATGGCCACAAATCCCGACACCGAGGGGGAAGCCACCGCCATGTACATCGCCCGGCTGCTCAAGCCCTTCGGCGTCCGCGTCACAAGGCTGGCCTACGGCATCCCTGTGGGGGGACATCTGGAATTTGCCGACGACGCGACCCTCATGCGCGCCCTGGAGGGCCGCCGGGAAATCTGAGTGTTCCCCTGCGCCGGTTTTATATTGATATATTGCTATATTGGCATGCCGCCGCCCGGCATGCTCCTGCACCGCGCATCCCTCAGCGCCGCAAAAAATAAAAAACCGTTGCATCAAACCATGCAACATTTCCCTTGCCCTACACCTATGTGTAGGGCAAAATTTTTCCGCCCCGCAAAACTTTTTGCAAGGAGATTTTTTATTTTGACGAAAACAGCGAATTACAGCCTGCCCCAGTGGGACGGCTCCGACCGTGTATTGCGCACGGATTTCAATGAAGCCATGGCGGACATCGACGCCGCCCTCCAGGCCAACGCCGATTCTGTGACGGCACTGGCGGGCCGCAGCCGGTTTACAAAGCTGAAGGAATACAGCTTTCCATCACAGATGACAAAAATTGAGATCGATCTGAGTGACATTGACTGGAGTCAATGGGATAAAGTACACATTGACGGCATTCCCACCAACGGCAGCCAAATGCTGATCTACTTTAACCAGGTGGTGAATCAGAAGCACAAGCTGTATCTGCTCGGCTGGAGCGGCATCTATATGCCCCGCATCACGTTTTACGTGGGAAACCAGCCGGGGCGCGCCGTTATGGCCAGCCAGGGCGGGACGTTTGTGGACGACGAGCTCACATTTTCCCAGCTGAAAAAGGTCATCATCTCCGACGGCCACATGCCGGAAGGCTCCTATTTCTCTGTTTGGGGAGAAAAATAAGCAAAAAGAAAGGAACCGGCCCGATGGGCCGGTTCCTTTTGCGCGATGGAGAATTTAGGGAAGGTCAACCAGAACAGGAGCAAAGGTCTGCGTAACTTCGTCGCAAGTGACAGTCACAACGACTTGATACTGACCATTGCCGGTGATGAAATCAGCACCCAAACCAGCTGTGGCCAGACTTGCGGTCTGAGTCGCATTCAAATCCAACTCGGAACTCACAGCGGTCTTAGCCTCATTCCAATCCTTGGTAGACTCATTCCAGGAGGAAATCGCATAGGTGATGGTCACGTTATTGGCAGCAACAGCGGTGCCATCGGTATCTGTGATCGCCATAGTACCATTAACGTTGATTCTGGAACCAGTCATGGCAACCTTGGGATCGGTCCAGGTAACCTTATAACCGGTGGGAGTAGGAGCAGGCGTACCATCCTCGACCTCGTAGATGATGACAGTCTCCAGGGTCTTGGTATCGTCGTCCACGCTGTAGAACACGACGTCGTTCAGATCGGTGTTGATGCCGTTCACGCCGATGTCGGTGATGACCTCGTAATCCTCAGAGACATAGTAGACCTTGGTCTCGTCGGTGTAGGCCCAATACTGAGCATACTTCTTCAGGCTGTCGATGCTGCTGCGGGCAGAGCTGGTGGTGTTGATACCAACAACCACGCCGTCAGCGGCCACGATACCGACCTTGTTGCCCCAGTTGGGAGAAGCATTGTAAGTATCAACGCTCTTCACAGAAGCGGAAGTGATGATACCGTCGCTGTCCTCGATCACGTTGTCCAGAGCATAGATGCCGCTGACATTGTTGATCTTGCCGCTTGCACTGAAGTAAGTGTAGTCCAGCTTGACCTCGGTGACGTTGCCTTCCACAACAGCGGGCAGGACATAGTAGCTGCCGGTGTTGTCGGTAACAACCTTCCAATCCTTCTCGAAGGACACGAAGGTGTCGACGCCCTCAATGCCCTTGAGCTGGGTGGCGGAAACATACACAGCCTCGACCTGGGTGCGGTTGTCGCTCAGAGCAACAGCCACGCCCTCGACCTTGCTGCTGTCCAGAGAAGGCATTGCAGCATAGCCGGTGTACACATTGTAAACCTTGTTGCCATTTTCATCATCGGTAGCCACGAAGAACACGGTTTCGCTGGTGGTGTACTTGGTCTCAACAGCATCGGTACCACCAGCGCGCGGAGTGGTATTCAGCGCCATGGCGGATTTGCCATTGGTAAAGGTGGTGCTGGTAGCGTGGCTATTCTGCCAGCCGTCAACGAGCGTCAGAGTGTACACATCGTCCTTGACGGTATAGGTGACCATGTCGCCGATTTCCTCTTTGACGTTGTTGCTACCAGTCAGAGCAGCGCTGCCGGAAGCCATCTTGTACTTGACTTCCTTGATGGTGCCGTCGGGCAACAGCAGCGTAGCGCCATCAGTATTGCTGCCATAAGGATTGGTGCTGCCCACACCGATCACCACAGCGTAGTTCTTGGCAGACTCCACGCCGGCGATATACAGCGCATAGCCGTATGCGTCGGTGTAAACGACCATCTCGGACTCGTCCACGGTGAAGTTGGTAGCGATCTTGTTGCCGGTAGCGTCAACAGCAAAGTTCTTGCTGTAGTTATACTCGTTGCCGTCAATGCTGAAGGTGGCGGAAGAATCCGTGTTGGCATCGCCCACCCAGCGGGTCAGAATACCGTTGGTAGCGCCGCTCAGAGCCGTAACATCCTGGATATCAAAGCGCTTCGTGCTGCTGTTATAAGCAGCGGTGTAGGTCACCAGATCCTCACGGGCAAAATCTTCCGTCTCGTAACGATTGTTCAGAACACCGTCAGGAACATTGGTGGTGGTAGCCAGGGTGATGTAGCGATCAACCGTGCTGGAAGCCTTGTTGACAGAGCCGACTTCAGCCACATAAGTGTTGATGGAGGTAACGATCAGGGAAGCAACATTGCCCTCGTCGTCTTCTTCATACCAAACCTGAGTCAGAACGCCGTTGCCGGAATCGGTCAGTTCGGTTTCGCTGCGGCGCTCCAGGGTCTGCTTGGTAGCAACGTCCTTACCATCCACATACTGCTCGGTGATCTTTGCGGACTTGGTCAGGCCCAGGTCAGCATAGATGTCGCCCAGTTCCACGGTGGAGGTGTAGGTCAGATCGGAAGCGTTGACATAAGTGCCGACCAGCTCGTTGTCATAGCGCCAGGTGTGCGCGGGACGCTCGAACGCATCGCGGTCTGCTCTCAGGGTCAGGTCGCGGCAGTAACGCTCAGCGAACTCGATGGTATAGTCCTTGGTGTTGGACAGTCTCTCGCTGGAGATGGTCTGCTCGTTGGCGCGGGTGCTGGTCACATACTGGGCCTGCTGTGCGCCGAAGGTAACGGTAGCGCCGTTCACTTCAATGGTAGTGCCCTTGGAAGGATACTCCACCAGGGGGCTCTGCATGGCGTTGAACGCCATCAGGGTCGCCTGCTCACGGGTCAGGGGCTGGGACAGGGAAACTTCTTCCATGTTGTCGTCCAGGCCGACGGAGATCGCCAGCTTGGAGGTGTTGATCGCCCAGCTGTCGCCCACCAGGTTCTCGATCTCGGCATCATAGCCCAGAGCGACCAGCAGCATCTTGGCAAACTGCAGGCCGGTCACGGGATCGGAAGGAGCGAACTTGTTGTGGCCCATACCGGAGATGATGCCTTCGTTGGTGCAGTAAGCGATAGCGCCTGCGCTCCAACGGTCGGCAGAAACGTCGCCGTAGGGTGCGATGGTGGTCGTCAGCTTGTCAGCGTTGGACTTGCCCATCAGCATGTAAGTGATGATCTTGGCGGCCTGCTCACGGGTCAGCGTGCCGTCAGGCTGGAAGTTGTTGGCGCCCATGCCGTCGAAAATACCGGCGGCAGTCATGACGTCGACCGCTTCCTTGTAAGTGACTTCATCGTAATCGTTGTAGTCACTTGCGTCCTTGGCGAAGGCGACGGTCATCAGGCTGAGGGCCATGGCCAGTGCCAGCACCAGGGACAGAACCTTTTTCAGATTCTTCATGGATTTTCCTCCT
>CAJFFX010000030.1 GCA_904374485.1 Candidatus Pseudoscillospira falkowii | reverse complement strand
CACCGCCAGCCTGGACGTGGAGAACGAGAGTGCCGTCCAGACCGCCCTCTCCCGTCTGCTTCAAGGCAAGACAGTGCTGGTTATAGCCCACCGGATGCGTACCGTGGCGGGGGCCGACCACATCGTGGTGCTGGAGGACGGCCGTGTGGCCCAGCAGGGCAGCCCGGCGGAGCTGATGAAGCGGGGCGGTCTCTATCGCCGCATGGTGGAGCTCCAGAGCGAGAGCGCCCAGTGGCGACTGAACGGTGCGGAGGCATAACGCTTTTTGAAATCAGACGGCGGAGCCGGCTTGTGAACAGCGCGTTTACGTCCCCAGCAAAAAGAACCGCGGCCATCGCCGCCGGCATTTGCCGGGTGCGATGGCCGCGGTGTTATGCTGTTTTCAGGGCGATCACATACGCTCCGGGGCGGAGACGCCGAGAATGTGCAGCGCGTTTTCCAGCACGGAGCGGACGGTGTCCGCCAGCTTCAGTCGGGCGCGGAGCACGTTTTCTTCCTCGCCCTTGATGCGGTCGTCGTGATAGAACTTGTGGAACCGGGCCGCCAGATTGACGAGATAGCGGTTGATGCAGGAAGGGTCGTAGTCCCGGGCCGCCAGGCGCAGCTCGTCGGGGTACTGAGAGATCTGCTTGATGAGCTCCCGGGCCGCCTCGTCGCCGAGCAGGGAGACGTCCACGTCTTCCATGGCGGGCACGGCGGCATTTTCTTCCGCCATCATTTTCAGCAGTGAGCAGATGCGGGCGTGGGCATACTGTACATAGTACACCGGGTTTTCGCTGTCCTCCCGCACGGCCAGGCCCAGGTCGAAGTCCAGGGGGCTGGAGGGCACGCGGTTGTTGAAATAGTACCGGGCGGCGTCCACGCTGATCTCGTCCAGCAGGTCATGGAGAGCGATGGCCTTGCCGGTGCGCTTGGACATGCGCACGGGCTTGCCGTCCTGCAATAGGTTCACCAGCTGCATCAGCACGATGACCAGCCGGTTGGAGCCGTCCAGGCCCAGGCCGTCCAGCGCCGCCTGCAGGCGGGCCACATGGCCGTGGTGGTCGGCGCCCCAGACGTTGATGACCTTGTCGAAGCCGCGCTGTTCAAACTTGTTGCGGTGATAGGCAATGTCGGCGGCGAAATAAGTGTAGAACCCGTTGGCGCGGCGGAGCACGTCGTCCTTCAGCTCCAGCTTGTCCACCTGGGCTTCCGACTTGCCCTCGCGCAGGAATTTTTCCCGCAGCAGGGCGGAGGTGTTCAGCCACAGGGCGCCGTCCTTTTCGTACGTCCAGCCCTTGTCCGAAAGCTTTGCCACCGTCTCGGCCACATACCCGCTTTTGTGCAGCGCGGATTCCAGGAACCACTGGTCGTATTCGATGCGGTATTTCCGCAGATCCTCCTGCATTTTGGGGATGTTGCGGGAAAGGCCGTATTCCGCCATGGCGCTCTCCCAGTCCTCCTGGCTTTTGTCGGCGGGGAAGGGGCCGCACTGGGCGAGAAAGCCCTCGGCCAGCTCCCGGATATCGTCGCCGTGGTAGCCGTCCTCAGGGAAGGGATAGTTCTCCTCGCCCACCGTGGATTGCAGGCAGCGGGCATAGATAGAGTGGGCGAATTTGGCGATCTGGTTGCCGGCATCGTTGACATAAAATTCCTTCCAAGTGTCGTAGCCGCAGCGGGAGAGCACGTTGGCCAGCGTGTCGCCCAGCACGCCGCCCCGGGCGTTGCCCATGTGCATGGGACCCGTGGGGTTGGCGGAAACGAACTCCACCATCACTTTCTGGCCGCGGCCGATGTCGCTGGTGCCGTAATCCGCGCCCTCGCGCTCCACCGCGGCGAGCACGCCGGCGTACCACTTGTCGCTGACGGTGAAATTCAGAAAGCCGGGGCCGGCGATCTCGGCCTTTTCAAAGTAGCTGCCCTCCAGGGACAGATGGTCCGCCAGCGCCGCCGCCAGATCCCGGGGACGCATGCCCAGAGCCTTGGCGCCGGCCAGGGCGAAATTGGAGGTATAGTCGCCGTTGCGGCTGTCCTTGGGCATCTCCACGCTGCTGCGGATCTCGCCCGCAGCGGGGCTGAGCCGACCGTCCTGCACGGCGGCCTCGTAGGCCTGCTGCACCAGCTGGGCGACCTGCTCCTTTGCGCTTTGAATCATATTGATCATATTGATACCATCCTTTTGCTGTTGTTTTCCTTATTGGGCGCCGCTGGGACGCACCTGAATCAGAAAGCGGCTTTCGCCGGCGAGCTGATGCTCGATCTCGATATCGTAGCGGATCTCCAGTGTGCCGCCTTCTGCGGTGATGTCGTTTTTAATCTCGCCGGTGACGATGGCGAGACTCATGGTCCCGTAGGGCGTTTCGTACATCGAATAGTGCTTTTTTCCCGGCTGGAAGATCATCTGGGAGCGGAACGTGCCGCTGCGCCGCAGCACCACGGCCTGGGGGCGGATCTGAAAGGCCGTGTGGGTGCCTTCCATGCCGGTCAGGGCGCTTTCGTCGTATTCCAGGGAAAAGCCGTAATCGGTCTCGCACAGGGTGCCCTCGGTCAGAAATTCTGTGGCGTCCTTTTCGGCGCCGGCGAATTCCTGTTCGCCGCGAATGGAGATCATAACATTGTACTGCATCGTGTTTGCCTCCCTTGGGTGGGATCGGGGGTCAGTATTTTTCGATGTTGATCTGCTGGACCATGCCCTTGAGGTCGCTGCGCAGAAACAGGCTGGCCATGGCTTCAAAGCCGTCCACCGTGTCGCTGACAAAATAGGACGTGTCGCCCTGGGGCGCATCGCTGAGCAGGTCCCGCTCGGTCAGCAGGGTCTTCAGCGCCCGGGCAGCTTCCCGGCCGGAGTCGATCAGCGTCACGCCGGGGCCCATGATCTTGCCGATCACGTCGCTGAGCAGGGGATAGTGGGTGCAGCCCAGCATCAACGTGTCCACACCCTCGTCCTTCATGCTCTGCAGGTATTCGCCGGCCACGATCTCGATGACCGGGTCGCCCACGCGGAAGCGCCCGTTTTCCACCAGCGGGACGAAGAGGGGGCAGGCCTTTCCGTACACGCGCCCGGCGGGATTTTCCCGGCTGACGACGGCTTCATAGGCCCCCGAGCGGATCGATGCGGCGGTGGCGATCAGGCCGATCTTGCCGTTTTTGGTGCAGCGGGCGGCGGCGCGGGCCGTGGGGCCGACGACGCCGATGATGGGCAGGTCGTATTCCCGGCGCAGCGCGGCGAGGGAGGTGGTGCTCACGGTGCCGCAGGCGATGACCACGGCCTTGAGGTCGAAGGAGCACAGAAAATTCATGTCCTGCCGGGCGAATTTCAAAATGGTCTCCGGCGAGCGGCCACCGTAGGGGACGCGGGCGGTATCGCCGAAATAGACGATGTCTTCCCGGGGCAGCAGGTGCATCAGCTCCCG
Organism: Candidatus Pseudoscillospira falkowii; assembly: GCA_904374485.1. Lineage (GTDB taxonomy): Bacteria > Bacillota > Clostridia > Oscillospirales > Oscillospiraceae > Pseudoscillospira > Pseudoscillospira falkowii. Next base: position 16,678 of record CAJFFX010000030.1, on the reverse strand, counting down.
CACGGCCGTCAGCCCGCCGAGGCCGGAATCGAACACGCCGATGGGACGGTGATCCATCCGTCTCCGCCTCCTTTTCCATGGGTTTTGGCTGGGGTCGGCGAAAAACCGCCGGCGCGCCAGTAGAAGCTATTATAAGCAAACACATATTATACTTGATATTTTCTGCATAAACAAGTCAAATGCGCGAAAAAATTCCCCCGGGAGCGGATTTGCGCCCGGAACGCTGGAATTTTGCGCGGGAATTTGTTACAATAGGGACTGCCGGCGGCGTCTGACAACAGCCGCCGGCGGGATCCCATGAAAAAAGGAGCGGTGTTCCATGAAAATCGAGATGAGCGAAAAGCAGTTCCGCCGCCTGCTGGATATGGTCTATATCGGGAACTGGGTGCTGAATTCCGCCCGCGGCAGCGACCGCATCCGGGTCTACGACCAGGTGGAAAGCCTGCTGTTTTCCCAGTGTCTGCTGCACGATATGCCGGATCTGGTGGACGTGGTGCGGGGCGTGGCCGTGCCTTCCCGGGCCTTCAACGAGGGCGGCATTCACGAGGCCATCATGGCCTATGAGGACACGGTGTTCTACGAGATCCTGGCCGAAGAGCTGGCCCGCCGGGACATGGAGCTGGAGGGGCTCACCGCCGAAACGCCCGAGGGCATGGTGGACCTGAACCGCCGGATCGACGAATACCTCGATGAGTTCGAACTGCACGGCACCGATCACATCACCGTGACGGACATGGAATAAAACAGCGGGAAAGGAAGCGGCAGCCATGCAGTATGATTTCGAGACCCTGACCGACCGCCGCGGTGCGGGGGCGGCCAAGTGGGATATGATGTACGCGAAGAAAAAGAACGTGGGGGAGGGGATCGTGCCCCTGTCCGTGGCGGATATGGAGTTTTCCATCGCCCCGGAGATTCGTGCGGCCCTGGCGGCTTATGTGCAGGAACAGATCCCGGGCTATGCCGCCGCGCCGGAGGGCTTTGCCGAAAGCGTCTGCGCCTTTCTGCGCCGCCGCCACGGCATCGAAGCTGCGCCGGAGGAGCTGATCCAAACCCCCGGCGTCGTTTACGCCCTGCCCCGGGCCATCCGCGCCCTGACGGAGGCGGGAGACGGCGTTATTCTCTTCACGCCGGTCTATTACCCCTTTTACCGCGCCGTCCGCCATGCCGGGCGGGAGATCCGCAGCTGCCCTCTGCGCTATGAAAACGGGCGCTACAGCATCGATTTTGACTTGTTTGAACGCCTGGCCGCCGAAGAGCGCACCACGGCCCTGCTGCTGTGCAGCCCCCACAACCCGGTGGGCCGGGTCTGGACGGCGGAGGAGATTGCGGGCATTGCTGCTGTCTGCGAGCGATACGGCCTGGGCCTAGTCAGCGACGAGATCCATTTCGACCTGGTTTTCCCCGGCCACCGGCACACGTCTTTCGGCGCCCTGACCGGCCCCCTCGCGGAGCGCACGATCCTTTGCACGGCCCCCAGCAAGACTTTCAACCTGGCCGGCATGAATCTGAGCAATCTGGTGGTGCGAGACGAGGCGTTGCGGAAAAAGCTGATCGACATTCTGCGCCGCGACGCGACGCCCATGCAGTCGCCCTTCGGCCATGTGGCCTGCCGGGCGGCTTATGAGCAGGGCGAGCCCTGGCTGGAGGCGCTGCTCTCGTATCTCGACGACAACCGCCGGTTCGTGCAGGATTATATCGCCAGGGAGATCCCGGCGCTGTACGCCGTGCCCCTGGAGGGGACGTATCTTCAGTGGATCGACTGCCGCGGCCTGGGGCTGGACCGCCGGGCGCTGGAGCGGCGGATGCTCGAGCACGACCTGTTTTTCGACGAGGGCTATCTGTTCGGCGACGAGGGCGAGGGGTTCGAGCGGCTGAACCTGGCCTGCCCCCGCCGCGTGCTGGAGGCCGCCATGGAGCGCCTGAAAGCGGCCTGCGGATAAACGTTCACGAAAAGTTCACGGAATCGCCAAGGTTTCTTCATCACTTTCCGGCGGGGATATGGTATCTTATTTTTGCAAGCAGGAAATCCCCCCTTCCTCACTTGATATTTACTCTCTCTCTTTTCAAACGATGCACCCTTTCCGCTGCGATATGCGGCGAAGGAAGCGAAAGAGCCGGCCTGGTGGCCGGCTCTTTCGCTTTGATAAGGTGAAAAAATACAATTTATCAGATATCTCCAAGAATTGCGGGCGGTTTGGATTTTTATGACAAGTTTCTGCGCAGAAGTGAAAAGTGGCGCCGCTGCACATTGACATTGCGCGGTATTCAGATAAAATATTAATGTATCCTTTTATACTTTCTATGCGGCCCGCGCGGCCGCGTATATACGATCGAATTCTTGCAGAGGGAGGCAGATTCGTCATGGAAAAATCCAAAATGGATATCAGAGATTTGCTGCCGTCGGACGACGAGGGGCGGCTTCGCATTATTCAGGAACAGGTGCCTGGCAACCAGATCTCCCTGGCCCATATCATCGGCGGCCCCCAGCCCATTATTTACCAGAAGTTGGGTTTGAACCCCGATATCGACTATGACGGCGCCGCCATCGGTATCCTGACGGTGGTGCCCTATGAATCCTCGGTGATTGCGGCGGATATCGCCACCAAGGCCGCGGATATCTACCTCGGCTTTGTGGACCGCTTTTCCGGCACGCTGATCATCACCGGCGAACTGGCGGAAGTGGAAACGGCGGTCAAGGAGATCGTCCGTTATTTCCGCGACGAAATGGGATTTGCATCCTGCAGGATCACAAAGAGATGAGCGTATGCGTAAAATTATTTTCGTGGGGCGCAGCGAGGCCGGCAAAACGTCGCTGACCCAGGCCATGCGCGGCGAAACGGTGACCTATCACAAAACGCAGTATGTCAACTGCTACGATGTGATCATCGACACGCCGGGCGAATACGCCGAAACGGCCCGCGTGGCCCATGCGTTGGCGACCTATTCTTACGAAGCGGACATTGTCGGCCTGCTGATCAGCGCCATCGAGCCCTATTCCCTCTATCCGCCCTGCATCACCGTGCTGGCCAACCGCGAGGTCGTCGGCATCGTGACGAAGATTGACCACCGCCTGGCCAATCCGCACCGGGCGGCAGAGTGGCTGAAGCTGGCCGGCTGCCGTAAGATCTTTTACATCAGCTCCTATACCGGCGAGGGCATCCCGGAGCTGCTCGAATATCTGAAAGAAGAGGGCGACGTGCTCCCTTGGGAAAAGGCCAAGGAAATGCAGGATGCCTTCAACCGCAGGGGCGGCAGCTACAGCGATGTGGACGAAAGCCTGAAAATGGACGACGATCTGGACAAGCAGCGCCGCTTCAAGCCCGTGGTGGTGGGCGAGGATGTGCTGGGCCGCGAGATCACCGGCGACGGGCAGAGTGTGGTCCCCTCCAAGGACGTGCCCGCCATGGATCACGTCAAGTTCAAGACCCAGCTCGACGAGGAAGAGATCGTCAACGAGCGGGAGCTGCGCAGAATGGAGCAGGAACAGAAAGCGGCGGAAGAAAAAACGGCGGAAAAGAAAAAAGACTGAATGTCAAAATAGTGCAAAAAGGCTCCCCGGCTTATGCCGGGGAGCCTTTTCCGGTTTTTGGGATGGGATCTTATTTGCCGGAAGCGATGCTGGCGGTATCCTGGGCGATGACCAGTTCTTCGTTGGTGGGGATGACCAGGATCTTGACGCGGGAATCGTCGGTGGAGACGATGGCTTCCTTGCCGCGGACCATGTTTCTGGTGTGGTCGATCTTCACGCCCATGAAGTCCAGGCCGCTGGCGATCTTCTCGCGCAGCTCGGGAGAGTTTTCGCCCACGCCGGCGGTGAAGATCAGCACGTCGATGCCGTTCATGGCGGCGGCGGCGGAGCCGATACGCTTATGGGTCTTGTAGCAGAACATGTCGATGGCGAGCTTTGCGCGCTCGTTGCCTTCGTCTGCGGCTTTCTCCAGATCGCGGAAGTCGGAGGACACGCCGGAAACGCCCAGCATGCCGGACTTCTTGTTCAGGATATTCATGACTTCATCGATGGTCATGTTATGATTCTCCATCAGATACTCGATGATGGACACGTCGATGGAGCCGCAGCGGGTGCCCATGGGCAGGCCGTCCAGGGGCGTGAAGCCCATGGAGGTCTCGATGCTCTTGCCGCCGGCAATGGCGTCGACGGAGGAGCCGTTGCCCAGGTGGCAGGTGACGATCTTCAGCACCTCGATGGGCAGATCCAGGATCTCGGCGGCGCGCTTGGACACATAGGAATGGGACGTGCCGTGGAAGCCGTAGCGGCGGATGCCGTCCTGGGTGTAATACTCATAAGGAATGGCGTAAGTGAAGGCGCGGGGAGGCATGGTCTGGTGGAAGGCGGTGTCGAACACGGCCACCATGGGTACGCCGGGCATGACTTCCTGGCAGGCCTTGATGCCGGTGATGTTGGCGGGGTTGTGCAGGGGAGCCAGGGGGATGCACTCTTCGATGGCCTTCATCACATCGTCAGTAATCAGCACGGAATGGGCGAATTTCTCACCGCCGTGTACCACGCGGTGGCCCACGGCGTCGATCTCTTTCATGGAGGCGATCACGCCGTTTTTGGGATCGACCAGGGTATTCAGAACGGTTTTGATGGCTTCTGCATGGGTGGGCATGGCGATATCCACAGCGTCCAGCTTCTCCTTGCCCTCGATCTGGGGCTTGTAGGTGAACTTGCCGTCGATGCCGATGCGCTCGCACAGACCTTTGGCCAGAAGCTCCTCGGTCTCGGGATTGAGCAGCTGGTATTTCAGGGAAGAGCTGCCTGCGTTGATAACCAAAATGTTCATCTTTCGTTCTCCTTTTTTCATTGTTTTGCGGCGCCCTGCAATTGCATTCGACGCCGAAATAGAATAAAATAAAGATACAAATCTATTGTAGAACATTTTACTTTTGGAAACAAGCCCCAATTCGCTGATATTCGGCGGCAGAGGGTAAAAAATTCTCTATAGAATCCATACAGAAGGAAAAAGAATTGTGAAGATTGTCGGAATTTTAACAGAGTTTCATCCGTTCCACTGCGGCCACGCCTATTTCCTGGAGCAGGTGCGCCGGGCGGCGGGGGAGGACTGCGGCGTTGTGTGCATCATGAGTGGCAATTTTGTCCAGCGGGGCACGCCGGCCCTGCTGGAAAAATGGGTGCGCGCCGAAGCGGCCCTGCGGGGCGGGGCGGATCTGGTGCTGGAACTGCCGGTGGCCCGGTCGGCGGCGTCGGCGGAGCGGTTTGCGGAGGGCGCCGTTTCCATGATGCGCGCCGCGGGCTGTATCACGGCCCTGGCCTTCGGCAGCGAATGCGGCGACGAAGCGGCCCTGGGGCGGATCGCCGCCTGCCTGGATACGGCGGCGTACCGCGCGGCCCTGAAGGGCTTTCTGAATCAGGGCCGCTCCTTTGCGGCCTGCCGCCAGGCGGCGGTGGAAGCCGTGCTGGGCAGGGAGGACGCTGCGCTGCTCTCCGGGGCGAACAACAGCCTGGGCGTCGAGTACCTGAAGACGGCCCGCCGCCAGGGCTGGGACTGCGAAGTGATCACCGTGCGCCGCCGCGGCGCGGGCCACGACAGCATGGAGCGCGGCGCCTATCTTTCGGGCACGGCGGTGCGCGCCCTGCTGGAGCGGGAGGACTGGCCGGCGGTGGAGCGGGCGGTGCCGCCGGCGGCGGCGCAGCTGTATCGCCGCGCCTTCGCGGCGGGCCGGGCGCCCGTGACGGCGGCTGCGGTGGAACGCATGATGCTGGCGCGGCTGCGCACTATGGACGAAGCGGACTTTGCGGCGCTGCCGGACTGCGGCGAGGGGCTGGAGTACCGGTTCTGCCGCGCGGTGCAGGAAGCGGGCAGCCTGGCGGAGCTGCTGGCGCAGGTCAAAACGAAGCGCTATGCCCTTGCGCGGCTGCGGCGCATCGCCCTGTGCGCCTGGCTGGAGATCGATCGCGCGGCGGCGGCGGAACTGCCGGCCTATCTGCGGGTGCTGGGCTGCACGCCGCGGGGCCGGGAGATCCTGGGCCGCATGCGGCGCACGGCGGCGCTGCCGGTGCTGACCAAGCCGGCGGACGTGAAAATCCTTTCGCCACTGGCCCAAAAACAGTTCCGGCGGGAGGCGGCGGCCACGGAGCGCTATGCGCTGCTGTTTCCCAGCCTTGCCGAGGCGCTGCCTGCCCAGGAATGGCGCAGTCGGCCGGTGATTTTGGAAAGCGAAGCGCCGGCTTTGCAGGAAGAATTGTAATATTTCTGTAACTATTATGTTATTTGCAGACTTTCTTTCCGCAGGAGGATCTTGTAAAATAAGCCCGGACTATTATGAGCCCTGTGGAGGGAATGCTATGAAAAAAACGTTGCTCCTGCTGTTGATGGCGATCGGATGCGCGGCGGCTCTGCCGGCCTGCGGTTCGCTGCCGGCCGCGCCCCTCGGCCAAAGCGCGGAGGAGTCCGGCGCCGGCTATACGCTCAGCCAGCAGGTCTATCAGGAGGAATGCTGGAACGCGGACCGCAGCCATCTGCTGGGGAAATACAGCTTTACCCTTCCGGAGATGACAGGCTCCGGCGCCGCCGCAGCGGCGGCCGACGTCTTCAACGAAGGCGTCGGGACAATGCTGGCCGACGAGCAGGCGCACTGGGAAGGCGCCATGCAGGATGCCAAAAGCTATTACTATTCCATGGGATCGGACAGCTGGAGCAGCACCTCTGCCTGGGTGATGGAGATCCAGTACGAAACTGTGGAAACGGAAAACCTCATCAGCCTGCGCTATGAGCACTATGTGTATTCCGGCGGGGCCCACGGCTATACTTATTATACTTATCAGCTTTTTGCCCTGCAGGAGGGCTGCTTCGTGTCCCTGCAGGAGATGGCGGACGATCCCGCGGCGCTGCAGAGCGCGGTGGCGGAGGAGATCCTGCGGCAGATCGACGCGGGAGATTTGGCCCGGGAATACGCCTATTGGAGCGATTACGAGACCTATGTGCGCCACTGGATGGAGGATTACAGCGTCCTGTTCTGCGAGGACGGCGCCATGGAGATCATTTTTCCGGCGTATGATCTGGCATCCTACGCGGCGGGGCCCCAGACATTCCGCATCGACCGGAGTGTATACGAGGGTTGCCTGAACGACTATGGAAAAGTCCTGCTGGGCATTCCGCTTTGAAAAAGACAAAACGAGGGCCGGCACCGCAATGCGGTGCCGGCCCTCTGCATCGTTCAGGGCTGGTCGACGATATGAACGTGGTTGTTGATATGCTCGGAACAGTAGCAGTAATAGCCGTTGCATTTGGAGCAGTAGCGAAATTCTAAGTTGGGATAGTCCGTGTCGGTCTTGCCGCAGACGGCGCATTTGTGGTGATAGCCCTTTTCCTTCATCTGTTCCCGGACAGCTTTTTTGTAGCGGATGGTTTTCGGCGACGTGCGGTGGGCGGCGGCGCCGCTTTTGCGCCCCACCCAGGCCGTGAGGTCCGCGCCGAAGAAAACGAGGAAGTTGAGCAGGGCGATGACGGGCAGCAGCGCGCCCACGATGTCCAGCCGGATCAGGCTGCCGGCAATACTCAGGGCAAAAAGGGCGGCGTCCAGCCAGGCGAGGTATTTGATTTTCACGGGCACGATGAGCAGCAGCACCGTGGCGTCCGGATAGAGCATGGCGAAGGCAAAGAACATGGACATGTTCACATAATAGGTGCTGGAGAGGACATAGTCCTGCCCGGTGAACAGCGACGCCAGGATCACGCCCGCCAGGGAGAGGGCCATGCCGCCGAAATAATAGATGTTGAACTTGGCCGTGCCCCATTCCCGCTCCAGGGCGGTGCCGATAAAATAGTAGAAGAACAGGGAGATGATCAGGAAAAAGGGCTGGAAGCTGGTGGGTACGAAGACAAAGGTGATCAGCCGCCAGATCTCGCCCCGGAGCAGGGAGCCCAGGTCGAAGGTCAGAAAGCTGATGGCGCTGTAGTTGTATCCGGTCAGAAGATACAGGAAATAAACGATCGCCGTGCCGATGACGATGACCTTCATCAGATTCGGGACCCCGAAACGGGGATGGCGATAGCAGAATTCATCGATTTTTCGGTTGAGCAGATTCAAATCAAAACACCTCCGGAATCGCGCGGCGCGCCCCTTTTGGCGGCGGCGCGCCATACAAGAATCTATTGTACATGAAGCGGAAGGATTTGTCATTAAAAAATTGTAAACAAGAGACCTTTTATGAGAATATTTTTAGGAAAAGCGATTTGGGACTTCCCATAAAAGTTGAAATGTGGTATACTACTTTGGCGTTGCAGACCGGAACGGTCGCATATTTTGTACCGATCATGCTTGCCGATACGATATGGAGCGGCGGGCGATGAAAAATAGAAGGAGACGTTATTTATGAAAAACAGAGTGTTTACCTCCGAATCCGTCACCGAAGGGCATCCGGATAAGATCTGCGACCAGATCTCCGATGCAGTGCTGGACGCGATCCTGGCGCAGGATCCCATGGGCCGCGTGGCCTGCGAAACCGCAACGACCACCGGCATGGTGCTGGTGATGGGCGAGATCACGACGAACGCCAAAATCGATATTCCTGCCATCGTGCGCAATACGGTCAACCGCATCGGCTATAACGACCCCGCTTACGGCTTTGACGGCAATACCTGCGCCGTTCTGACTTCCATCGACAAGCAGAGCCCCGATATCGCCCAGGGCGTGGACAACGCCTATGACGCCAGCGCAGACGAGAAGATCGGCGCCGGCGACCAGGGCATGATGTTCGGCTATGCCTGCGACGAAACGGAAGAGCTGATGCCTGCGCCCCTGGCCCTGTCCCATGCGCTGGCCCGCCGGCTGACCGCCGTGCGCAAGAGCGGCGAGCTGAACTGGCTGCGCCCCGACGGCAAGAGCCAGGTCACCGTGGAATACGACGCCGAAGGCAACGTGCTGCGCTGCCCCGCCATCGTGGTGTCCACCCAGCACAGCCCCGACATTTCCATTGAAAAACTGCGCGAGGCCATCGTGGAGACCGTCATCAAGCCCACGATCCCCGCAAAATATATCGACGCCGACACCAAGTTCTTCGTCAACCCCACCGGCCGCTTCGTGGTGGGCGGCCCCGCCGGCGACTCCGGCCTGACGGGCCGCAAGATCATTGTCGATACATACGGCGGCGCGGCGGCCCACGGCGGCGGCTGCTTCTCCGGCAAGGACCCCACGAAGGTGGACCGCAGCGCGGCCTACATGGCCCGCTACGTGGCCAAAAACCTGGTGGCCGCCGGCTTTGCAAGACGGTGCCAGCTGGAGCTGGCCTATGCCATCGGCGTTTCCGAGCCCGTGTCCATCGTGGTGGATACCTTCGGCACCGGCAAGCTCAGCGATACGGAGCTGACGGCCCTGGTGAAGCGCTGCTTCGACCTGCGCCCCGGCAAGATCATCTCCTACCTGAACCTGCGCCGTCCCATTTACGAGCAGACCGCGGCCTACGGCCACTTCGGCCGTCCGGACCTGGATCTGCCCTGGGAGCACACCGATATGGTCGGAAAACTGAAGGCGTCCGTGTGAGTTTTGAGATCCATGCGCTCCGCCCGGCTGGAAAAACGCCGGGCGGAGCGCTGTACGCTTATGGGTGACCCTTAAAATTTTTTTAAGGAGGAAACTGCGGCGGTGCGATTCCCGCAGAGGAAAGGATTACGGGGAATGAATCTGGCAAGACCACAATGGAAGATGCTGCAGCAGCGCCTGCCGCACCTCATGACGGCGCTGATCGTCATCCAGCCGGCGCTGGACGTGCTGTCTTTCTGGCTCAACGCGGCCGGAATGGGCAATGCGCTGACGCTGGCCCTGCGCTGCGCCCTGCTGGTGGCCGTGTTCCTGCTGGGCTTCGCCCTGGCGGAGAAGCGGCGGCGGTACCTGATTCTGGCGGCGGTGCTGGTGGCCTTTGCGGCGTGCCACGCCGCGGCGGTGCTGCAGGCGGACGCGATGACCCTCCCCTCCGAGGGGGAGGCAACAGGCCTGGGGGCGCTGCTTTCGGATTTGATCAATTATGTCCGCGTGGCCCAGATCCCCGTGTTCACTTTCTGCTTCATCACGTTTTTGAAGCGCAGCGGGGAAGCGGGGCTGCGGGCGATCAAAAAGGGCTTTCTCATCGCCCTGCTCCTGATCGCGGCGGTGGAGGTCCTCAGCGTCCTGACCGGCACGGACCCCCATACTTACGCCGCCAAGGACATCGGCGTTTTGGGCTGGTTCTACGGGACCAACGCCCAGAGTGCGATCCTGTGCATTCTCATTCCGGTGAGTATCATGACCGTGATCCAGAAAAGCACGCGGATGCTGCCGCAGATTGCGCTGTGCGTCCTGGGCTTCGGCATGCTCTATCTGTTCGGCACGCGCCTTGCCTACGCCGCCATTTTTGCCACGGCCGTGGGCCTGGCCTTCACCCTGTTCGTCGCGGACCGGGAAAAACGGCGCTCCATCGTGCTGCTGCTGGTCTGCGCGGCTGTGTGCCTGGGCGGATTTTTCCAGTCGCCCATGTATGAAAACCGGTCGGTGATGACCCTCAACGCCGCGGACAAGCAGGAGCGCATCGACACGCTGGTGGCGGGAAGCGCCGCCTGGGCGGAGGCATACGGCCTTGAGGGGGAGACCTATGAACGGGTGCGTCTCCTGGGCGCGTACCACGCCTATCTCAGCGGGCTGGTGGAGAAATACGGCATCGCCCGGGTGGCGGAACTGTACGATTACACCACCGACGGCGCGCTGATCGCGGACAACCGCATCGAAAAGCAGTCCTACTGCATTTTGATGCTGGAGGATTCTCCGCCCCTGTCCCGCCTGTTCGGCCTGGAGCTGGGCGACATGGTGTACCGCGACACCAATTATGACCTTGAAAATGACTTTCTCGGCATTTACCGGCTGTACGGCGCGGTGGGCGCCCTGCTGCTGGGGGGCTTTTTCCTGTACTTTATCGGCCTGATCGGCTATGCATTGCTCAAAAATGCCAAGAAATACTATACAACGGAGGCCGGCGCCTGGGGCGTCGCGCTGGTGATGGCGCTGCTGCACGCCTACGCCACGGCGGGGATCCTCCGCCGGCCCAACGCCTCGTTCTACCTGTCGGTGGTGTTGGCTGTGATCTTTTTCCTGGTGCTGCTGCGCCGGTATGACAATTCGACGAAAACGCCGCCGGACGGCGATACAGGTTCTACAGAAAGGATGCGCGCTTTATGACTGCTGCAAATACGGAACTACAACAGTCTGCACTGATACGGCGTCTGCCCCTCTTGGCGACAGTGATCTGCGCCCTGCAGCCGCTGATGGACGTTTTGTCCTTCTGGCAGGCGGAGCTGGGCATGAGCAACGTGCTGACGCTGGCCCTGCGCTTCGGCGTGATGCTGGTGGTGGCCCTCATGGGCTTCTGTCTCTCCCGGCAGAAGAAGATCTACATCATCGCCGGCGTTATCTGCGCGGCGCTGTGGGCGGGGCACTGCTGGGCCTGTCTGCAGAAGGGCTATCTCGACCCCTTCTCTGATCTGGTCAACTATGCCCGCGTGGTGCAGATGCCGCTGTTCGCCGTGTGCTTCATCACGTTTATGAAGCGCAATCCCCGGGTGTTTGAGGGCATCAAGCGCGGCTTTGCCGCCAACTTCCTCATCATCACGGCGGTGCTGGTGCTGAGCATCCTGACCGATACCTGCCGGCCTACCTATGATCTGAGCTGGCTGGGTTTCATGGGCTGGTTCTCCACCAGCAACGCCCAGAGCGCCATCATGAGCATGCTGACGCCGGTGGTGGTCTGGATGGCTTACGAGAGCAAGCGCTGGTGGCTGATCTGGGTCACGGTGGCCGCAGCGTATCTCCAGCTGTTTTACATCGGCACGCGCCTGGCCTTTGCCGCCATGGTGGCCACCACCATCGGACTGACCTTCACCTTCCTGGTGACGCGCCATGTGGACTGGAAGCGGATCGCGGCGCTGTTCGTGGCGCTGATCATCGCGGCGGGCTGTGTACAGTACGGGCCCATGTATAAAAACCGGAATTACTATTCCGACTATACCTCCACTCAGCAGGGCTACATCAGCCAGGAGATGGAGGAGGCCATGGGCGGTCAGGAGGATTTCCTCAAGAACTTTGACAAGCTCAACGACGCGGAAAAGCGCTATGTCCTGGCCCCGATCTACACCTTCTACACCAAGGATCTCTGCCGCCGCTTCACCGTGAACACAGTCATCGAGGCATATGATTATACCTACACCGTTTCGGATCTGACCAACGCCCGGGACCGCAAGATCACCTACTGCCTGCTGCTGCAGCAGGAGCATCCCGAGGTGAGCAAGCTCTTCGGCATGGAGCTGGGGCGGATGACCTGGAACGACAAGAATTACGACGTGGAAAACGATTTCCACGGTATTTACTTCCTTTTCGGCGCGGCGGGCCTGGGGCTGATGATCGCCTTCCTGGGCTACTTTGTCTACCTCATCCTGTGGGCGCTGAAAAAGGACGCAAAAAAGTATTTCACGCCCACCGCCGGCGCTTTCGGCATCTCCTGGTGTATCGCCATCGCCAACGCTTACTTTACCGCCGGCGTCCTGCGGCGGCCCAACTCTTCGTTCTATCTCTCGCTGCTGCTGGCGGTCATTTTCTATCTCGTCTGCATCAAGAAGTATGACGGGGAGGAGACGCTGGCGAAAAAAGCGGTCCGACGCGTGAAAAAAGGAGCGCGGGAGGCATGAGATTCAGCGTGGTCATCCCGGCCTACAATGTGGCGGACTATCTTGAAAAGTGCGTCGCCTCCGTGGCTGCCCAGACCTGCGCCGATTGGGAAGCCATCCTGGTGGACGACGGCAGCACCGACGGCGCCACCGGGGGGCTGTGCGATGCCCTGGCGGCGCGCTATGGGGCGCGGGTGCGTGTGATCCATCAGGAAAACGGCGGATTGGGCGCGGCCCGCAACACCGGCCTTTCCGCCGCGGCGGGGGAGTATGTCGTCTTTCTGGACAGCGACGACTATATCGCTCCGGATATGCTGGAAACCCTGGCGGCGCGCATCGACGCCACCCACTGCGACGTTTACACCTTTGGCTTTTTCGTGGACAAGGACGGCGCGGTGGGCCCGGCGCAGCTGGACGATCTGCCCGTGGGGCGGCCCTTCACGCTGGAGGAATATCCCCGGCTGCTGCTGGCGACGCCCAACGCATGGAACCGGATCTACCGCCGGGAATTCTTCCTGAACAGCGGCGTGCGCTATCCGGGAAAAGTGTGGTTCGAGGATATCCGCACCACCATGAAGCTCTTTGCCCTGGCGCAGAGTGTGGAGACTGTGGACCGGGCGTTGTACTACTATGTGGTGCGCCAGGGGTCCATCACCCGCAATGCCGGCGCGGACCGCAACCGGGAGATTTTGGAGGCCTTCGACGACCTGCTGGATTTCTATAAAAGCCGAGGGTTGTACGCGCGGTATGAAAAGGAGCTGTGCCGGCTGGCCATCGACCATATTTATCTGGCGGCTTCGGTGCGGGTGCTGCGGATCGACCGGCATCATCCGCTGCTGGGCGAATTTGCGGCGTACATGAAGGCCCGTTTTCCGGCCTATGCCCGCAATCCCTATCTGAGCGAGCTGAGCCGGGCGCGGCGCCTTGCCTTTGACCTCCTGGAAAAAAAGCGGTACGGCGCCCTGGCGCTGCTGTTCCGCATCAAGGGAAATTAAGGAAGGATCGGAACATTGACTTTACGTGATCGCATGTCGGGAAAACGGGGCGTGTTGCTGAAAAACACCATGATGCTCTATGTCCTGCAGTTTTCCACCTATTTCTTCAGCTTCATTGTGGTGCCTTACGAGACCCGCGTCCTGGGTCCGGAGATCTATGGCCTGGTGGGCGCGGCGGCTGCGGCCATGGTCTATTTTCAGAACGTGATCGATTTCGGCTTCATTCTCTCCGGCACGGAGGATGCCGCGCTGCACCGGGAGGATAGGCGTTATCTCTCGGGCCTCTTCACCTCGGTGACGCTGGCAAAGCTGTTTTTGGCGGTGGTTTCCGCCGCGGTGCTGATGGTCCTGTGCCGCTGCATCGCGGTGTGGGGCGGCCACACGCTGTTTTATTTTCTCTATTTTCTCTCCGTATTCCTGGCTTCGCTGATGCCGGACTACCTGTACCGCGGGCTGGAACAGATGGAGGTCATCACGGTGCGCGCCGTGTGCATCAAGGCGTTTTTCACCGTCATGATCTTTGTCCTGCTGCGGGACGCCTCCCAGTATTATCTGATCCCGGTGCTGAATATTATCGGCAACGGCGCGGCTTTTCTGGGGGTGTACGTCCATCTCAAGCGGAAGCTGGGCATCGGTTTCTGCCCCGTACGGGTAGGGGAGGTGGCCGGTGTTCTGCGGCGATCCCTGCCGTTTTTCTATTCCCGGGTGGCCACTACGGTCTACACAGCCACAAACACCGTGGTGCTGAACATCATCAGCGGCACCGGTGCGGTGACGGGTTACTACACCGGCGCGGACAAGCTGATCACCACGGCCAAGAGCGGCATGTCCCCTATTTCTGACAGCATGTATCCCTACATGGTGAAGAACCGGGATTTCAAGCTGGTGAAAAAGACGCTGAAAGTGCTGATGCCCCTGATCGTTCTGGGCTGCATCGTGGTGGGGATCTTTGCCGAGCCCCTGTGCGTGTGGTTCCTGGGGGCGGAATACGCCGATTCTGCGAAGGTGCTGCGGGTGATGCTGCCTGTGGTGGCGGTCATCCTGCCGAGCTATATTCTTGGCTTCCCGACCCTTTCGCCCATGGGCCTTGCCAAACACGCCAACTATTCCACCATTGTCGGCTCCGTATTTTACATTGCCGCGATGATCGTTCTGTTTGCCGCAAACCATGTGACCATGCTGACCCTGGGCCTTCTGACGTCGGCCACGGAGATTTTGATCTTCCTGTACCGGCTCATCGTTGTGTGGCATTACCGCGGCCGCATGGTCCCCAGGCAGGCCGGGGAGGAGGACTGAACCGTGGGTATCGTGAGCAAAGGGCTTTCCGCCGCCCTCTGGACGGCGGGGCGGCTGCTGCCCGTGCAGAAAAACAAGATCGTTGTGACGAATTTCTACGGCCGGGGCTACGGCGACAACCTCAAGCCCATCGTGGCGGAACTGCTGCGCCGGGGCGGCGGGCTGGACATCGTCTGGCTCACGGCCGACGAAGGGGCGGCCAAAAGCCTGCCCGCCGGCGTGCGGGCCGTGCCCTATACCCCCTGGAACCGCATCCGGGAGCTGTGTACGGCGAAGATCTGGCTGGACAACAACCGTAAGGGCGCCCGGGTCAAGAAACCAGGACAGTGGTATCTGCAGACCTGGCACGGCTTTGCCCTCAAGCGCATCGAGCGGGACGTGGTGGACACCCTGCCGCCGGGCTATGCGGAATACGCAGCCCGGGACAGCGCCCAGACGGACCTGATCGTTTCCAACGCCGCTTTTATGACCCGCATCTACCGGGAATCCTTCTGGTATGACGGGGAGATCGCGGAGTTTGGCTCACCCCGCAACGACGTGCTGTTTACCGACGGCGTGCCGGCGCGGAAAAAGGTGGCGGACCTTCTGGGCCTGCCGGCGGACGGTTCGATTGTGCTGTACGCCCCCACGTTCCGGTCCGACGGCTCCATGGACGCTTACTGCGTGGACTATAGCCGCCTGCGCGCGGCACTGGAGCGGCGTTTCGGCGGCCGCTGGGTCGTGCTGGTCCGCCTGCACCCCCATGTGATGGCCCAAGCGAAGGATCTGCGCTTTGACGGGGAGACCACCTTCGACGCCACGGCCTACGACGATATGCAGGAGCTGCTGGCCGCGGCGGATGCGGTGGTCAGCGACTATTCCTCGCTGATGTTCGACTACGGCCTGACAAAGCGGCCCTGCTTTCAGTTTGCCGTGGATATCGCGGCCTATCAGAAAGACCGGAATTTTTATTTCCCCCTGGAGAAAATGCCTTTTCCGCTGGCGCGGGACAATGATGAACTGGAGCGGGCGGTGCTTTCCTGGCAGCGGGAGGATGCCGCTGCGGCCTGGGACGGTTTCAGCAGGGCATTCGGCCTCTGTGAGGACGGCCATGCCGCCGTACGCTGCGCGGACTGGATTATGAAAAAGATGGAAGGATGAGCGGAAATGAAGCGTGTGATTACCTACGGAACATTCGATCTGCTCCACTACGGGCATATCGAGCTGCTGCGCCGGGCCAAGGCTCTGGGCGACTATCTGGTCGTGGCATTGTCCACGGACGAATTCAACTGGAACTGCAAGCAGAAGAAGTGTTATTTTCCCTATGAGGAGCGCAAGCGCATGCTGGAGGCCATCCGTTATGTGGACCTGGTGATCCCGGAGGAGAGCTGGGAGCAGAAGCTAACGGATGTGGACAAGTATCACATCGACATCTTCGTCATCGGCGACGATTGGGAGGGGAAATTCGACTTTCTGAAGGAGAAGTGCGAAGTGGTCTATCTGCCCCGCACGCCGGAGATCTCCACCACGAAGATCAAGCAGGATCTGCAAAAATAAGACTTGCAAAGCGCGTTCAGGCTTGCTATTATAAATAAGTCCCCGGCTTCGGCCGGGGACAGCTATCCGGGTGTAGCGCAGTTGGTAGCGCGCTTGCTTTGGGAGCAAGATGCCGGGAGTTCGAGTCTCCCCACTCGGACCAAAAACCGCCTCAAAACTGATGCTTTGAGGCGGTTTTTG
>CAJFFX010000029.1 GCA_904374485.1 Candidatus Pseudoscillospira falkowii | reverse complement strand
CAATTTCATCGGCCAGGCATGACAAAGCGGCCCCAGGATGCCGTAACATCCTGGGGCCATGCGTAGAACCAAAAACATCCTTATCAGGGCGGACCGATTGCGCCCCGTGTTTTTTTATTTTGTTCTTCCCTTCCAGGGGTATGCGCTGACGCCCAGTGCGTCTGACAGCTCGATCAGCACATGGTCGTATCCGCCGGCATAGTCAAATTCGCAGGCGCTTTCCAAGTGCTGGATCACGCTCTGCTCGTTGGGCAGCGTCACGGTGATCTTCGTGCCCGCGCCAACGCGGGACTGGGCGACGATCCGCCCGCCGTGCAGCTGGGCGATGGCCCGGCACAGCGGCAGGCCCAACCCCAGCCCGTGGGGCGTGGGGTCCATCCGGTCGCTGTGGAGGTAGCGGTCGAACAGGGTCTCCATTTTATCCTTGGCAATGCCGCAGCCCGTGTCCGCCACGCTCAGCAGCACATCCCGCCCCTTCACCTGCAGCGACAGCGTCACGCGGCCGCCGGCGGGGGTGAATTTCAGCGCGTTGGAGACCAGATTCAGCACCAGGCGCTCCATAAGCCGCCGGTCAAAGACGATGGTGTGGCTCTTTTTCGCGCAGACATAGGACCACTCGATCCCTTTTTCCGCAGCCAGCGGCGCGATGCGCTCGCTCAGCCCGGCGCAGAAGGCGGCGATGTCGCCGTTGCGCAGATCGGCGCCGTAAATCCCATCCTCCATCCACTCCGCCGCCGACAGGTTGGCGGCCAGGCGCAGCAGCTGATAATAACTCCGGTTCATCAGGTCGCTGCCCGGCGCATCACTGGCAACCAGCTTGCGCATGCACGCGTACATCACGCTCAGGGGGGCGCGCATCTGGGCGGCCACATTCGGCAGGACCTCATCCAGCAGTTTTTTCTCTTCGTCACTCCGATTTGTCACGGTCGTTTCCTTTCTGCTTGATTCAGTCTCCCGCTTAGCATCGGCAAATCTGACGATTTTACCGCTGCCAATTTTCTCTTTTTCAGGCAAATGGCCTAAATGTGTATCAAAAAGCTGGATAAGTAACTTCTAAGCACTTTACTCATCTTATCAGATTTTGTCAAAAAAGCAAGTTTTTTGGCGGATTCTTCCGCATTTGCGCCGTTTTGCCGTCAGTTTTGCCCAATGCCTCCAAAATTATTTGTGCAAAATAACGTATATTCTTCGATTTGATTTCGGTATAATACTTTTAGTCCAAAACGCTTTGCAAGTTATACAGTTTTTAAGGAGGAAGACTACTATGTCTATCAAAATCGGTATCAATGGCTTCGGCCGTATCGGCCGCCTGGTGCTGCGCGCCGGCATCAATCGCGAGGGCGTGGAGTTCGTCGGCATCAACGATCCCTTCATCACTCCCGATTACATGGCTTACATGCTGAAATACGATTCCGTCCACGGCCGCTTCCAGGGTACCGTCGAGGCCAAGGAAGGCGCCATCGTTGTCAACGGCCACGAGATCAAGGTCTTCAACGAGATGAACGCCAAGGACATCCCCTGGGGCCAGATCGGCGCGGAATACATCGTCGAGGCCACCGGCATCAACCTGACCAAGGAAAAGTCCCAGGCCCACCTGGACGCCGGCGCCAAGAAGGTCGTCATGTCTGCTCCTTCCAAGGACGACACCCCCATGTTCGTCATGGGTGTGAACCACAAGACTTATGATCCTTCCATGAACTTCGTGTCCAATGCTTCCTGCACCACCAACTGCCTGGCGCCCCTGACCAAGGTCGTCAACGACGCTTTCGGCGTGGAAATGGGCCTGATGACCACCGTTCATGCCACCACCGCCACCCAGAAGACCGTCGACGGTCCCTCCAAGAAGGACTGGCGCGGCGGCCGTGCAGCCAACGGCAATATCATCCCCTCCTCCACCGGCGCAGCAAAAGCCGTGGGCAAGGTCATCCCCGAACTGAACGGCAAGCTGACCGGTATGTCCATGCGCGTGCCTACCCTGGATGTGTCCGTGGTGGACCTGACCGTCGAGCTGAAGAATCCCGCCACCTATGACGAGATCTGCGCCGCCATGAAAAAGGCTTCCGAGGGCGAGCTGAAGGGCATCCTGGGCTACACCGACGAGGACGTGGTCTCCAGCGACTTCATCGGCGAGACCTGCACCTCCGTGTTCGACGCCAAGGCCGGCATCGCTCTGACCGACAAGTTCGTCAAGCTGGTCGCCTGGTACGACAACGAGGCCGGTTACTCCAACAAGGTCGTCGACCTGATCCAGTATATGTACTCCGTGGATCACAAGGCATAAGAGATTTCCCCGAATATTGCAGCGGGCCGCTTCCCACAAGGGAAGCGGCCCGTTTTTTTGCCGGAAAATCTCCATCGGGATCGGAAAGCCCCGCCCCGATGTGTGGAACGCCCTCTACCCCGCGGCGGCGGAGGAGGGCGGAAGGGGCGCATCTTCCTGGTCCCGCGCCTTAAAACAGCATGGCCATCGTCCCCGCCGCGATGAGCGCCAGCCCCACCGCCGATTTGCGGTTGAGGGTTTCATGAAACACCAGGAAGGAAAACAGCACCGTTATCAGAATGCTCAGCTTGTCGATGGGCACCACCACACTGGCCGGCCCCAACTGCAGCGCCCGGAAATAGCACAGCCAGGATGCGCCGGTAGCAACACCCGAAAGACAGATCATACCCAGCTCCCGCCGCGGCACGCGCAGGGCCTCTTTCTGCTTGCCGGTGACCAGTACCACCACCCAGGCCATCACCAGCACCACGCCGGTGCGCAGAGCCGTGCCCAAATTGGACTCCACACCACTGATGCCGATCTTTCCCAAAATCGCCACCAGGGCGGCAAACACGGCGGAAAGCACCGCGTAAACGAGCCATGCTTTTCCGCCCTTTTCTTCCTTTTCCGCCACCTGTTTTTTCTGGATCATCAGATAGGTTCCCGCAGCAATGGCCACAATGCCCACGCCCTTGGCGATGCTGATGGGTTCTCCCAGCAGCACAAAGGCCAGCAGGATGGTCAGAACCGTGCTGGATTTGTCGATGGGTACCACCCGGTTGATATTGCCCAGCTGCAGCGCCCGGAAGTAACACAGCCAGGACGCGCCGGTAGCAAGGCCCGACAGCACCAGAAACAGCGCCGTTTTTCCGTCGATCTGGAAAATCGTTCCCTGGGAGCCCACTAGGAACACCATGATCCAGGAAAAAATAAGCACGATGATGGTGCGGATGGCCGTGGCCAAATTGGAATCCGTTTCCCGGATGCCCGCCTTGGCTAGAATAGACGTCACTCCCGCAAAAAATGCGGAGCCAAATGCCAGTAAGATCCACATAACCCCAGCCTCTTTCTGAAGCAAACGCGGCGCCGTCCGCGCCGCGTTTGCTTCACTTTTTCTTTCAGAATGTCCTGTCCCAGTTGTTTTTGCCTTCCTTGGCGGCGCGGATGAAATCGCGGAACAGGGGATGGGCGTGGTTGGGACGGGACTTCAGCTCCGGATGGAACTGGACGCCCACGTACCAGGGGTGCTCCGGCACCTCCACGATCTCCACCAGCCGGCCATTGGGCGACAGGCCGCCCAAGCGCAGGCCCGCTTCGGTCAGGGTCTCGCGGTACTGGTTGTTGAACTCGTAGCGGTGGCGGTGACGCTCGCTGATCTCCCCGACGCCGTAGATGGCGCAGACGCGGGAATCCTCCGCCAGCACGCAGGGATAAGCGCCCAGGCGCATGGTGCCGCCCTTGCTGGTGACGGCCACCTGGTCGGGCATGATGTCGATGACAGGATACTTGGTATTGGGGGACAGCTCACTGGAATGGGCGCCCTCCAGGCCGCAGACGTGGCGGGCATATTCCACCACGGCCATCTGCATGCCCAGGCAGATGCCGAAGTAGGGCACGCCGTTTTCTCTGGCGTAGCGGGCGGAGGCGATCATGCCCTCGATGCCGCGGTCGCCGAAGCCGCCGGGGACGATGATGCCGTCCACATCGCCCAGCTGCGCGGCGGCATTCTGCTCGTTGACGCCCTCAGAATCCACCCATTTGATCTCCACGCTGACGTCGTTTTCAATGCCGCCGTGGGTCAGGGCTTCCACCACGCTGAGATATGCGTCGTGCAGGGCGGTGTATTTGCCCACCAGGGCGATGGTGACCTTGCCGTCCACGCTCTTGGCGCGCCGGACCATGTTTTCCCACTCGGTCAGATCCGGCTCCGTATCGGGCAGGCCCAGGCGCTTGCACACGGCCTTGGCAAGCCCCGCCTCTTCCAGCATCAGCGGCACTTCGTAAAGGATGGGAGCCGTCAGGTTGGGGATGGCGTTTTCCTTGGGGATATTGCAGAACAGGGCGATCTTGTCGATGATATCCTGGGGGATGTCCTCATCGCAGCGGCACATGATCACATCGGGCTGGATGCCGATGGAGAGCAGCTCCTTGCAGGAGTGCTGGGTGGGCTTGCTCTTGAGTTCGCCGCTGCCGGGGATGGAGACGATCAGGGAGACGTGGATAAACATCACGTCCTGGCGGCCCACTTCCGCCGCCACCTGGCGGATGGCCTCCAGGAAGGGCTGGGACTCGATATCGCCCACGGTGCCGCCGATCTCGGTGATGACCACGTCGGTATTTTCGCTGACGGAATAGACGCGGTTCTTGATCTCGTTGGTGATATGGGGAATCACCTGCACCGTGCGGCCCAGGTAATCGCCGGTGCGCTCGCGGTTCAGGACGGTCCAGTAGATCTGGCCGGAGGAGACCGAGGAATTGTGCGTCAGGTTTTCGTCGATAAAGCGCTCGTAATGGCCCAGGTCCAGGTCGGTCTCCGCGCCGTCGTCGGTCACGAACACCTCGCCGTGCTGATAGGGGCTCATGGTGCCGGGGTCCACGTTCAGATAGGGATCGAACTTCTGGATGGTGACCCGCAGCCCCCGCTGCTTGAGCAGCCGCCCCAGGGACGCCGCCGTGATCCCCTTGCCCAGGCCGGAAACCACGCCGCCGGTGACAAAAATATACTTGACAGACATAATCAGTACTCCCTCCACATATATGACAGTATCGCGAGAGCGCCCCGCGCCAGCGCGCACAGCAACAAATAAATAATATCAGTTTTATTCTATCTTCTGTCCCCGGTCAAGTCAACTGGCAAAGCGCCAAATTCCGGCAAAAGAATTCTCCCCCGCCCCGTCACTCCGCCCCGGGCCGCGGCGCCGCTTTTTGATATTTTCTTCATCGTATTGTAACAACATTGTAACGCATTCCCCCGCGGCGGTATGCTACAATGAGCTCAATTGAACGGCTTGTCCCGCGCGCAGCGGCCCGGCGCTCCGCCGCCCTCCCTGCACGCCCGTTTTACCGACCGAATACAGAGGAGCATCGCTATGCAGAAGGAATTGGAAACCAGCGCCGGTGCGCCGGCGCGCGACGGGCGCAGCAAAAAGCCCTTCGCCGCCGTGATCGCGGCGGCCGTCATCCTGGCGGCGGTATTGATCCCCTGCGTGCTGGCCGCCTCCAGCACCACCATCTACCCCCGCACCACCGTGGCCGGCATCCCCGTGGGCGGCCTGACCCGCGAAGAAGCGCTGGACGTGCTCACCGCCCAGCTGCCGGAGGCTTTTTCGGAGCAGTCCCTGCCCGTCACCGTTCAGCCCGGGGACGCCGGGGAAAGCGCCGAAAAGGCGGTTTTTCCCCTGCCCCTTTCCGCGCTGGACGTCACCGCCTCCCCCGCCCAGGCGGCGGACGCCGCCTATCAGAACGGCCGCAGCGGCAATTTCTTTACCAGCGGCATCGCCTATGCCAAGGGGCTGCTGCTGGGCCATGCCGTGGCGCCGGAGCTGTCCTTCAACCGCAGCGCCGCCCGCGACGCCATCGCGGACATCGCCCTTGAGGCCGACGTCCCCGTCACCGAGTGCTCCTGGCGCATCGAGGGGGACAGCATGATCGTCACCAAGCCCAAGAGCGGCTATCTCATCGACCAGAACGCCCTGCTCTCCCAGGTGGAGACCGCCCTGGCCCGGTATGACCTGAAACAGGGCGTCACCTGCACCCTGGTGGAGACCGCCCCCGTTTCCGTCACCATGGAGGATATTTACGGCGACGCCCATCGCCAGGCCGCCAACGCCTATTACGACAAGACCGAAGGCGCCGTGAAGGCCGGGGAGCCCGGCGTGGATTTCGACCCTGCCGCTGCCCAGAAGCAGATGGACGAAGCCGCGCCCGGTGCGGAATTCTCCGTGCCCATCACCGTGACGGAGCCGAAGATCTCCAAGGAGGAAATGGAAAAGCTCCTGTTCCGGGACCAGCTGGGCAGCTGCACCACCTCCGTCAGCGGCACCTCCAACCGCAAGCACAACGTGGGCCTGGCAGCCCAGTCCTGCAACGGCATCGTCCTCAATCCCGGCGAGACCTTTTCCTACAACGCCGCCCTCGGCGAGCGCACCGCCGCGCGGGGCTACCGCAGCGCCGCGGCTTATGTGGGCGGCAAGACCGTGCTGGAATACGGCGGCGGCATCTGCCAGGTGTCCTCCACGCTGTATCTGGCCGTGCTCCGCTCCAACCTGGAGATCGTGGACCGCACGAACCACATGTTCTATCCCGGCTATATCCCCTACGGCATGGACGCCACCGTCAGCTGGGGCGGGCCGGATTTCAAATTCCGCAACAACACCGACTACCCCATCAAGATCGTCGCCTCCTACAGCGGCGGCAAGGCCACCTGCACCATCTATGGCACCAACACTGCCGGCACCAGCGCAAAAATGACTTACAGCATCCTCTCCTCCACGCCCTACAGCACCGTGACGGAGGAGGACAGCACCCTGGCCCCCGGAGAAAGCCGCGAGATCCAGAACGGCTATACCGGCTACAAGGTCGTCACCTACCGCAGCGTGTACGATGCAGAGGGCGAACTGATCAGCCGGACCCAGGAGGCCGTCAGCACTTACCGCGCCAGGGACCGCATCGTGCATGTAGGCCCGGCAGCGGAAACGCCGGAGCCCGATCCGGCCCCCGAAGGCGATCAGCCCGACGCGCCGGATACGCCCGAAACGCCGGAAACGCCCGAAACGCCGGGCGCCGAAACCGCCCCCGGCCCCCAGGACGCCCCGGCGTCCGCCGAAGGGGAAAACGCCGCCAGCGAAAGCGCCGCCTGAGGCCCCTATTCTTTCCCAGCCCCTTTTCACAAGACTGTCAAAAGCCGCGGACGAAAGCTCCGCGGCTTTTGTGCATTTCGTGAAAACACGCCAGGATCTTCCAAAACCCAACGTTTTTACCACATTTACTATTGAAAAATACAGGCCGAGTCAATATAATATTCTTATCTATCCGCAATTGTTTTTGATCTGCACCGCGCAGACCAAGAGAGAAAAGAAGGAGAATCCGGTTATGCAGCTGATGGAGGAGCGGATCCTGCGCGACGGCGTCGTCCGCGCGGGAAACGTGCTGAAGGTGGACAGCTTTTTGAACCACCAGATGGACATCGATCTGTTCAATGAAATGGGGAGGGAATTTTTCCGTCTGTTCGGCGACGAAGGCGTGACGAAGATCGTCACCATCGAGGCGTCGGGCATCGGCATCGCCTGCATCGCCGCCCAGTATTTCCGCGTCCCCGTGGTGTTCGCCAAGAAATCCGAAAGCAAGAACCTGGACGGCGACGTCTACACCAGTTCCGTCGCTTCTTTTACCCACAATAAGGTATATGATATCCGGATCTCCAAAAAATATCTGAGTGAAAACGACCGCATCCTGCTGATCGACGATTTCCTCGCCAAGGGCAACGCCCTGCTGGGCCTGCTCGATGTGTGCCAGCAGGCCGGCGCCGCCGTGGTGGGCGCCGGCATCGCCATCGAGAAGGGATTTCAGGAGGGCGGCGCTTTGCTGCGCAAACGCGGCCTGCGGGTGGAGTCTTTGGCCATCGTGGACTCTATGAGCGAAGACGGGACCATCACGTTCCGTCCCCAGTAAGCCGGGCGGTCGGCCTTCGTATTATTGCGCCTGCGGGCGCCGTAATAAAAATTTTTGTATTTGGAGGAAGTTCAGACATGAAAAGAATTCTCGCTTTGGTTTGCTCCCTCGCTCTGATGACCATGCTGTTTGCCGGCTGCGGCAACGGCGGCAACAATGAGCAGGGCTCCGGCGACGAGACCGGCAACGGCATCTCCGCCGCTGACATCAAGGTCGGCGTGATCCACATCGGCGATCCCGCCACCGGCTCCGGCTATTCCTACACCCACGATCAGGGCATCGTGGCCATGCAGGACACCCTGGGCCTGAGCGACGACCAGATCATCCGCAAGAACAACATCGACGATACCGACAGCACCGCCATCGACAACGCCATGAGAGAGTGCGTGGAGGAAGGCTGCAACATTATCTTCGCCACCTCCTGGGGCTACATGGACACCTGCGAGGCCCTGGCCGCCGAGTATCCCAACGTGTTCTTCTCCCACGCCACCGGCTATAAGTCCAACGACACCAACTTCAACAACTATTTCGGCCGCATTTATCAGGCCCGCTATCTCTCCGGCATCGCCGCCGGCATGAAGACCGAGACCAATAAGATCGGTTACGTCAGCGCCATGGGCAGCGAGAACGGCGAGTGCACCTCCGGCATCGACGCCTTCGCCATGGGCGTGGCCGCCGTCAATCCTGACGCGCAGGTCATCGTGAAGGTCACCAATTCCTGGTATGATCCCGAAGGCGAAGGCCAGGCCGCCCAGGCCCTGATCGACGACGGCTGCGATGTCATCGCCCAGCACTGCGACACCAACAACCCCCAGATCGCCGCAAGAGACGCGGGCGTCTGGGGCGTGGGCTACAACTCCGACATGACCGCCGAGGTCGGCGACAGCGTGCTGACCAGCGTCGTGTGGAACTGGGGCGCTTACTACACCCAGGCTGTCCAGAACGTCATCGACGGCACCTGGACCCCCGGCGTCCATGTGGAGAACTACTACGGCTCCATGGCCGACGGCCTGCTGGACATCACGGCTCTGTCCGCTGACGCCGCTGAAGGCACCCAGGAAGCTATTGACATCGCCCGCGCTGCCATGGCTGACGGCTCCTTCGACGTGTTCACCGGCACCTATACCGACGCTGCCGGCAACACCATCGGCTGCGACGGCGTGATGGAATGCAACGACGGTTCCACCATGGAAGTGGACGGCACCAACTACTCCGCGATCACCGCATATTACAAGAACGTCGTCGTCAAGTAAGACGACTGACCGGAAAAGAGGGCGGCTTGTCATAACGGCCGCCCTCTTTTCGGTACCGCGCGCCGGGGCTGCGCCCCGGCCGCTGAGCCGGGCGGGAAGGCGCTCCCTTCCCGTCCCGCTGAGCGCAGCGCCCGTCTGCGCGCCGCCCAAGGCGGCGGGGCGCTCCCTGAAATGCGTCTTTGAAAGTTTTGAGAGTTTTGAAAGAGGTGGGGAACACTTTATGGCTGAAACCGCTTACGCGATCCGCTGTGAAAAGATCACCAAGATCTTCGGCAGCGTGGTGGCCAACGACCAGATCGATCTGGACGTCCGCTACGGCGAGATCCTGGCCCTGCTGGGTGAAAACGGCAGCGGAAAAACCACGCTGATGAACATGATCTCCGGCATCTACCATCCCGACGGAGGCACCATCTATGTGGACGGCAAGCCCGCGCCGATCCAGAGCCCGCTGGACGCCCAAAACCTGGGCATCGGCATGATCCACCAGCATTTCAAGCTGGTCAACATCTTCTCCGCCATGGAGAATATCGAGCTGGGCACGCCGGGCCGCAAGCTGCCGGCCCGGACCCTGCGCAAAAAAGTCACGGAACTGTGCGAGAAATACGGCCTGGAGACCGACCCGGACAAGCCCATCCACGCCATGAGCGTTTCGGAAAAGCAGACGGTGGAGATCCTGAAGGTGCTCTACCGCGGCGCCCGCATCCTGATCCTGGACGAGCCCACCGCCGTGCTGACGCCTCAGGAAACGGAAAAACTCTTCGCTATATTGCGCCAGATGCGCAAGGCCGGCTGCGCCATCATCATCATCACCCACAAGCTCAACGAGGTGCTGTCCATCTCCGACCGGGTGACCATCCTGCGCAAGGGAAAAAGCTACGGCACCGTCAACACCGCCGAGGTGGACGTGGCCAAGCTGACGGAGCTGATGGTGGGCCACGCCGTCACGTTGGAGATCGACCGCCCCCAGCCCAAGGACCCGGAGGACATTCTCAAGCTGGTGGACCTGACCGTCCACCGCAAGGACGGCAGCGTCGCCCTGGACGACGTTTCCTTCACCATCCGCTCCGGCGAGATCCTGGGCGTGGCCGGCATCGCCGGCAGCGGCCAGAAGGAGCTGTGCGAGACCATCGCCGGCCTCATCCCCCCCACCCGGGGTGCCATCCTCTATAAAAAAGAAAACCTGGCGGGCAAAACGCCCCGCGAGCTCATCGACATGGGCATCTCCATGAGCTTCGTGCCCGAGGACCGTTTGGGCATGGGATTGGTGGCCGGCATGGGCATGACGGACAACATGCTCCTCAAAACCTACACCCACGGCAAGGGCATGTTTGTGGACCGGCCTCCGGCCCGCAAAATGGCCGAAGCGCTGATCGAAAAGCTGGACATCGTCACCGCCGGCGTGGAGATGCCGGTGCGCATGATGTCCGGCGGCAACGTGCAGAAGGTCCTGCTGGGCCGCGAGATCGAGTCCAACCCCGATCTGCTCATCACCGCCTATCCCGTCCGCGGCCTGGACATCAACTCCAGCTACCTGGTCTACGACCTGCTCAACGAACAGAAGGAAAAAGGCGTGGCCGTGGTCTACATCGGCGAGGATCTGGACGTGCTGCTGCAGCTGTGCGACCGCATCGCCGTGCTGTGCCACGGAAAGATCACCGGCCTGGTGGACGCCGCCGCCGTCACCAAGGAGCAGATCGGCCTGATGATGACCGGTGCAACAGCAGAGGAGGTCATGGAATATGGATGCTAAGAAAAAGGAACCCCTGCTGCGCGTGGTCAAACACGCCGAGCTGTCCCGCGCTCAGAGCATCGGCCTGCGGATCCTGGCCGTGGCCCTGGCCCTGGTGGTGGGCGGCGTGTTCATCGCCGCCATCGGCTACAACCCCTTTGAGATCTACGGCACCATCATCTCCGGCTGCTTCCGCTCGCCCATGGCCTTCCAGGCCACGGTGAAGTTCTGCATCCCCATGTGCATCTCCGCCCTGGGCGTGACGCTGGCCTTCAAAATGCGCTTCTGGAATATCGGCGGCGAGGGCCAGCTGATCATGGGCGCGGTGTTCGCCTCGTTCTTCGCCCTGTTCTGCAGCGGCATGCCCCACTTTTTGCTGCTGGCGGTCATGTTCGTGGCCGGCTTCGTGGGCGGCGGCCTCTGGGGCCTGATCCCCGCGGCCTGCCGCGAAAAATGGGGCACGAACGAAACGCTGTTCACCCTGATGCTCAACTACATCGCCCTTTATATCGTCGCCTTCCTGCGGGACGGCCCCTGGCGCGACCCCGAGGCCGCCGGTTTCAACAAGATCGCCCGCTTCGATCCCAACGCCATGCTGGACAAGGTCTTCGGCGTCCACGCAGGCTGGATCGTCATGCTGGTGCTTGTGGTGCTGGTATCCATTTACATGAGCCGCACCAAGCAGGGCTATGAGATCGGCGTCGTGGGCGAAAGCCGCGACACGGCCCGTTACGCCGGCATCAACGTCAAGCGCGTGGTGCTGCGCACCATGTTCCTCTCCGGCGGTATCGCCGGCATTGCCGGCATGGTGCAGGCCACCGGCTCCGACATCACGCTGAGCACCGGCGTGGCCGGCGGCGTGGGCTTCACCGGCATCATCATCGCCTGGCTCGCCCAGCTCAACCCCTATGTGTCCCTGTTGATTTCCTTCGCCTTCAGCATCCTGGTCAAGGGTTCCAGCGTGGTCCAGTCCTCCTTCGGGCTGTCCACGGACTGCGCCGAGGTGCTGCAGGGCATCATCCTGTTCTTCATCATGGCCATGGAATTCTTCATCCGCTACAAGATCGTCTTCCGCGGCCACAGCGAAAAGCGTCCCGCGGCTAAAGAGGCCGCCGCGCCGGAAAAGAAGGAGGCGGACAACGCATGATCATCATGGCATTCATCGCCGCCGCCGTCAGCGCGGGCACGCCGCTGCTGTTCGGCACCGTGGGCGAGATCCTTTCCGAAAAAGTGGGCCACCTGAACCTGGGCGTGGAGGGCATGATGTCCATCGGCGCCTTCGCGGGCTTCGCCGTGGGCTATGCCACCGGCAATCTGGCCGCCGCCATGATCGCCGCCTTCCTGGCGGGCCTGCTCAGCGCGCTGATCTACGCCGTGCTCACCGTCAGCTTCATGGCCAACCAGAACGTCATCGGCCTGACGCTGACCATCTTCGGCGTGGGCCTGTCCAACTTCCTGGGCGTCTACATGATCGGCCAGACAGAGAGCAACACCTGGCAGCTTCCCGCAGGCCTCATCAGCCAGATGCAGAACGTGCAGATCCCCGTGCTGACGGATATCCCCGTTCTGGGCCCCCTGCTGTTCCATTACGATCCCTTCACCTATGTGGGCATCGCCATCGCCCTGATCTGCGGCTGGTACCTCTTCCGCACCAAGGCCGGGCTGAACACCCAGGCCATCGGTGAAAACCCCGCCGCGGCCGACGCGGCCTCCATCCAGGTCACAAAGTGGAAATACATCAACATCCTCCTGGGCGGCGGCATCTGCGGCATCGGCGGCGCTTACTGCTCCATGGTCATCAACGGCGGCGTGTGGATCTCCAACTGCGTGGGCGGTCTGGGCTGGATCGCCGTGGCTCTGGTCATCTTCGCCGCCTGGAAGCCCCAGATAGCCATTCTGGGCAGCTTTGTGTTCGGCGCGCTGCGCATCCTGAAATACTATATGCCCGCCGTGATCCCCATCGCTTTCTTCGACATGCTCCCCTTCGTCATCACCGCCGTGGTGCTGCTGGCCGCCTCCATCCGGGGCGCCAAGGGAAGCCACATCCCCGAAAACCTGGGCAACAACTACTTCCGCGAGGAACGCTGAATTCTCCCTGCGCGCAAAAAGGGACTGCACCGGCTAAGCAGCCGGTGCAGTCCTTTTTATCTTTTTTCACGGCGCTTCCAGCGGCGCGATGCCGCCGCGGCCGTCCATGACGCAGATGCGCGTAGCCAGAGTGCGGGCCTGGGCCAGGCTGTGGGTGACGAAAAGCAGCGTCCTGCCCTCCATGTGACGCGCCAGCAGATCCAGCAGCTCCGCCGCCTTGTCCGCGTCCAGGGCCGAAAGGGGCTCGTCCAGCAAAAAGAGATCCCCGTCATAAGCCAGCGCCCGGGCCAGGGACACGCGCTGGCGCATGCCGCCGGAGAGCTCCGCGGGGCGCTTTTTCGCCGCATCCCCCAGGCCCACAGCCTCCAGGGCTCGGCGGGCCGCCGCCAGGGTGGCCGGCCCGTCGGAAAGCACCAGGTTCACATTGTCCTCGGCGCTGAGCCAGGGCAGGAGCCGCGGCTCCTGAAACATATAGGATATCTTCTGCGCACCCACGCGCACCGTGCCCTGCCGGGGCTGCAGCCGGGCGCCGATCAGGCGCAGGACGGTGGTCTTGCCGCTGCCGGAGGGTCCCATCAGCGCCACCCGCTCGCCGGGGGCCACGCGGAACGTACAGTTCTCCAGCACTGGCGGCGCGCTGCCGTAACCCGCCGTGACGGCGGAAAATTCAATCATTGCCGCGCACCTCCCCGCCGTACCGGCCGCCCAGGCGCTCCAGGGCCGCCACCAGCAGCTTTTCCAGCAGCAGGCTGATGACGATCACCACCGCCGTCCAGGCAAACAGGTCCGTCGTTTCCAGATAGAGCTTCGATTCATAGATCATTTTCCCGATGCTGCGCACCGGCACCGTCAGCACCTCCGCCGCGACGCCGGCCTTCCAGCCGATACCGATGCCGGTCCTGACCGCCGAGAGGAAGTAGGGCATCACCGAGGGGATCAGGATGCGCCGCAGCCGCACCGCCGCGCCCAGGCGATAGCTGTCCGCCATCTCCAAAAGTTCCCGGTCCACGCCGCGCACACCGGCAGCCACGTTGGTCCACACCACCGGCAGCACCATCAGCGCCGCGATCACCGCGGGCACGCTGCCGCGGCCGATCCAGATCAACACCAGCAGAATGAAGGAAGCCACCGGCGTGGCCTTCACCACCGTCAAAAGCGGGGCGAACAATGCTTCCACCGCCGAAAACCGGCAGCTCAGCACCGCCATCACCGCCCCCAGCGCCACGGCGCAGAGGATGCCCAGCATGATGCGCCCCACGGAAAACAGAACGATCTGCCAAAAGGCGGTCTGCTGCGCCAGCGCAAAAAGCCGCGCCAGCACCGCCGCCGGGTCGGGCAGCAGCAGGGGCTGGCGCACCGCCGCCGCCAAAAGCGCCCACAGGGCGATCCACAGCGCAATCACCGCGCACTGCTTTCCCAGCGTCCTCCAGCATTTCATGGCTTATCCCAGGTAATAGAAATCGTCCCCGGGAAGCGCGCCGCCGATGGAATCCGGCGCCGTTTCATACATGATCTCCAAAAATTCCGCCATGGCGGACTGCATGTCTTCGCCGGTGATGAAGCAGAGGTTGCAGCCCGGCAGGGCCTTCGCCGCCACCGCGCCGTTGGTGAACACGCCGCTTCCCTCGATGACGCCGGCCACATCGGCGCCCTCTTCGCTCAGATAGGCGATGGACGCGCCGTATTCCTCCAGGAAAGTCTCCACCAGATCGGGATGCTCCCGGGCAAATTCCGTGCGCACCACGACGCAGCCCTGCACCAAAGAGCCTGCCGGCGCCACAGCATCCCACTGCTCCGTCAGGTCCATCTCCACCTGCAGCGCTTCGTTGCCGCTCATGGCAATGGTCAGCATGGGCTCAGGCAGCACGGCCAGGGAGACCTCGCCGGCAGCCACGGCCGTGCGCAGATCCGCAGGCTGGGCATAAGTGTTGTCGATGATCACGTCCTTGCCCACAGTCAGTCCATTCTGCTCGCAGAGATATTGGAAAATGAACGTGGGATTCTGGGCGGGCACATAGACGGTCTGACCCTTCAAATCGTCAAAGGACGCGGCGTCCACCGTGCCGTCGCTGACCAGGTACAAAACGCCCAGGGTGTTCAGCGCCAGCACCTGCACGCCGCCTTCGGTCTTGTTGTAGACCACGCTGGCCGCGTTGGTGGGCAGGGCGGCAATGTCCGCCGTGCCGTTGATCAGGGCCGCCGTCACGTTGGAAGCGTCGGCCTCCACGGAGAACTGATACTCCAGGGCCGCTTCGCCGGCGCCGGCGTCGCTGATCAGCTTGGCCATGCCGAAGCCTGTGGTGCCGTTGAGCACCATCACGCGGACGGGCGTACTGTCCTCCGGCGCTTCTTCGCCGCTGCTGCCGGGCGCGGGCGTTTTTCCGCAGCCCGCCAGGGCGCATACCAGCGCCAGTGCCAGCACCAGCGCGCAGAGTTTCCCGAATTGCTGTCTCATTTCAAAATCGCTTCTTTCCATGCAAAATCTGTTCCGCCTCGGCGCGCTTAGGCGCGCGCGTCATCGGCGGCGAAGGCATACCAGCCTTCCTCGGTGTTCGTTTCCAGGATTTTAAGGCCCGCTTCCCGGAGCTTTTCGGCCACCTCTTCGGCCCGGGTGTCGATGATGCCGGAGCAGAGGAACACGCCGCCCTCCGCCAGAAGGCCCCGCACCGCCGGCGCCAGGGCGATGATCACATCGGCCACGATATTGGCCAGCACCACGTCGTACCCGCCGCCGATCTTTTCCCGCAGGGCCGCGTCCGTCAGGATGTCGCCGGCCAGGACGGTGTAGGTGTCCTTCCCGATGCCGTTGAGGGCCGCGTTTTCATAGGCCACATCCGCGGCCTTTTCGTCGATGTCGCAGGCAAAGGCTTCCGCCGCGCCCAGGCGCAGCGCGGCAATGGACAAAATGCCGCTGCCGCAGCCCAGGTCCAGCACCCGCTCACCGCCGCGGATGCGCCGGTCCAGCTGCTTGAGGCACATGCGGGTGGTGGCGTGGCTGCCGGTGCCGAAAGCAAGGCCCGGGTCCAGCCGCAGCGTCACCCGTCCGCCGTCCTCCGCCTCCAGCCACTCCGGCACGATCAAAAGGCGTGCGCCGATCTCGATGGGCCGGTAATACTGCTTCCAGTTGTTTTCCCAGTCCGCGTCCTCCATGGGCCGCAGGCTCAGGATCATGGGACCCATGTCCGTGTCGCCGCTCTGCGCCTTGACCTTCTCCATGGCCATGCGGACGGCGGCCGCCGTGGCCGGCGCGTCCTCGTTGTCCTCCAGATAGAACTTCACGCGGCACTTGCCCGCCTTTTCCCGCAGCAGGTCCTCGTCCACATAGTCCCAATATTTTTCATTGTGCTCCAGAAATTCCTTGAAATCCGCCTCATCCTCGATCTCGATGCCGTCGATGCCCAGGGAAGAGAGCATCACCTCCACGGCGTCCAGTCCGGGGCGGCTCGTGTCGATGCAAAGCTGCAGCCACTTCATGTCTCACGCCTCCTCCGGCGACGCGTCGCCGGCTTCCTGTTTCTCCGCCCGTCTGCGGCTGCGGCGGCCCCGCTTCTCCTCCGGCGCACCGGGCGCTTCCCGGGCGCGCAGGATCTCCGTGATCCGCCGGCCCGCCAGGCCGTAGGCATAGCTCAAAAGGGCGAAGTGCATGGCCGTCTGGGCCAGCTCGTCCTCCTCCAGGTCGGCCGGCAGCTGGTCGGCAGCGCTGTTCAGGGCGCTGCTCAGTTCGGCGCAGAAGCGGTCGTAATTCTCCTGCACGCCGCCCCCGGCCATGCCCTGGCGGGTCAGCAGCGCCACGTCTTTCACCGAAAGCACCTGCTTGAGCACGCAGATCATGGTCAGATAGGCCAGGTGGGTGGCATTGTAGCGCTTGCCCTCCGCCCGGGGGGCCGCACCGTCCTTGATATAGTTGTTGATCATGGCCGCCGTCAGGGCGTCCTCCTCTCCGAAATGGATGGTCTGGCGACCCATCAGGGCCAGCACCTGATCCATATACAGCGGGATATCCGGCAGATTTTCCCAGGACGCCGGCCGCTGTTCCTGCAGCCGCTCCTTCAAATCGCGTATTTCTTCCATACAGATCGTCTCCTTCAAACGCAGATCCGGTTTGTAATACCTGTATTCTACCACTCCGCTGCAGCAAATGCAATGATAAAAACGACTTGAACCAGTGTATAAAATAACATGCGGCAACTCCAAAAACGACCCCGCCGGTTTTCGGAAAAATTTTTCCCCGTGGTTTTTCTCCCTTTGCGTGTAGAATAAGGCAGAAGGATCTGCGCGAAAGGAGGCATTCGCCGTGAAAGAACAGGAAATCATCAACGCGCTCATCCGCCGGGACGAGGGCGGCGCGGTCCTCCGTGCCGCCTTTTCCTATCCCGCCCGCGGCACGGAGCGGCGGGGCTGCCTCTCCTGCATCCTCTCCGTTTCCCCGTGCGGGGGCGCAAGGATCGCCGGCGACTGGTTCCAGTATATCCACCAGGCCAGCTGGCTGCAGTATCCCGTGCGCTCCGCCCTGTCGCGGCAGGCGCTCTCCCAGGGTAGGGAGCCGGGCCCCTTCTCTTCCTTCGCCGGCATCTTCCACCTCGATACGGACGAGGACGCCGTTTATCCCGCCTGACGATCAATAAGCAGCAGGCCGCCCCCCGCGCCGGTTTTCCCGGCGCGGGAGCGGCCTGCCGCAAAGGCGCTTTGCTCAGCGCGTCACATATTGATAAAGCGCCCGGGCCGCCAGGGCCAAAAGCCAGCCGAGGCACCAGAGCAGGCTCAGGTTCAGCAGGGTCCAGAGCAGCGTCACCGCGGCGCCTGCGCCGCCGCTGAAGAGCGCGGAAAGTATGCCGCCGCCCCAAAGCAGGGCCAGCCCCGCTGCAAAGGCGATGCGCCCCCAGGGCCGCCGTTTTTTCGGTCCTTCCGCAAGTCCCAGCAGCTCCTCCGGCGTCACCTCCAGCACCCGGCACAGCCGGGTCAGCCGCTCCGCCGTGGGAAAAGCCTGGCCGTTTTCCCACTTGGCCACCGCCTGGCGGCTCACGTCCATCTTTTCCGCCAGGGCCTCCTGGGAAAGGCCCAGGACCTTTCGCCGCCGGGCGATTACCGCGCCGGCCCCCAGGGTCTGCTCCTCCTGGGTTCTTTTTTCTTCCTGCATCGCGTTGTCCTCACACATCGCGCCGCCTCCTTTCGCTGTTTCTGCCGCCAGCATACCGGTTTTTTCCGCCGGCGGCAACCAACCCAGGAGGCAACTTTTGGTTGCGGGCCCAAAATGGGTCCGTTTTTCTCATTTTCCCACGCAGAAACGGGAGAAGATCGTCTCCACCAGATCCTCCCGCACGGTCCTGCCCGTCAGCTCGCCCAGGGCCTCCATGGCCTCCTCGGCGTCGGTCAGCACCACGTCGGGCGTCATGCCGCTCTCCAGCGCCTGCCGGGCGGCGGTCACCGCGTCCAGGGCCCGGGCCACGGCCCCGCTCTGGCGGCTGTTGGTGAGGATCACGCCTGCCGGAACCGTCCCCGCCGGGTACAGCGCCGCCACAGCCCGCTCCAAATCGTCCAGTCCCGCGCCGCTGTGGGCGGACACCTCCACAATGGCCGCCGGGGCATGGTGGGGTGCGTCAAAGGACAGCACGGGCGCCGGGGCCGTCGGCAGGTCGCACTTGGACCAGACGAGGATCCATTTTTCATGGCGGGCCGCCGCCAGAAGGATTTCCTCGTCCTCCGCCGTCAACGGCGCGGAGGAATCCAGCACCGCCAGCACCAGCTCCGCCCCCGCCAGGGCGGCCCGGGAGCGCTCCACGCCGATCTTTTCCACGGCGTCCGCCGTTTCGCGGATGCCCGCCGTGTCGATGAGCCGCAGCAGCACCCCGCCGCAGAGGACCTTTTCCTCCACTGTGTCCCGGGTTGTCCCCGCCACGTCGGTGACGATGGACCGGTCATAGCCAGCCAGGGCATTGAGCAGGGAGGATTTGCCCACGTTGGGCCGGCCCACGATGGCCGCGGCCACGCCCCGCTTGAGCACCCGCCCCCGCTCCGCCGTGGCAAGAATCGCACGCAGCCGCGCCGCGCTCTCCGCCAGGGTGCGCGCGATCTCCGCGTGCTGGAGCGGCTCAATGTCCTCGTCGGGATAGTCCACCACGGCGTAAAACCGGGAGGCGATGTCCATCAGCGCGCCGTAGACCTGCTCCACAGACCGCGCCAGCGCGCCGCCCACCTGGGCCGCCGCGTTGCGGGCGGCCTCCGCCGTCTCCGCGTCGATCAGGTCCGCCACCGCCTCGGCGGCGGTCAGGTCCATGCGGCCGTTCAAAAAGGCCCGCTTCGTGAACTCACCGGGCTTTGCCTGCCGGGCCCCGGCGGCAAAGAGGGCCTGCAGCAGCTCCTGCAGCACCACGGGGGAGCCGTGGCAGTAAAACTCGGCGCTCTCCTCCCCGGTGTAGCTGCCGCCGGCGGGGAAAACCGCCGCCAGCCCCTGGTCGATGACCTGCCCGGAGCGATCCAGCATCTCCCCCAGCACCAGCTTCCGGGGCGTCTGGCCGGCGAAGGATCCGCCGTTTCCCGCCCGGAACACCCTGCCGCACAGGGCGTGGCATCCGTCGCCGGACACGCGCACGATGCCGATGGCCGCCGCGGCGCTTCCCGTGGCGATGGCAGCGATCACATCCATGGTTTCACAGCTCCTTTTCCATCACAAAATTTTCCAATGTCACGCCCCGGCGCTCCACCTGCTGCGCCCGCACAAGGCGGTAGCCCCGCCCCGCAAAAAAGGGCCGGGCGGTGCGGGAGGCGCAGACCGTCACCCGGGGCACATCATACAGCCCCTCCAGCGCATCGCACAGGGCCGTGCCGACGCCCCTGCCCTGAAACGCCCGGCCCACATACAAAAGATCCAGATATCCGTCCGGGCCGATATTGCCAAAGCCCGCCAAAACGCCCGCCGCCTCCGCCGCCAGGGTGCATCGGGCGCGGAGGGTCCGCCCCCAGGCCGCGCAGTCATAGTCCCGCGGTGCCCAGGCGTCCAGCTCCTCGGCCGTATAATCGGCGGCGCAGACGATGTGGACAGTCTCGTAAAACAGCGCCCGCAGGGCGCCGTCCTCAGCCGCGCCGATTTTTCGCAGCGTCAGGCCGGGGCGTACATGCCGCTTCATGGAACGCACCTCCCGAAATGCAGAAACCGGGCGGGCAAGGGGCCCGCCCGGTCGTTGTTTCATTTACGCTTTTTTCGCCTGGGCAAAGAGCCGCACAATGCGTTCGCGGTCTTCGCAGGCGTCCTTGAAGCCGGTGATGAAGGTCTCCAGCGTCTCGGTATCCCGGCAGTAGACGCTGAACAGGTCCTCCTGGGAATCGAACTGCAGCCGGGCGCGCAGGGCCGGCTCGTCCTCCAGATACGCCTCCGCCAGGCTGTTCCAGTCTTCGCCGCTGCCGGTGAAGCCCTCGTCTGCCCGGGCGGCGAACACGTCCTGGAGATACGTCCCGGTGCTCAGGCCCACGGATGCGCCGGCGGCCTGCTCCACCCAGAAGAAGGGGGCGATGCGTTCGTTGATATCCTCCAGCGTTTTCTCGTCCTCGTCCTCCTCGGGCGCGGTGTTGGCCCGCTGCAACAGCTCCCGGCGGGCGGCCTCGCTCAAAAGGTCGTTCCACAGATCGGGCTTTTTCTGCCGCCGGTCGGAAATGCTCTGCAGCTGCGGATTGCTGAACTGGCGGACCGCCGCTTCCAGATGCTTGTCGTATGCTTCCTTATCGTATTTTTTGCCGGTGGCAGGGTCCTGATAAAAGGGCTTGTCCGAGCCCTCCGGCAGCTCAAAGCGCGCCAGGACGTTCTGGCTCTGGGTGCGCAGAAAAACCTTGATGACCAGCGCGATCACGGCCAGGGCCACCAGGATGCCAATGATCCAAATCACGTTTTTATCCTCCTGTTGGAGCGGGCGCGGCGGAGTGTGCTCCGCCGCGCCCGGCGGTCGTTGTTCTGATTACTTGATGGGTTCGCCGGCGGCCTTCTTGGCCTCGATCTCCTTCACGGCGTCCTTGTGGCTGAGGTTCACGCGGCCCTTCTCGTCGATGTCGGTGACCTTGACCCACATCATGTCGCCCACTTTGCACACGTCCTCGACCTTTTCCACGCGGTGGTTGGCCAGCTTGGAAATGTGGACCAGACCGTCCTTGCCGGGGGCCAACTCCACAAAGGCGCCGAACTGCATCAGGCGCACCACGCGGCCGTAGTAAAGGCTGCCCACCTCGGGCACGAACACGATGGTGTCGATGGCCTTCTTGGCGGCGTCGCAGCTTTCGGGGTTGGGGGCGGAGATGAAGACGGAACCGTCGTCCTCGATGTCGATCTTGGCGCCGGTGTCGGCCACGATCTTCTGGATGACCTTGCCGCCGGAGCCGATGACCTCGCGGATCTTGTCGGGATCGATGTGCATGGTCAGCATCTTGGGCGCGTACTTGGACACTTCCTTGCGCGGCTCGGCAATGACGGGCAGCATAATCTGGTCCAGGATCTGGCAGCGGGCGTCGTAGGTGATGTCCAGGGCTTCGCGGATGATCTCCATGGTCAGGCCGTCGTTCTTCAGGTCCATCTGGATGGCGGTGATGCCCTTCTTGGTGCCGCCCACCTTGAAGTCCATCTCGCCGTGGAA
>CAJFFX010000028.1 GCA_904374485.1 Candidatus Pseudoscillospira falkowii | reverse complement strand
ATTTACAAGGTACAGGCGCTGCCCTCGCGGACAGCTTTGATAGAATAGCATATCTTTCGCCGTTTGTCAAGCACTTTTTTCAAGTTCTTGCAAACTTTTTCAGATTTCCTATCCTTTTCGGCTTCTCTCAGCCCCTGTCCTCGCGGACAGCTTTCTTAGATTACCACCCTTCCGCCCCTTTGTCAAGAACTTCCTGCGAATTTTTGCAGTTTTTGGAAGAAACCGTCATTCCGCCAGTCGCAAAGCGCTTTTCCAGCCGCGGCGTTGTGGGAATCCACCACTGCCGCCGCAAAAACGCTGTGCTTCCGAATCAGAAAGGGAGCATGCAGGCAAGCTGCATGCTCCCTCATTCCGATCGTGTTCCGCAGCAAATACCGCGGTTCAGCTCCGGCCGTTGCGCTTTCTCTTCGCAACTTTCAGGCGGGCCATGGCCCGCGCCAGTTCGGCCTGGGAACGGGCGAACTCGATCTGGCTCTCCTTTTCGCGGAGGCGCTCTTCCGCGCGCACTTTCGCACGCTCGGCGCGTTCGATGTCGATCTCTTCCGGCTTCTGGGCAAAGTCCGTGATGACGATGACCTTGTCGTTGGTGATCTCAGCAAAGCCGCAGCCAACGACAGCATCATGCTCCTTTCCCTCGACCGTATAGCGCATCTCACCCGCGGTGATCGCCATAACGACGGGTTCATGGCCGGCCAGAACACCTTTCTCGCCGTCCACGGCAGGAATGGTCAGCGCTTCGCAGACGCCGTCGTAAAACAGCTTATCCAGCGCAACGACCTGCAATTTAAATGTATTCATCCGCGCACCTCAATTCTTTCGGCCGCACGATCATGCATTTGCCTTCAGAGCTTCCGCCTTTTTCTTCACATCGTCGATGGTGCCGACGTTGAAGAACGCAATCTCGGGATAGTCGTCCATCTCGCCGTCGATGATCGCCTTGAAGCCGCGCACGGTCTCCTCCACGGGCACGTACACGCCGGGCACGCCGGTGAAGTTCTCGGCCACGTGGAAGGGCTGGGACAGGAATCTCTGGATCTTACGGGCACGGTAAACGGTCAGCTTATCGTCCTCATCCAGTTCGTCCATACCCAGGATGGCGATGATATCCTGCAGCTCGTTGTAGCGCTGAAGGATCTCCTGCACCTTGCGGGCCACGTTGTAGTGCTCTTCGCCCACCACGTCGGCCTCCAGGATGCGGGACGTGGAATCCAGGGGATCCACGGCGGGATAAATACCCATTTCCGCAATCTTTCTGGAAAGAACGGTGGTCGCATCCAAGTGGGCAAAGGTCGTGGCAGGGGCGGGGTCCGTCAGGTCGTCGGCAGGGACGTAAACGGCCTGCACGGACGTGATGGAACCTTCCTTGGTGGAGGTGATGCGCTCCTGCAGAGCGCCCATCTCGTTGGCCAGCGTCGGCTGGTAGCCGACGGCGGAAGGGGTGCGGCCCAGCAAAGCGGAGACCTCAGAACCGGCCTGGACGAAACGGAAGATGTTGTCGATGAACAACAACACGTCCTGGTGTTCCTTGTTGCGGAAATATTCCGCCATGGTCAAGCCGGCGTATGCCACGCGCATACGGGCCCCGGGGGGCTCGTTCATCTGGCCGAAGACCAGCGCCGTCTTCTTGATAACGCCGGACTCGGTCATTTCATTCCACAGGTCGTTGCCCTCACGGGTACGCTCGCCGACGCCGGTGAAAATGGAATAGCCGCCGTGCTCCTGTGCAATATTGGTGATCAGTTCCTGGATCAGAACGGTCTTGCCCACGCCGGCGCCGCCAAACAGGCCGATCTTACCGCCCTTGGCGTAAGGCGTCAGCAGGTCGATGACCTTGATGCCGGTCTCCAGGATCTCAACTGCGGGGCTCTGCTCTTCAAAGGTGGGAGCCGCCCGATGGATGTCCCAGCGCTCTCTGTCTGCCGGGATGGGGTCGCCGCCATCGATGACGTCGCCCAAAACATTAAACATACGGCCCAGCGTCTGATCGCCGACGGGCACCTTGATGCCGCCGCCGGTCGTTTCAACCTCCATACCTCTTGAAAGGCCCTCGCTGCCGTCCAGCAGGATACAGCGGACAACGTGGTTTCCCATGTGCTTGGAAACTTCCATCACACGATCCTGCCCGTCAACGGTGACTTTCAAGGCTTCATTGATCAAGGGAAGGTAATTGTCAAACGCTACGTCGACAACAGGTCCCATGACCTGTGCGATTTTTCCCTTTTCCATTCGTACCTCCAATTATTCCTGCGCAGCGGCGCCGCTGACAACTTCGTTCAACTCCGTTGTAATGGCCGCCTGTCTGACTCGGTTGTACAGAAGAGTCAGATCCTTGATGATCTCCTCTGCATTGCTGGTCGCATTGTCCATGGCCGTCATACGGGCGTTCTGCTCGGAGGCGTAAGCCTCGATCATGGCGCCGTAGAGCAAGCCGATCGCATAATTCGGAACGATCTGCTCCAAAACGATCTGCGGAGAGGGCAGATACGTATGCGTAAACGTACCCGGATCCTCTTCATAATCGAACATATGCTTAGACAGAGGCAGGACGCGAAGCATCTCCGCATCCATGCTGATCGCGTTGCGCATCTTCGTATAGATAATGTACACCTCGTCAAGCTGACCCTCGCGGTAGCGCTTCACTACTTCTTCCATCAGGTCGCGGGCCCGCCAGCGGGTGGGCTCCAGGGCACCGTAGGCAAATTCGGGATCCACGGCGCCAAAACCCGCGTGCTTGAGGAAATAGTGCTTGCCGCTGATGCCGATGGGGAAAACGACGTTGTCGCCGCCCTTGCCCATCTCGGCCTCAGCCAGCTTGATCACGTTGTGGTTATACGCGCCCGCCAGGCCTTTGTCAGACGTGATGACGATATATCCGCGCTTCTTTCCGTCGTCCTTGGCGGGCGCCGGGAGCTCCTCGGCAAAGAAGAGAGACTCCATCTCCGGGGAGTGCGCCAGGATATCCTCAATGGTCTCCTGCAGCTTCATGAAGTACGGTACCGTCGCATCCAGCCGGGCGCGGGCCTTTTTCAGCTTGGCAGAGGACATCAGATACATTGCCTTGGTGATCTTCATCGTCTTCTGCACGCTGGCTTTGCGCGTACGGATATC
Source organism: Candidatus Pseudoscillospira falkowii (assembly GCA_904374485.1). Taxonomy (GTDB): domain Bacteria; phylum Bacillota; class Clostridia; order Oscillospirales; family Oscillospiraceae; genus Pseudoscillospira; species Pseudoscillospira falkowii. Next base: position 18,621 of record CAJFFX010000028.1, on the reverse strand, counting down.
TCTCATGCTCTCCATGAAATCACCTACTCTTGTATTCTTTCACCGCCGCAAGAATCCGATCCTTCAGCTCGTCGGTCATCTTCTTTTCCGTATCGATCTCGGTGATAATATCGGGATAGGTGCTGGCGATGTACTCCACCACGCCGTTCTTGAACGCCTCCATATCCTTGCCGTCCACGCCCACCATCAGGCGGTTGGACGCAGCGCACAGCAGGATGACCTGCTTGTGCAGAGGCATGGGGTTATACAGCGGCTGCTTGAGCAGGTCCACCAGAGAGCGGCCGTATTCCAGCACGCTCTTGGTCGCCTCGTCCAGGTCGGAGGAGAACTGGGAGAACGCCTCCATCTCGCGGTACTGGGACATGTCCACGCGCAGGGTACCGGAAACGGTCTTCATCGCCTTGGTCTGGGCCTTGCCGCCGACGCGGGAGACCGACAGACCGACGTTGACGGCCGGACGGATACCGGAGTGGAACAGATCCGTCTCCAGGAAGATCTGGCCGTCGGTGATGGAGATGACGTTGGTGGGGATGTAGGCGGACACGTCGCCAGCCTGGGTCTCGATGATGGGCAGGGCCGTCATCGAGCCGCCGCCATAAGCTGCGTCGCGGCGGCAGGCGCGCTCCAGCAGTCTGGAGTGCAGATAGAACACGTCGCCGGGGTACGCTTCGCGCCCGGGCGGACGATGGAGCAGCAGGGAAATGGCACGGTAGGCCTGGGCCTGCTTGGACAGGTCGTCGTAAACGATCAGCACATCTTTGCCCTCGTCCATGAAGTGCTCGCCGATGGCGGCGCCGGTGTAGGGGGCGATGTACTGCAGGGGCGCAGAGTCGGAAGCCGTGGCGGCCACGACGATGGAATACTCCATGGCGCCGTATTTCGTCAAGGTGTTCACGATCTGGGCGATGGTGGACGCTTTCTGGCCGATGGCCACATAGATGCAGATCACATCCTGGCCCTTCTGGTTCAGGATGGTATCCACCGCCAGGGCGGTTTTACCGGTCTGGCGGTCGCCGATGATCAGCTCACGCTGGCCGCGGCCGATGGGGAACATGGAGTCGATGGCCAGGATACCGGTCATCAGCGGGACGCTGACTTCCTTTCTGGTGATGACGCCGGGTGCCTTGTGCTCGACGGGACGATAGTCGTCGCCTTCGATGGCGCCCTTGCCGTCGACGGGCTGGCCCAGTGCATCCACAACGCGGCCGATGATCTGGTCGCCCACGGCGATACCGGCCTCCTTGCCGGTGCACTTGACGGTGGAGCCTTCCACAAGGCCCGCTTCCGAACCGAACAGAACGCAGCCGACGGTCTTCTGCTCCAGGTTCAGCACCATGCCCTGGGCACCGTTTTCAAACTCGAGAAGTTCGCCGTATTTGGCATGCTGCAAACCGTAGATGGTAGCGATACCATCGCCGATGGACAGGATCCTGCCCACCTCCTCGGTCTTTGCAGTGTTGTCATAATTCTCAATTTCACTTTTCAGTACAGAAATGATTTTCTGCGAATCGACGTTGCTCATTCTTTCACCTCACTGCAAAATGACGCTGCATTCTGAGGATCGCGGTGCGCAGGCTCTTGTCGAGCACGCTGTCGCCCACGGAAAGGACAAATCCGCCCACCAGGGAGGGGTCTTCCCGCAGCGTCAGCTCCACGCCGTCCTTGCCATACTGCCTGCAGATGTATTGCTTGAGTTTTTCCACCTGCGCGTCATCGGGTTTTGTTACATACGTAAAGGTCGCCTGGACTTTGTTGTCGCGCTCCAGGAGCAGCCGGTCGTATGCCTGAAACATCTCGCTGGCCAGGGCGGCGTCTCCGTTGTCGCTCATGACCTTGACGAAATTGTGTACCGCCGCCGGAAACAGCTGCTCGATCACGCGGTGCTTGCCGGCGCGGTCCATGAAGGGGTTTTCGAGCGCCTCGGAGACCCGCTGGTCCTCCAGCAGCGCGCGCATCGCCGCCACGTCTTCGCCGGCGATGTCCATGTCCATCAGGACTTTTGCATAGTTATCTGCAACGACCGTCATTTAACATCCCCCGCTTCCGCCAAAAACGCGTCGAGCATGGCCTTGTTGGTCTCTGCGTCGACAGTGGTTCCCAGAAGCTTGGATGCCGCAGCCAGCGCCACATCGGCCAGCTCGGCCCGCGCATCCTTGAGGATCTTTTCGCGGTCGGCTTCGGCGGTGGCATTGGCCTGCTTGATGATCTGAGATGCATCTTCGTTTGCCTTGTCAATGATCTGGTCATACTGCGCCTGGGCGCGCCCCTTCGCCTCGGACACGATCTGGAAAGACTCCTGCTTGGCGTCCTTGAGGGAAGATTCGTACTGCTGCTTCAGGTTCGCGGCGTCGGCGTTTTTCTGATCGGCCTCGTCGAGGCTGCTCTGGATCATATTTCTGCGCTTTTCGATCATGCCGAGCACCGGCTTGAACAGGAAAATGCGCAGCAGAACAAACAGGATCAGCAGATTGACAACAGTCCAGATGATATTCGAATCAATATGGATCATCCTGTTGCCTCCAATCAAAAGTTATTTTGAAAAAAACAAATTCCTTTTGCCGGGGCGATCACAGCATGATGATGATCATCAGGCCGATGACCAGGCCGTAAATAGCGGTGGCTTCTGCCAGGGCGCAGCCCAGGATCAGGGTGGAAGTGATCTTGCCGGAAGCCTCGGGCTGACGGGCGATGCCCTCAACGGCCTTGGAAGTGGCCATGCCGATACCAATACCTGCGCCAATGCCGGTCAAAGCGGCCATACCTGCACCAATAGCGATCATAATAATGTACCTCCTAAAATTTGTTTGTTATGGATTGTTATGTTGAAACGTTTTCTTATTCAATAGCTTCCTGAATATACAGCGACGTCAGGAATACAAAGACATAGGCCTGCAGGAATGCATCGAAAATATCGAAGTACATACTTGCGGCCAGCGGCACCACCGCCGGGATCACCGTTTTGATCAGTTCCATAATGATGAACGCGCCCAGGATGTTGCCGAACAGTCGCATACACAGCGACAGGGGCTTGATCACAAGCTCCAGCACATTCAGCGGCGTGACGACCGCCACAGGCTGCGTAAAGCTCTTCATCCAGCCGCCCACGCCTTTCTGGTGAATGGCGGCATACTGCACCAGAATGATGCTCATGACCGCCAGGGCCACCGTGACGTTCAGATCCTTCGTAGGCGGCGCCAGGCCGAACAGGCCGACCATGTTGGCCACGCCCAGATAGATCATGACCGTCATCAAATAGGGGATGTAGCGTTTGCCGTGTTCGCCCAGGATGCCGTAAAGCATGTTGTAGAGCATATTGACAAAGCTTTCGATCACGACCTGCCGTTTCTTCGTCGGCACGACCTCCATCTTTCTGGTGAACCAGATCGACAGTACCACCAACACCAAAATGATGCCCCAGCTGATGTAAACGCCCCGCGGGATCATAAATCCGCCGATTTGGATGGCGCCTGTGGTGTACTCAAGATGGTGATTGATGATTTCTGAGATACTCCCCACGTAATCTCACCTCCCTCTCAACAATATGCCGGAAACCTTCTGCCTCCGATCAGGACTGCCTCTCAGCGCAGCAGGCTTCTTTTAACCATACCATAACCGCATGGGGAAATATTGCAGATTCCGTAGCTTTTGGCGGCCGGTTCTCGGCATATTTTGTTTTTTCGCTGAAGCCTTTTTTCAGTATTGTGTCTTTCTTGGATAAAACTGTAAAACGTGAGCTTCCGCTATACGTTTAATTGTACCGAAAGCTGACAGAAAGTCAAGATTTCACCACCTCTTATCTCTCCGTTTGCGATAAATACTTTATATAAATTTCATCAATTTTGTGAAATTTGTAACAAAACCCGGCATATCTGCCCACTTCGGCCGGCGGCAGGTGTAAAATATTTGATTTGGGGGGTATTTTCGCCTGTCCGGGGCATACTGAGCATATCCATTTCGCCTTCGGAGGTCCTGTTCATGGCCAAACCGCAAACCGTCCGCCTCTCTCCCGCCCCCGTTGTGGCGGCCTGCGCCAATCTCGGCGGAAAGCACGAATCCCACGGCCCTCTGCACGCTTTTTTCGACCGGCTGGAGCCCGACGCCTATTTCGGCAAAAAGACCTACGAGCAGGCCGAAGCCGCCATGCAGGCCGCCGTGCTGGCCGCAGCACTGGAAAAGGCCGCCCTCGGGCCGGAGGACCTGGACTGCGTCTTCGGTGGGGACCTGCTGAACCAGTGCATCGGCACCACCTTTGCCCTGCGGAACGTGCCCGTCCCCCTGTACGGCCTGTACAGCGCCTGTGCCACCATGGGCGAAGCTCTTTCCCTGGCGGCGCTGATGATATCCGCCGGGTTTCTGGACAGGGCCGCCGCCCTCACCTCCTCCCACTTCTGCTGCGCCGAGCGGCAGTACCGCATGCCTCTGCCCTACGGCAGCCAGCGCCACCCCACCGCCCAGTGGACCGCCACTGCCGCCGGATGCGCGCTGCTGGCCCGGGAGGGAACGGGGCCCCGCATCACCCATGTCACCCGGGGGCGCGTCGTGGACAAGGGCGTCGCCGACCCCAACAACATGGGCGCCGCCATGGCGCCCGCGGCGCTGGACACCTTGCGCGCCTTCTTCCGCGACACCGCCTATACGCCCGCCGATTTCGACCGCATCATCACCGGCGACCTGGGAAAGCTCGGCAGCCGGATCCTGCTGGAGCTGGCCGGGCGGGAGGGGCTGGACTTCGCCGGCCGCCACAGCGACTGCGGCCTGCTGCTCTACGATCTGGAGCGCCAGGATATGCACTGCGGCGGTTCCGGCGCCGGCTGCAGCGCCGCCGTGTTCTGCGGCTACATCGTTTCCATGCTGCAAAAGCGCCGGTGGAACCGCGTGCTCTTCGCTCCCACCGGCGCGCTGCTCTCTCCCACCTCCACGCTGCAGGAGGAGAGCATCCCCGGCATCTGCCACGTCCTGTGCATTTCCAACGAAAGGGAGTGAGCCTCACCCGATGGAATACCTCAACGCCTTTCTCTGCGGCGGCATTCTCTGCGCCGCAGGACAGATCCTCATCGACAAAACGAATCTGACCCCCGCACGCATTCTGGTGGGCTATGTGGTCGGCGGCGTGATCCTGGGCGGCCTCGGCCTGTACAAGCCCCTGCTGGACTGGGGCGGCGCCGGCGCTTCCGTGCCCCTGACGGGCTTCGGGTACAATCTGGCCCGGGGCGTGCGGGAGGCCGTGGACGAAAGCGGCTGGCTCGGCATCCTCACCGGTGGCTTTACCGCCTCCGCCGCCGGCATCGGCGCCGCCGTTCTCTGCGCCTTTCTGGCCGCCCTCCTCTTCCGCCCCGGCGACCGGCGGTGAGGCGTATTTTTATCAAACAGCAAAAAACGCATCCGCCGTTTCTCCGGCGGATGCGCTTTTTATCTTCTTCTGTTCGTCTCTTCCGGCTCCTCCGGCGGCACGCAGGTCCACAGCCAGCGGTACAGCGGCAGCAGCACGCCGAAGCGGCGCACCAGATAGGCCGGCAGGCCCGGCCCCATATTGTCGTCGTTCCATTCTTCAAAGGCAGAAAAGCCGATGTTTTTCAGATTGTACCAGGGGTCGATGCGGTCGGAGACATGGCCTTTGGGCCGCTTGTAGGGCGTTCCGTCCAGGCGGTAGCTGCCGTCCTTCTCAAAGGCGCGTATCATCCGCTCCATGCGGGCAGGATGGGCCGCCATGGCGGCGCGCACGTTCTTCATAAAGTCCGGCGTACAGCAGTAGCTGCCAAAGCCATAGGTGATCCCCTCGGCGGAGATCTCCGCGTAAAACGTGGGTGCCATGGACCAGCGCTCCCGCTCGGCCAGCACGAACCAGAGATGGTCCCGGTAGGGTCCGTCGGGCTGCGGCCGGCGGGCGTCGCGGTAAATGCGGCTGCATTTCCACAGGCTCTCCAGGCCATGGGCCGTCTCCATCCCCGTGCAGACGTCCCGGGCCAGTTCCTTCAGCGGCTCGTAGACCTTGCTGACATAGGTGGGCTTGTGCTCGGCAAACCAGGCGCGGTTGTTGTTGAACCGGACCGCCCAGAAAAAATCGATCATTTCATCTTCAAATCCCGCAAACATGCTCTCACTCCTCCACCGGCGGCACATACACCACGGGAACGCCGCGGCGCAGGGCGTATTCCACAGTGCTCCGCGTGCCGCCGCTCTGGCCGTCGTACACGGCGATCAGCAGCGACGCGTGATCGACCATATAGCGGTTGCGCCGCATCATGCAGCCAGGGCTATACTGGTTCTGCACCATCGTTTCATAGTCGCAGTTCTCCAGCAGACGCTGCCAGCGCGCCCGCTCCTCCGCCGGCCAGGCGTCGGCCTGGGTGGGACAGGGCACGGCGGCCTCCAACGTGATGTCCGGCCAGTCGCGCTTGACCTCCAGCACCAGTTCGCCGAAATAAAGGTCGCACCCCCGCGCCATGCCGCAGAGGAAATGCTCCATCTCCTGGCGGCAGGCGTCCTCGACGGCCGCGCGCAGGCGGCGCTTCAGGTCGGCGCAGCGCGGATCGCCCTCGTCTTCCAGCCAGGGCAGTTTTTCCGGGCGATAGCCCGTGAACGCGCAGGCCGTTTGTCTTCCCCGCATAGGCCGCCTCCTTCCGATTTCTTTTGTCTGTCATTATAGCACATGCATTCTATTTTGCAAGTGCGGCCGCGGCCGATTTTGCCTTTCGCCCTTGCATTTCCACGCCGGCGGCGCTATACTGTGGAAGCGCAAACTTTAATTTTCAAGGCAAGGAGACCTTTTTTATGAGAGAGAAGAATCAGGCAAGGACCCACAAGCTCGTCGTCACGGCCATGCTGGCCGCCGTGGCCGCCGTGCTGATGTTTTTTGAATTCAGCGTGCCGATCATGCCCGGCTTTATCAAGCTGGATATTTCGGAGCTGCCGGCCCTGCTGGCCGCCTTTTCCATGGGGCCTGTCAGCGGCGCGGCGGTCTGCCTGGTGAAAAACCTGGTCAGCCTGACCCACACCGACACCGCCGGCGTGGGCGAGCTGTGCAATTTCCTGATGGGCGTCACCTTCGTGGTGCCCGCGGGCCTGGTGTATCAGAAGATGAAAAGCCGCCGGGGCGCCCTGATCGGCTCCCTCATCGGCGCGGTGGTCATGGCCGTCGTCAGCGTGCCGCTGAACTATTTTGTCACCTACCCCATCTACGCCGCTTTCATGCCCATGGAGGGCATCATCGGCGCCTATCAGCTGATTCTGCCCTTTGTGGACAATCTTCTGCAGTGCCTTTTGATCTTCAATATGCCCTTCACCTTTGCCAAGGGCATGCTGGACGTGGTGCTGGCCTTTTTGATCTACAAGCCCCTTTCGCCATTGCTCCACAAATAACGCCTAACGCCCGATCGCGCGCTGCGCCCCTGTCCTGCGGGACGGGGGCGCAGTTTTGCCCCGCGGGGCGTCAGGGGCCATGGTTCTTTTCCGCGCCGTCCCGGTCCGGGGCGGCTTTTTCTTTGCCCCGGGGCTTTCTTTGCAGGGCGGCGGCGTAGGAAATGGCCGCGCTGCCGTATTTTTCCCGAATGTGGTCCACGGCGTGCTCCAGCTTTTCGAGCTTGCCGTTTTTCTCCCCTCCGGCGGGGGCGAAGAGGTCCATCTGGCTGGAATACTGCCCGTCGTCCACCAGATTGAGGGCCGTGACCGTCAGCATCCGGATGGGGTGGGGCATCTGCCAGGACTGGCGCAGCAGCGCCATGCAGGCCCCGGCGATCTCCCGGGTGATATGGGTGCTGTGGCCCAGCTGTTTTTGGCGGGTGATGGTGCGAAAATCTGCATCGCGGATGGTGAGCTGCACGGCGGTGCAGTACAGCCCGTATTTCCGCAGCCGCCAGGCCACGTTGTCGGAAAGGATCGAGATCTGGGTCTGCGCCTCTTCCCAGCGCGTGAGGTTTTTGGGGAACGTGGTGCCGTTGCCCACGGATTTCACCGGCTCCCGCTCGCCGAAGGGGCGCACAGGGCTGTTTTCCAGGCCGTTGGCGTAAATGTGCAGCTGCCGCCCCGTTTTGCCGAACAGGTCCGTCAGCATGTCGCACCGGCAGGCGGCCAGCTCTCCGATGGTGCGGATGCCATACTGTTCCAGCCGCCGGGCGGCGCTGCGCCCCACGAACAGCAGGGCCGACACCGGCAGGGGGAACACGATCTCCCGCCAGTTTTCCGGGGAAATGACCGTGGTGGCGTCGGGCTTTTTATAGTCGCTGCCCAGCTTGGCGAAAATTTTGTTGAAGGACACGCCCACGGAGCATGTCAGCCCCGTTTCGGCCCGTACGGTACGGCGGATCTCGTCGGCCAGCTGCGCGCCGTTCTTTCCGAACAGGTGCAGCGTGCCGGTGACGTCCAGCCAGCTTTCGTCGATGCTGAAGGGCTCCACCAGATCGGTATAGCGGCAGTAGATGGCGTTGATCTGGTGGTAAAAGGCGCGGTAGCGGTCCCGGTGGGGCGGCAGGAGGATCAGATCCGGGCATTTCCGGCGGGCCTGCCAAATGGTCTCGGCGGTGACGACGCCGCATTTTTTAGCCGGCTCGTTCTTGGCCAGGATGATGCCGTGGCGGGATTCCGGGTCGCCACAGACGGCCACGGGCTTGTCCTTCAGCTCCGGGTAGCTCAGCAGCTCCACCGAGGCGTAAAAGCTGTTCATATCGCAGTGCAGGATCGTCCGTTCCATGCTTCGCCCTCCTTTCCGGGATATTGTCTTCAGTATACTGCAAAGCGCCCCCAAAGGCAAACAATTGTTTGTCTTTGGGGGCGCTGTTTCATTTTTTCTCTTCCCGCTTCTTTTTGACGAGGCGGTAGAGGACGTATCCGACGCACAGCAGGGCGAGGGCGGCGAGGACGATGTGGCTGTACTGGTCGAAATAGGGCATGGCCTCCTCCCAGGCGGCGCCCAGGGCCGCGCCGACGCAGACCAGCAGGGTGTTCCACACGGTGCTGCCCACGGCGGTGAGCAGGAAGAAGAGGAGAAAATTCATTTTCGCGCAGCCGGCGGGGATGGAGATCAGGCTGCGCACCACGGGGATGCAGCGGCAGATCAAAACGGCCTTGTTCTGGTAGCGCTCGAACCACTCCACGGCCTGGTCCACATATTCGGGCTTCAAATGCAGCACCCGGCCGACTTTTCCGGCGAACAGCCGCTTGAGCCGGGGGGCCTGGAAAATATAGCCCAGGAAATAGAGGGCCACCGCGCCGGCCAGGGAGCCGGCCGTGGCGGCAAGAATGGTCCCCGGCACGTTCATGGACGTGTGGGCTGTCATCGCGCCGCCGAACAGCAGCACCGCCTCCGACGGGATCGGGGGAAAGATATTTTCAATGAAGATCAGGAAAAAGATCCCGAGATAACCGTAGGAATCGACGGTCTGGAGCATGAAATCCTGCATTGCTTCCGCAAGCACCTCCTGCAGGGAACTGGCCTGGCGCGGGCCGCATATATGATATTTGATATTGTACCATGTTTGGCCGCCGCTGTACAGGGGCGGCGGGGAGCGGAGAGATTAAGAAATAATAAAGAATGCGCAAAAAAGCGGCCCCGCAGGGCCGCTTTTTTGTCTTTCGCAGGTGCTGTTTTCACAGCACGTTTTCGCAGTAGCGCATGAGCATGGTGGCCGTTTGGGCGCGGGTGGCGCTGCCCTGGGGGACCAGGGTGGTGCTGGTCATGCCGCCGATGATCTCTTCAGCAACGGCCCACTCCATGGCATCCGCCGCGTAATCCGACACGCTGCCGGCGTCGGTGAAGCCGGACAAGCTGGCGGATGCGCTGACGCTGCCGCTCTTATAGGCGGCGTAGCGATAGAGCATGGTCGCCAGCTGCTCGCGGGTGATGTTCGCGTTGGGCGCGTAAGTCGTGGCGCTGGTGCCGTTGACGACGCCTACGCTGGCCGCCCAGCGGATGGCCTCGGTGTACCACTGGTCAGCGGACACATCCTCAAAGGGCAGGGCGTAATTCACGACGGGGCTGCCCTCCATGCGCCACAGCACCGTGGCCAGCATGCCGCGGGTCAGGGTGGCGTTGGGGGCGAAAACGGTGGGAGCCGTGCCGTTCATCAGGTCATTGTCATAGACATATTCGACGGCGTCATAATACCAGGCGTCCGCCGCCACGTCGGTGAAGGGCAGAGTGCTGACGGGAGCTTCTTCCACGAATTCCGCCGCGATCTTCACCGCGCCGCTGGGCATGGTGAAGGTGTACTTGTTGCTGCCAATGTCCTTCAGCGCGACCGTCTTGCCGTTCTTGTCGGTAACGGTCAGGCTGTCCAGTTCATAGCCCGCGTCGGGCTTGACAGTGATGGTCACCACTGTGCCCGCAGTCGCCCGGCTGGGCGACACGGTCACATCGCCGTTCTTGATGTTGGAAGGCACCGTGATCGCATAGCCGCTGGAGCCGGAGGAGCCGCCGTGGCTGGGGGTGTAATAGGTATAGCGTTCGGTAAACTGGATCAGCGTCGAGCCGTCATTCTCCGTGACGCCGGCCACCGTGTAGCTGCCGTTGGAGTGAGAGACGTTGCCGGAGGGGCCGATCTTACCGTCAGTCACCTCAAACTGGCTGTACACCGCGCCGCCGGAGGCCAGAGTGATGGCGGGAGCAACAGACGCATTGTTCGTGCCGCTGCTGTGCAGGGTCACGGTGCCGCTGTTGGTGATGGTGCCGGCGCCGGTAATCTTCGCAGTGGAGGCCACGCGGACGATACCGCCGCTGGCGACGTCCAGCTTGCCGGCCAGAGCCAATTCGGAGCCGGTGGAAGCGGTCAGCTTCCCGGCCACTGTCAGGGTGGCGTTGCTTTCGACCGCGAGCTTCAGCTTGTTAGAGCTGTCCAGCTGGAGGAAGAATTCCTGCCCAGCAGGGATAGTGGCGGCGGAGCCGCCCGTCAGGGTGACGGTCTTGTCGCTCATGGTGACGGCGAGACTGCCGGAAGTCAGGTTCAGCCGGGCAGTTTCACCGCCGATGTACTCATCAGTGGTGGACGCATCCTTCGGGAACAGCAGCTTGCCGGTGGCCCGAATCTCCAGAGTGCCCTTGCTGCCGAGGACAGTAGTCGAATTGGTAGCATCGATCTTCAGCGTCTGGCCCTCGGCCACGACCAGGGTGACGCCTTCGTCAACAGCCTTGCTCAAAGTCTGCTCTGCAGTGGTCAGGATGCGGACGGTCTGGCCGCTGGTGGCTTTATCCACAGCGGCATCCAGGGTGGTATAGCTACCGCCATTGTCGATGGTGGCGACGATGGCTGCGCCGGAAGGATTCTTCACGCTGCCGGTGATATCGCCGCTCGTAACGTTTTTGACGTTCGAATCATCACTCAGAGAAATCGTATCATTTTTGCCGTCCTTAGTAGCCGTAACATTCAAGGTGGCGCCTTCCTTGACGACCAGGGCGGCATTGTACGTCCCATCAGCCAGATACACAGCGGGGCGCGTACTGTCACCGCAATCGGTAACATCTACGGTGCCGCCCTCTTCAACCGTCAGGGCAGCGTCAATGCCGTTGGGCAGATATGTGCCGTTGATGCTGATGCCGCGGTAGCCAGCATCGGTGACGCTGACTGTGGAGTTCGCGCCAGACACAGTGATTTTATCCGCGCTGAATCCGTGGCTGCCGCAGCCGTTGATTTCGATGGAGGAGCCGCCCGTGACGGTCCAGATACCGCCGTTGGAGAAGTTGCCGTCGATGGTGTTGGCGGTGATCTTAGCGCCGTTTTTCAGCTCGATGGCGGCGGCAGTCACACCGGTATCCGTCCCGCTGGGCCGGGAGGAGCAGGTGGCGGCTTCCAGGCCGGAGAAGTTCACAACAGCGCCGTCCAGGGTCAGCTTACCGCCGTGGTTGATGTCGATGCCGTAGCCGCCATGGTTGTAAGTATTGTTCGTGGTGCCGGTGATGTCCAGCGTCACGCCTTCCAGGGTCAGGCTGCCCTCATTGAGGATGTCGATGCAGTGGGCCGTAGACCCGTCAGGAGCGGTGACCTTAATAGTGCCGCTGCCGTTGATGGTGACGTCTTTGGAAATGCTGATGACAGAAGTAAACTCGTCCGTCACATCCTCATAGACGGTGATGGTACCGCCGCTCTCCTTCACGGCATCCAGTGCCTCGCTGAAGGCGTCAGTGAATGTCAGGGTCCCGTCAGTGGCCTGATAGGCGATTTTTTCCTCCCCCTCCCGGACCAGCCAGTCGGAGAAGTGAGATACGGTCCAGGTCAGGGAGTCGTTCTCAGTATCCAGCGCAACCAGGTTCTCGTCCACTTTCTCCGCGCCATCTTCGCCCAGATAGTAGACGGAGGGCTTGGTGTCCTCGTCATAAGGCACCGTCACGTCGATGGTGCCGTTGCCATCGGCGGCGGTAAATACATTCTCGGTACCCGCCGTGGCGGTGAGGGTGTAGATCAGCTGGCTCGCGTCACCCTTCTTCTCAATACTCAGGGTGACCGATTCATTCTTGGCATTGGTGGTGATGGTGTCCCACGCATCCTTGGTCACGGTCAGGGTGCCCACGTCGGTGGTGATTTCTACGTCTTTCACCGTCTCAGCGTCCGAAACAGAAGTAAGCGTCTCGGGGGCGATGGCGACTTCGGAAGTCGTCGCGGTACTCCCCTCATTATCAGGGGCCTTGACGTTAATTTCGATCGTCTCGCCGGCAGTGACGCCCTCATCCTTTTCCTCGCCAGTGTACACGCCGGACACAGAAGAGGAAACGGTGTTGTCCTCAACTGCGGTATCGGCGGAAACGCCGTTTTTGCCGCCGGTCACAGTGATGTTTTTGCCGTCATTGCCGTACACGATATCACCGGTGATATCGCAGTTCTCGTAGGTGAGGGTGACGCCGTTGTCCTCGTCCTCATTGGCCCATGCATAGACAGCAGGATACGGACCAACGCTTGTCAATGTCGTGTTGATCAGAGTAACATTCGTGGGATAATTGTATGCGGTACTGGTTTTATTTCCCAGCGTCAGCGTAGCCAAAGGAAGGGCATTCCCGGTTCCCCATGTCTCATCATAGGTATGGAGATAGTTATCGCTCTCGTATGTATTTGTGATTTTGCTGTCTTGTACCACAGCAGTTCCGCCACGGACAAACATACCTTGCCAGTAGCCGTTTATCTCGCAATTATTGATCTTCAGCAACCCGGGCACATTGATGAATACCGCTGTTCCGGCTGCGTCGTCCCCAGGAGTGCCATTAAAGATAGAATTCGTAAGGTTGATTGTCACATGGTAGTTTGTTTCTTTTCCCGCATTGGTTCCAATGCAGAAACCCTTAGCCGTGATGGTGGAATTCTCCACATTTACTTCTGTGGCATCTTCGCGGGGAAGCACGCCGGTACCGTCCGTATTGTACTGGATATTCTTCAGGGTGAGAGAACTTCCCGCAATCACTTCAATCGCGGCTTTGGGCGGGGTTGAAAAGTTGTTCATCTCAAGCGTACCCTGAGCGCCGGTGCTCATAATGACAAGCGAAGCGCCGCTCTCGATCAGCGTCGTTTTGTCATTCTGAACATTCGCCGTCAGCGTATATCCGGCCAAATCAATGGTCAGATTCTTTTTCCCGCTGAGCGTAAAGGGCGAAAACGTCGCGTCGCCGGTCAGCGTAATGGTCAAGGACGTTTCTCCTCCATTAATGAACGCTTGAATCTCCTCATCAATCGAGGTTTCATCCCCGTTAGCCGCAAACGCAGGGACTGCCATCAACGACAGCGTCATTGCCATTGCCATGATGATGGATAGTATTCGTCTCTTCATTTTTTCTCCTCCTTAAAATTGAACTCTATTTGGACAGGCGGCAAGCCGCCTGATTGTCCACGGTTTCATTGTACAGCATATATGAAGTATAGTCAATATATCCAGTATGTTAATCTTTACTCGGTGAATAAGATGATCAGCTATCAGCCTTTTTATCAGACGCTCTTCCGAAAGGGCATAACGGAATACCACCTGATCTTCAAGCAGGGTGTAGATGCCAGCCTTCTCCACCGCATGAAGCACAGGAAGCCCATGACGACCACCACGCTGAATACGCTCTGCGAGATCCTGGACTGCCGGGTGGAGGATATTCTGGAATATGTGCCCGACGAAGAATGAAAAAATGGCGTTTTCAGGCATAGTTATGCCGTGAAAGCGTCATTTTTTTATAAAGCCAACGGGCGTTGTTTGCATTATTTTGGACAGCACGAAGGGGCAGAGAAGCGCTCTGCTCTGCTCTGCTCTGCTCTGCTCTGCTCTGCTCTGCTCTGCTCTGCCGTCAGTGTATTGCAGCGGATCACGTGCTGTCAACTCCTTTTTGCAAAATCCGCAAAAAATCATTTGCTTTCTTCATTGATTTTCATTGTACCATCCCGCGATGCAAATGAAAAGGGGGCGCAGAGAAAAAACTTATAATTTTTCAATAAATTTTCAGCAAAGCAGGAAAATATACAATAATATGCCAAAAAGAGGATGCTCCCGACGGGAGCATCCTCTTTTTCTGCATACCGCTTTACTGTTCCCAGCCGTCCCACCGGCGCTGGATCACCTTTGCCATGGCCTGGTAATAGTCCTCGTCAAAGGGGATGAAGAGATAGGCCTCGTCCCGGAATTCGTCGGAGCCGTACCGCTCCGCCCCGAAATACTGCCGGGCATAGCCGTCGATATCGGCGGGGAAGCTGGGGCCGCCTTCGCTGCGCGGGTCGTAGTAATACCGGGCGAAGGCCTCCCCCTCCTCGTCAAACAGGGCGGAGAACAGCTGGCCGCCCAGGCAGTCCCGCACGAAGGGGCGCAGGTCCGTCCCCGCCGGGTCGGCGTTAAATTCCTCCACCGTGTCCCAGCACCGCTCCAAAAATTCCAGGCTCATCAGGTCCCGCTCCATGCACCAGCGGAGATAGATGGCCATGTGGTTATAGGCGCACAGCTCGTCCACCGGGAGCTTCTTTTCCCGGATGCTTTCCAGGTGCCACGCCCCGTTGTCCAAAACCCATCCGCCGTCTTCTTCATCCTCTTCTTCCCCGTCCATCGCGCTGGGCCGGTCGGGGTCCACGATGAAGCTCACGTCCTCCATCCGCACCAGCAGTTCCTCGGCGCCGCGGCGCTGCTTGAAGTCCAGCTCGTCCTGATAAAGGGGGATCACCTGGTAGAAATTGACCTCTTCGCCGCCCGGCAGGGTGCAGACCTCCGCCCCTTCCTCCGCGTCCTGGGGAGAGATCAGGATGGCGCCGCACAGGTCCGTAGTTTCCGCGAAGGGAGACTCCTTGCCCAGGGTGTGGCCCCAGCCCAGCCAGGTGTCGTTTTCAATGGGCAGCCGGGCCAGCACTTTCAGCAGCCGGACAGGCCAGTACCACCGCTCGTCCTCCATGGCCTCCGCGTCCAGCCGCCAGTCCGGCGGCAGGGCGACAGCCACCTCCGCCCGCTCCAGATGGTATTCCGCCAGCTCCCCGGGCACAGCCATTTTGCGCGCGCCCATGCCCATGGTCACCAGGGTGCAGTAGTCCCGTTCCTCCGAAGGCGGAACGACGCAGATGTCCACATGGATGTCCGGGGAGACCAGCTCGTGGAACACGTTGCTGAAGGGGCCGAAGTGCTCCCGGATGTGAGTCTCCACCGCCTCCATCTCCTCCTCGCTGTAGTAATTTTCGGGAACGACAGGGTCGCCGTCCTCGGCGAGGACGATGGTGCCGCGGTCGGGCATGCCGTCCTCCCCCACCTGGACCTGGAAGGAGGTGTTTCCGCCGCCGGGCAGGCGGTAGATCAGGGTCACGCTGTAGTCCAGGTCGAAAAGGGCCGTTTCCAGCGTCCCGTCCCCCGTGCCGGGGCCGGGGCAGGTGCGCCAGCGGCCGCTGTCCAGCCGCTTCTTCTGGGCACGCAGCCACTCGGGCTTCAGCTTGGAGAGGCCCGCCTCGTTCATGCGGAACACCAGCTCCACCTTCTGCTCCCCAGCCGCGTAGGGGAAGGAGCAGTAGGGGGCGTCCTTCTCATATTCCGCCGCTTCGGGCTGGAACAGTTCCATAAAGCGCTGCAGGCCCGCTTCGTCCACAGTGATGCAGGAGACGGCGCGCTGCTTGTCGTCGGCGTCCTCGGCCAGGCCCGCCTGAAGCTGCCGGTCGCAGCCCGGGTCGATCCAGTGGTACTCCATCTCCTCGAGGGTGGCCCCGGCCTCGATCTCCTGCCGCAGGGTCAGGAACTCATAGTCCCCCGGCACCAGCCGAAGGCCCTGCTCCACGGCCTCCAGGGCCCCGGCCCTGTCCCCAAAGTGGGCGCGCAGCTTGCCCAGCTCCAGCCAGCCCCAGGGGTAGTCCGGCTCCTCCCGGACGCCCTGCTCGGCATATTGCAGGGCCTCCTCCAGCCGGCTGCAGTACACGAGGGCGCAGGCGTACCGGTAGTACCACATGCCGCAGCCCTTGGCGTTCTGTTCGGAATCGGGCATCCACCGGGCGGCCCGGTAGTACATGGTGTACTCGTCCATGTTGTTGCAGGCGTAGGCGTACCACAGGGCGATCTGCAGGTCCTGCCGGGCCTGCCGGACGGTGAAGCGCCCTTCGCTGACACCCTTTTCCATGAACTCCATGAGATAGCTGTACATCTTCCCAAAGTAGCCGGCTGTGTCCCCGCAGAAGGACTCCAAGGTCTGGATATCCGCCGCCGACAGGAGGGAGCCGGTCTCCGGGTCCACCGGGGGGTCTCCCTCGGGCGGATTTTTCAGGGCCACCGTGCCCGCCTCCCGGCGGAAGGTGTGGAAATTGGCCCAGGGGATGTCCGTGCCCTCGAAGAATTCCCCGGCCTTCTGCAGGACGGCCCGGATATCCCAGGCGATGAAGTCCACATAGCCACAGAAGAGGCCGGTGGCTCCGCCGGTGAGGGTGAGGATCTCCGGGCCGTCCCCGGCGGCGAGGGCCTCCTCCAGCCGGTCCCGGAAATCGAAGATCTTCTTCGATCCTTCTTCCTCCCGCAGGGTGTCCAGAGGATAGCAGAAGAAGCCCGCCACCGCGCCGTCGGCATGGAGTTCGTCCATGTAGTCGTTGTCGGCATTCAGATAGCCGTTGAGGAGCGGCACGCAGCAGGTGGAGCCGGCTATCACATCCAGCCGCCAGTCGGCATCCGGGTCCTCATTGGGCTCCAGCTTGTAACCGAGATAGCCCTCCAAATAGCCTTCCGGGTCGCAGGACAGGTCCAGGCCCTTTTCCTTCAGCTTGTCCGGCAGCTGGGACAGGGGGAAGGACGGCTCCGCCCTGGACTCCTCCAGCACATTGAAATCGTCAATGTATCTCATGTGGGGAATCTCGCCCAGCACCTGGTCGGTGAGGGTGGCGAGCATCCACCAGGCCCGACCTTCCGCCTCCCGGAGCATGGGCAGCAGCTTTTCGCAGTAGGCGGAGATGGCAAAGCTGCTTTCGCCCTGCTCCTCCAGCCAGATCTGCACATCTTCCCCGGAGATGTCCCAGCCATCCTCGGTGCGCAGCCCGGTGCTCGGAGAGGGCTGACGGCCCACCAGGATGTTCCAGTGCTCCAGCACCTCCCTGGGAGCGTGTTTCTGGAAGTAGACCAGCTCAAACAGCTTGACCTTGTCGCCTTCCGGGGTGAGGATCAGCTCGTACTTCTCGCTGCCCACGCCCACCTCGAAGGAAATTTCGTCAAAGGCCAGGTTCAGGGCTTCTTCCAGCCGGTCCACCAGCTCCTGGCCCCGGGTGTGATCCTTGTCCTCGTCCATCCTCCGGCGGAGCTCCGCCTCCTGCCCCGCAAAGGCTTCCCACGCGGCTTCCGTCCGCTCCCGGAAGCACTCCGAGAACTGCGGCAGGGAAATGCCCTTCCTGCACCATTCGATGAATTGCTGGGTGTCCTCGTCCCCGGGTCGGGCTTCCAATGCCTTTTCAAAGTACCGCAGGGCGCGGCCCTCCTGATCCAGATAAAAATAGGAATAGCCTATGCGGAAGTTCCAGTAGTGGTCGCCCTTGAAGTATTCCTCGTGGGGCTTTAACAAAGCGAGGGCCTTTTTAAGCAGTTCCCTGCAAGTCGGCTTATGTGGGTCCGCCAGATTGTTGTAGGCGCGGGCCAGCTCGCTGTCCATCTCCGGGGTGCGCTCCTCGGCAGGGATGGCCTCCAGCGCATCGATGATCTTCTGATACTCGCTGTTTTCGTTCCAAATTTGACATTGTTCCAACAGTTCCATGGCATTTCCTCCTTGGTTCTCTTTATTCCTCAAACTCGCCCGCAATCATTCCATTGAGATATTTTCCGGGGCCAGCGATAAATTCCTCCCATTTGGCCAACGGATGAAACTCCTCATGCTCGATGTCCAGATACCACAGCTTTTTGTCCCTGGGGCTCCACAGCAGCAGATAGTCGCTGTAATTGTCCATCTTCGCCATCAGGGAAAGCAGTTTTTTCCGCTTCCAGGTTATCTCCTGCACATCCATGTAGGGGTAAAGCTCCACCCATTTCACCAGCTCCCGCTCCGGAAATTCCAGGCGCAAGGGGCCAGTCTTTAAGTATTCCACCAGCTTGGCAGGCAGCTTGTAAGGCATGAGTTGACGCACCTTTTCCTGTTCGTTGTGCCAGTCCTCCGGCTCCAGAGCTTTTAAGTAGGCGGCCATTTCCTGATTTTTGTTCTGCACTGCCACGGTGTAGGGCCGGTCGCCGTATTTATCGGAAATGGTG
>CAJFFX010000027.1:29868-43045 GCA_904374485.1 Candidatus Pseudoscillospira falkowii | reverse complement strand
TTGTAAAATCAGAAATTTCTTTGTGCTGCAAGGATTTTTCCGATCGCTTAACAAAGACTTTACAAATCCGGTCCACAAATTACAGAAGTTTTACGAAAACTTGACCAAAACATGGTGGAACAAGTTGGTGAAAATCACTATGCTTTGAATTGTCCCGAGGGGGACGACACTTCAACTTTTCAAAAACAATTGTACTTACAAAAACAAACTGGAGGATTGAAAGATGAACAAGAAACAGATCCTGGCACTGACCGGCGCCGCCTGCATGAGCGTTGCGCTTCTGGCCGGCTGCGGCAACAACGGCAACAACGAGACCCCTTCCGGCGAAGAGGGCGGCAATGAGGCCGCGCTGACCGGCACCGTCGCCACCGGCGGCTCCACTTCCATGCAGAGCCTGATGAGCATGATGCAGGAAGCTTTCATGGCCGAGAACACCGGCGTGACCGTGACCTACGATCCCACCGGCTCCGGCGCCGGCATCACCGGCGCGTCCGACGGCACGCTGGACATCGGCCTCTCTTCCCGTGTGCTGCACGACGATGAGACCGACGTGGAAGCCATCACCGTCTGCCTGGACGGCATCGCTATCGTCACCAACACCGCCAACCCCGTCGAGAACCTGACCCTGGAGCAGCTGGCCGGCATCTTCACCGGCGAGATCACCAACTGGAGCGAAGTCGGCGGCAATGATGCTGAAATCGTTGTCATCGGCCGTGAGGCCGGCAGCGGCACCCGCGATGGTTTTGAAGAGATCGTCGGCGTGGCTGATCAGTGCCAGTACGACCAGGAACTGACTGCCACCGGCGCCGTCACCGCCGCCGTGGCCGCCAATGAAAACGCCATCGGCTACGCTTCCCTGTCCGCTGTGGACGACAGCGTGAACGATCCCACCGTCGAGGGCGTCGCCTGCACCGAGGAGACCGTCCAGGACGGCAGCTATGTCCTGCAGCGTCCCTTCAACTTCGTGGTGAAGAAGGACGCCGAGCTGTCCGATGCCGCCCAGGCCTTCATCACCTGGGCCACCGACGGCAGCGCCAACGAGTGGATCCTGGAAGCCGGCTGCGTGCCCGTCGCCTGATTCAGCAGGTTTCCATGCAAAAGGCTTGGCAAAACATCTGTTTTGCCAAGCCTTTGCGCGGATTTCCCGCGCTGTGTGCGAGATGTGTATGCGTTAAGAAGGTAGTAACAAAATGAAACAAAAATATCTGATCGAACGCGTGATGAACGCGATCTTCTTTATCTGCGGCATCACGGCCATCGCCTGCGTCGCCCTGATCACGGTCTACATGGTCGTGGCCGGCGTGCCCGCCATCGGCAAGATCGGCCTCATCGACTTCCTCTTCGGCACCCGTTGGGCCTCCACCGCCGATGATCCCGCCTTCGGTATCCTGCCCTTTATCCTGACTTCTATCTACGGCACCGTGGGCGCCATCATCATCGGCGTGCCCGTGGGCCTGCTGACAGCCGTGTTCCTCTCCAAGATCGCCCCCAAGGGCCTGGGCGCGGCAGTGAGCACCGCCGTGGAGCTGCTGGCCGGCATCCCCAGCGTGGTCTACGGCCTTTTGGGCATGACGCTGCTGGTTCCCGCCGTGGCCAAAACTTTCGGCATCGCCTCGGGCGCCTGCCTGTTCTCCGCCATTCTGGTGCTGGCCCTGATGATCCTGCCCAACATCGTCTCCGTCAGCGTGACGGCCCTCAACGCCGTGCCGCCGGAATACGAGGAGGCCAGCCTGGCCCTGGGCGCCACCCCCACGGAGACGTATTTCAAGGTCAGCGTGCCCGCCGCCCGGAGCGGCATCGCCGCCGGCGTGGTGCTGGGCATCGGCCGCGCCATCGGCGAGGCCATGGCCGTCATCATGGTGGCCGGCAACGTGGCCAATATGCCCGGTCTGTTTGAAAGCGTCACCTTCCTGACCACCGCCATCGCCAAGGAGATGTCCTATGCCGGCGGCCTGCAGCGCGAGGCCCTGTTCTCCATCGCCCTGGTGCTGTTCATCTTCATCATGATCATCAACGGCCTGCTCAACTTTTTCCTGAAGGGAGGCGACAAGGATGACAAGTAAACGCAAAGTCTGGAACATCGGTGTGCGCGTCCTCGTCTACGCCGCCGCCGCATTGACCGTGGTGCTTCTGGTGGGCATCCTGGGCTATGTGCTGATGCGGGGCATTCCCAACATCACGCCGGAATTCCTGCTCCAGTCCGACAGCGTGCTCAAAGAAACCATGGGCATTTTCCCCCTGATCGTCAACACGCTGTGCATCATCGTTCTCTCGCTGATCATCGCCCTGCCCCTGGGCGTGGGCGCCGCCATCTATCTGACGGAATACGCCACCAATAAAAAGCTGATCCGCGCCATCGAGTACACCACTGAGACCCTGGCGGGCATCCCCTCCATCATCTACGGTCTGGTGGGCATGCTGCTCTTCGTGCGCCTGACGGGCAGCTCCTCCCTGGTGGCCGGCTCTCTGACCCTGGTCATCATGATCCTGCCCACCGTCATCCGCACCACCCAGGAGAGCCTGAAGACCGTGCCCATGAGCTACCGCGAGGGCGCGCTGGCCCTGGGCGCCAAAAAGTGGTACATGATCCGCACCATCATCCTGCCCTCCTCCCTGGACGGCATCGTCACGGGCTGCATTTTGTCCGTGGGCCGCATCGTGGGCGAATCCGCGGCGCTGCTGTTCACGGCCGGCGCCGGCAAGCTGCTGGCCAGCAACGTGCTGGACGCCTATTTCAGCAGCGGCGCCACCCTTTCCGTGGGCCTTTACATGTACGCCTTCGAAGAAGGCAAATACGACGTCAGCTACGCCATCGGCGCCGTGCTGCTGGTGCTGGTGCTGATCATCAATATCTGCGCCAAGCTGTCCAAGAAAATGCTCAAGCCCAAGGTCTGAGCGCAAGAGAACGTTTGAGGTGAACATCGTATGGAACCGATTATTTACGCCCGCAATCTGAATTTGCATTACGGCGATTTTCACGCCCTGAAAGACATCAACATCGACATCCCCGAAAAGCAGATCACGGCTTTCATCGGCCCCTCCGGCTGCGGCAAGTCCACGTTCCTGAAAACCATGAACCGCATGCAGGACCTGGTGCCCAGCGTCAAGATCGAGGGCGACCTGTTTTTCCGCGGCAAGGACGTCAACAGCAAAGACGTGGACGTGACGGAGCTGCGCCGCCAGATCGGCATGGTCTGGCAGAAGCCCAACCCCTTCCCCATGAGCGTTTACGACAACATCACCTACGGCCCCAAGCTCCACGGCAATCATTCCAAGGCGGAGCTGGACGAGATCGTGGAAAAGTCCCTGCGGGGCGCGGCGCTGTGGGATGAACTGAAGGACCGCCTGAAAAAAAGCGCCCTGGGCCTCTCCGGCGGCCAGCAGCAGCGCCTGTGCATCGCCCGCAGCCTGGCCGTGGAGCCCGAGGTGCTGCTGATGGACGAACCCACCAGCGCCCTGGACCCCGCCTCCACCATGCGCATCGAAGAGCTGATGAGCGAGCTGAAAAAGAACTACACCGTGGTCATCGTCACCCACAATATGCAGCAGGCCGCCCGCATCAGCGACCAGTGCGCCTTCTTCCTGGTGGGCGAACTGGTGGAGTGCGCCCCCACGCAGCAGATCTTCTCCATGCCCGCCGACAAGCGCACGGAGGACTACATCACCGGCCGCTTCGGCTAAGCGCCCCAGCCCCTTTCCCCGTTATTTTTCTTTAGGAGGTCAAAACCACAATGGGTACCCGTGATACGTACGACCAGTCCCTGCGGGAACTGGATCAAAAAATCCTCACCATGGCCGGCCACGCCGCCGACGCCGTGGAGCACGCCATGGACGCGCTGGAAAACAGCAACATCGAAGAGGCCCAGGCCGTCATCGCCGGCGACGACAGCATCGACCGGGAGGAGCATGCCATCGAGCATCTCTGCCTGGGGCTGATCGCCTCCCAGCAGCCCGTGGCCAGCGACCTGCGCAAGGTCTCCACCGCCATGAAGGTCGTCACCGACCTGGAACGCCTGGGCGACGCCGCCGAGGACATCGCAGAGCTCTCCATCCGCCGCGGCAGCGAGGTCATCCCGGAGCTGCTCGTCCTGCTGACCGAGACCGGCCGGGAGGCCGTGGGCATGATCCGCACCGCCATCGCCGCCTACGCCGCCGAGGACATGACCCTGGCCGCGGAGGTCATCGACCGGGACGACGTGATCGACGAACATTTCAGCCAGATCAAGACCGCCCTGGCCAAGTATTTCGCCCAGGAGCACCCCGAGATCGACTGCGCCATCGATTATCTGATGATCGCAAAATATCTCGAGCGCATCGGCGACCACGCCGTGAACCTGGCCGAGTGGGTGCAGTTCTCCAAAACCGGCATCCACAAGCACCAGCGCATCGTCTGACGCGCCGGAGTTTTCTTTGATCGTTTCCCTCTCTTCCATCTTCAAATACAACGCAGGCGCCGCAGAAAGCCAATGCTTTCTGCGGCGCCTGCGTCTTCTGTTCTCTTGTTCTCTTGCGCTCTTGTCACCGGGCGCTTTTTCTGCGGTAGATCAGCGCGCAGACCAGCGCATAGACGCCGTAGGCCCCGAAGGCCGCCAGCTGCCAGGTGCGCAGGGTATCACCCAGGGGATTTTCCCGGGAAAAGACCAGCTGGGCGTCCTGGCGCGTGTCGCCCACCTCCAGCCTGCGGATGGGCCGCTCAGCGGAAATATCGTATTCCAGATCCACATAGCCGCCCACCTCCGGCTTGACCGGCAGGGCCTCGTATTCCTCCAGCAGCAGGGTATAGCTGGAATCATTGCCCGCGATGAAGATCGACATGCGGGTGCCGGCATAGGATTCCTGCACCGCCTCCACGGTGCCGTAAATATCGGCGGTCATGGGGGCCGGGAAATGCCGGGGCAGCCAGAAGGACACCGCCGCCAGCACGGCGGCGCCCAGGACGAGGGCCGCGGCCAGCAGGAAGTCCCGCCGGCTGCTCGTTGTTTTCTGCGCCATGATCACCGCACCTGTCCCTTTCCGTAGATCTCGTATTTATAGCTGGTCAGCTCCCGCAGTCCCAGGGGGCCGCGGGCGTGCAGCTTCTGGGTGGAAATGCCGATCTCCGCTCCCAGGCCGAACTCGCCGCCGTCGGTAAAGCGGGTGGAGGCGTTGACATACACCGCCGCCGCATCCACTTCGCGCAGGAATTTCTGCGCCGTTTCCCGGTTTTCCGTCACGATGCACTCGCTGTGGCCGGTGCCGTATTGCGTAATATAGCCGATGGCTTCCTCCACACCGGCCACCTGGCGCACCGCCAGGATATAGTCGTTGTATTCCTTGCCCCAGTCTGCGTCGGTGGCATGGACGGCCTTTTGCAGCAGGGGATAGCTCTTCTCGTCGGCCCGCAGCTCCACGTTCTTTTCCGCCAGGCGGCGCTCCATGGCCGCCAGGAAGTCCTTTGCCACGGCTTCGTGAACCAGCACGCACTCGCAGGCATTGCAGACCGAGGGGCGGGAGGTTTTCGCATTATAGACGATTTCCACCGCCATGGAAAGGTCTGCATCCTTGTCCACATAGGTGTGGCAGGTGCCCGCGCCGGTTTCGATCACCGGCACCGTGGCATTGCGCACCACGCTTTGGATCAGCCCTGCGCCGCCCCGGGGGATCAGCAGATCCACGCCGCCGTTGAGCTTCATCAGGGCCGTGGCCGTCTCCCGGTCGGTATCTTCGATGAGCTGCACGCAGTCGGCGCTGAGCCCGCTTTGGGCAATGGCGCTGCGCAGCACCTTTGCCACCGCCAGATTGGAGCGGATGGCTTCCTTGCCGCCGCGCAGAATCGCCGCATTGCCGCTTTTCAGGCACAGCGCAGCGCTGTCCGCCGTCACATTGGGCCGGGCCTCGTAGATCACGGCGATGACGCCGATGGGCACCGTGCGCTTGACCAGATGCAGCCCATTGGGGCGGTCAAATTCCTCCAGCACCCGGCCTACGGGGTCTTCCAGCGCTGCCACGGCGCGCATGCCGTCGGCCATGCCGCGGATGCGCTCGCCGCTCAGGGCCAGCCGGTCCAGCAGGGCGGTGCTCAGGCCGTTTTCCCGGCCCGCCGCCAGGTCCTTTTCGTTTTCGGCGATGATCTCCGCCGCCGACGCCTCCAGGGCATCCGCCGCAGCGCGCAGAGCGCGGTTTTTCGTCTCCGTGTCCGCCAGGGCCAGCTGCCGGGCGGCCGTCCGGGCCCGCAGGGCCAGCTGTGTCAGGTCATAGCTCATGTCGTTTCCTCCTTTTTGGCACAGAACAGCGTGCCGATGTCGCGCCCCTCCAGCAGGGCGTACAGGTTGTCCGACGGCGTGCCGCTGAGCACATAGGTGTCCACCCCCGCCGCCGTGGCGATCTGGGCCGCCCGCAGCTTGGTGGCCATGCCGCCGGTGCCCCGCTCACTCCCGGCCCCGCCGGCCGCCGCGGCGATCTCCGGCGTGATCTCCTCCACCACGGCAATGCGCCGGGCCCTGGGGTCCTTGCGGGGGTCGCCGTCGTACAATCCGTCGATATCCGTCAGAATGGCCAGGGCGTCGGCGCCGATGAGGGCCGCCACCTGGGCGCTGAGGCAGTCGTTGTCGCCGTGGACGATCTCCTCGACGCTGACGCTGTCGTTTTCGTTGACGATGGGCAGAGAGCCGAAGGAGAGCAGCTTTTCAAAGGTGTTCACCAGATGGCCGCGGCGCTCCGGGTCCTCCATGTCGCTGCCCGTCAGAAGCATCTGAGATGTGATCTTGGAATATTCCGAAAAAAACTTGTCGTAAAGGAACATCAGCTCGCTCTGCCCCACGGCGGCGGCGGCCTGACGGCCCGGCACGTCCGCGGGCCGGGCGGGCAGCCCCAGCTTGCCCACGCCCACGGCGATGGCGCCCGAGGACACCAGCACCAGCTGGACGCCGGAATTGGAGATGTCCGAGAGCACCTCCACCAGGCGGGAAAGGCGGCGGTAATTGATATTGCCCGCGGCGTAGGTCAGCGTGGACGTGCCCACCTTGACCACCAGCCGATGGATCGGTTTTTTCATAAAAGCTCACCCTTTTTCAGCGTACAAAACTACGCATACCATTATAGGGGATACGGCCCCCGTTTTCAATGGAAATCTGCTTCTATCGCGTTTTTTAATATTTGCCGCAACGGCGCAGAAAAGCCGCGCAGAGCGCTCCCTCTGCGCGGCCCTTTTCCTCAGATCAGTTCCACTTTTTCGATGTGTACGCCCTGCAGGTCCGCCTGCTCGAGATAGGCGAGCACTTCGTCCCGCTGGCCGGAAAAACTGAAACACCGCGTCATCAGCGGCCCCTCCTGGGCGGACACCACCTCGTAATTTTCCCGCACGCACGTCTCGCCCGTCATAACATACCCGCCTACGCCGTCTGGCGCCGGCATGGAAAAGCTCAGTCCGCTCAGCAGTTTCGGCTCGGACAGCAGCAGCTCGAGATTCCCGAGATACGCCTGCCGCAGTTCCTCGTCGTCCATCTCCTGCCGCCAGTCGCCATCCTCCCTGACCACCATGCTATACAGCCGGATGCCGCCGCACCATTCGCTGTCCGCTTCGATCTGCATCCATTCCAGCGCCAGCGGCGTCTGGCGCAGGGATGCCAGGGAAACGGGCTCCGCCGCGGTCGCCGACAGGCTGATGCGGCTGGAGGCGGGCAATTCCTGCAGCCGCTCGATCGCCGCCTGCTTGTCAAAGGCCGCGTCCGTACCGAAGCGGTTGACGAGCAGAGAAGTCAGCGGCGCGATGGCATCGTCGGGCTCCCGGGTGATGCGGTAAGCGCCGTAGGCATACTCCGCCGCGGCGTTGGGCCGGACCACCACCGCGCCGCCGGTGTGATCCAGGCTCTGGAACTGCACTGTATAGCGGCCAAAGCCGTTCTTTTCCACGCTCTGGCTGCTGACAACGATCTCGGTAAAGGGCTGCACCGTGTCGTAATAGGCCTGCAGATAGGCCGTCAGGGGCCGGCCGCTGCCGGGCAGCTTTTCCGGATCGGGGCAGAGCAGATTCATCAGCGGCGAAATCCCCAGGAACACCACCGCCAACACCACCAGCACCACGGCGATGGTTTTCAGGCAGATTTTTCGGATACGCCGGTCGATGGCCTTTTCCAACCGTTTTTCAAAGGCGGCTTCCGCCGCGGCGTCCGCACCGCTCTCCGGCATCTCCGCGCGCAGGGCTTCCAGGGTCTCTTCCCAATGTTCCATCTCTTTCATGCCTCGTCATCCTCCTCCGTCAGCGCCTTGCGCAGCGCCGCCCGGGCGCGGCGGCGCAGCTGGCGCACGTTTTCTTCGCTGGTCTGCAGCATGCGGGCGATCTCCCCGTCCGTCAGGCCCACCACCGCGCTTTGCAGCAGCACGTCCCGGTAGGCCGGACGCAGGGCCAGCACCGCTTCATAGACCCGCCGCTGTTCCTCCTGCCGCAAAAGCAGCTCCAGCGGGTCGCCGCAGGGCGACGGAACCTCCTCCGGCAGCGCCTCCATCCGCGGGCGGCGGCAGCTGCTGATCCATTCGTTGCGCAGCACCCGCATGAGCCAGGCCTGGATACTGCCCCCGCCCCGGTAGGAGAGCAGGGCCTTCACAAAGGCGCTCTGCACCAAGTCCTCCGCCGCGGCCTGCTCCCCGGTCAGGGAGAAGGCGTACAGCGTCAGCGGGGCGCGCCACCGGCGGTACAGCGCCGAAAATTCTCCGTGCTCCATGGCCTTCCCCCCCTTTTTGTGCCTTTCTATCCTAATAACGCATGAGCGCGCTTTTTGTGACAGCTTTTTTCATAAATTTTTTTGTTTTTTCAAAAAAGCGGGGCGAACGTGCCGTTCGCCCCGCTTTTTCCGGATTCACGTCCGGCGTTTACAGCTTCTCCGCCCACGCCGCTTCCTGAAAGCCCACCAGAACGAAGTCCTCCCCAACGAGCAGGGGACGCTTGACCAGCATCCCATCCGTGGCCAGCAGGGCGAACTGCGCATCCTCATCCATGGCGGCGAGCTTGTCCTTGAGCCCCAGGGCGCGGTACTGCCGGCCCGAGGTGTTGAAAAACTTTTTCAGCGGCAGGCCGCTCATTTTCTGCCAGCGGCGCAGCTCCTCCTCCGTGGGGTTCTGTTCCTTGATGGGGCGCACGTCATAGGCCGCGCCCCGCCCGTCCAGCCACTTCCGGGCCTTTTTGCAGGTGGAGCACTTTTCATAGCAGAGAAAAACCATCGCGCATCTTCCTTTCCTGTCGGTGTTGTCCGCGGGGACTTTTCTTCAGTATACCAGAGGGCGCGAGCGGCGGAAACAACAAAAGAGTGACAAATTTCCCCAAACGCCAAAAGCGCCCGCCGCGCCGTAAAAAGGGAAAAGCCGCCCCCCGGACGGCTTGCTGCATCCAATATTTCGGTTTCCTTCTGTTCGCGGGGGCTTGCAGGACTCACCAGGTCTCCATATCGTCCTGCATGGTGTGGCTGTTGATGCTGTGGCGCTCCAGGCCGTGGATCAGCACTTCGGCGGTGGCGATGTTGGTGGCCAGGGGGATCATGTATTCGTCGCACAGGCGCAGGAGATACATTTCCTCCGGGTCCTTTTCCTTGGCCTTGTCCGGCGCGCGGAAGAAGAGCACCATGTCGATATCCTGGCAGAATACGCTGGAGGCGATCTGGTAGACGCCGCCCTTGCTGCCGGGCAGATAGCTGGTGACGTGCAGGCCCGTCTGTTCTTCGATCCAGCTGCCGGTCACGCCGCTGGCGACCAGCTTGCACTTGCTCAGCACGCCCTCGTAGGCGATGCAGAACTGGGCCATCAGCTCTTTCCGGCTGTCGTGGGCCACGATGGCGACGGTCATGCGGCATTCCTCCTTCCTGTAACGCTGTACCGCTGCCGATACAATTTCATTGTAGCGTGAATCCCTCCGCGGCGCAAGGGGAAACGGCGGAAAAGGGGACCGCTTGGCATTTTTTGTAAAATAGCACAGTTTGTGCTCCCGTTTTTCGTCATTTTTCCGCTTTCTTTTTCCGCTATTTCCAAAACTTTCCTCAAAAATCAGTTCATTTTTGAAAGTTTTCGCTTTACAGCCCCAAAGCGCGGGAACGCCCCGCCGCCATCATGGGCAGCGGGGCGTTCAGCCGTCGTCGGTTCCCTATATCATACGCGGAGCAGCAGCCGCGCCTCCGTCGCCGCGGCGTCGGCAAAGACGTCGTGGTCCTCCGCCGCCACGCGGGGCAGGCGCTGGACCTCATAGGCCAGCAGCAGGCGGAAGGCACCGGGGCAGCGGGGCAGGAAGCGGTCGTAATACCCTCCGCCCATGCCCAGCCGGCGGCAGCCTTCGTCAAAGGCGGCGCAGGGCAGCAGGATAAAGTCGATCTCCTCCGGCGCGATCATGCGGCAGCGATCGGGAACGGGTTCCGGGATGCCGTGCAGTCCCCGCTGCAGGGCGTCCTCCCCCAAAGGCTCCGCCGCTTCCATCCGCCCGCCTTTGGCGCAGAGCGGATAGGCCACGCGCTTCCCCGCCCGGCGGGCCGCTTCGTCGATGGCCGCCGGGTCCGCCTCCCCCGGCAGGGCGCGGCAGTAGGAAAAGATCAGCCGGGCGCGGGCAAACTGCGGCAGCGCCAGCACCCGCGCGGCGATGGCCCGGTCGTTTGCCGCGCGCCGTTCCCTGTCCAGGGCGGCGCGGGCGGCCAGGGCCGCGGCGCGCTGGGCGCGCTTTTCCTCCGCGATAGTCACGTTTACAATACCTTGCTCAAAAATTCCTGGCTTCTGGGGTTCTGCGGGTGGGCGAAGAACGCCTCGGGCGTGCCCTGTTCGGCGATGGTGCCACCGTCCATAAAGAAGATGCGGCTGCCCACCTCCCGGGCAAAGCCCATCTCGTGGGTGACGACCACCATGGTCATGCCCTCGGCGGCCAGCTCCTTCATCACGTCCAGCACCTCGCCCACCATTTCGGGGTCCAGGGCGGACGTGGGCTCGTCGAAGAGCATGACCTTGGGCTTCATGGCCAGGGCGCGAACGATGGCGATGCGCTGCTTCTGGCCGCCGGAAAGCTGGCTGGGATAGGCGTCCGCCTTTTCCTCCAGCCCCACCCGACGCAGCAGGGTCGTGGCCGTGTCGTCGGCCTCGGCCTGGCTCATCAGCTTGGTGCGCACCGGGGCCAGGGTGATGTTTTTGCGGATAGTCATATTAGGAAACAGGTTGAAATGCTGGAACACCATGCCCATTTTCCGGCGCACGGCGTCGATGTTGACCTTGGGCGCGGTGATCTCCTCGCCGTCGAAAAAGATCTGGCCCGCCGAGGGCGTTTCCAGCAGGTTGAGACAGCGCAGGAACGTGGACTTGCCGGAGCCGGAGGGGCCGATGATGACCACCTTTTCCCCCTCCCGGATGGACTCGGTGATATCGTTCAGCACCACATGGTCCCCGAAGGATTTGGTCAGGTTTTTAACGTCGATCACTTTCGCGCAGCCTCCTTTCCAGCTTGCCCTGCAGCCAGGTGAAGATCATGACCATCACCAGATAGATCACCGCCACGCCGAGGTACGGGAACATAACCGCGTAGGTCTTGGCGCCCACGGCCTGGGCGGCGTACAGCAGCTCTTTGCCGCCGATGGTGGTGATCAGGGCCGTGTCCTTGAACAGCGTGATGAACTCGTTGCCCAGGGCCGGCAGGATGTTTTTGAAGGCCTGGGGGATCACGATGAAACGCATGGTATCCACGTATCCCAGGCCCAGGGACCGGCCGGCCTCGCTCTGGCCCACGTCCACGCTCATCAGGCCGCCGCGGACGATCTCGGCCACATACGCGCCGGAGTTGATGCCCAGGGCGATGGTGCCGATCATAGTGTAGTTGCGGCTGCTGGCAAAAACGATGCTGCCCATAATCAGCATCTGCACGATCATGGGGGTGCCGCGGATAATGGTGGTGTAGGCTTTGCAGACCGCATTCAGCGCCGCCAGCACCACATTGTGGCGGCCGGGGCGCTGCTGGTCGTGGGCCGTGCGGATCACGGCCACCAGAACGCCCAGGATCACGCCCATGATCAGCGCCAGGATCGTAACCTCCAGGGTCGTCAACACGCCGGAAGCGTACAGCTCCCAGCGTCCCCCCTCCAGGAACGCCTTATAAAAATTGACAAACAGATCCTGATACCACGGCAGCGTTTCGCCGGCGGTGATCTGCGCGGTCAGCGCCTGATACAGCTCCGCCCAGTTCATGGGCATTCTCCTCTCTTCTTTTTCGTTTCTTTCTTTTTATCTTTTTCGATCCCGGCGCGGGAATAACGCGGAAGCGGGCGGCCAGGGGCCGCCCGCTTTTTTGCTTGCAGAAGGATTATTCAGCGGGGATATACTTGTCGATGATGGCCTGCACGGTGCCGTCGGCGATCAGTTCGCCCAGCGCGCCGTCCACAGCTTCCTGCAGAGCGGTGTTGCCCTTGGCAAAGCCGATGGCGTAATCCTCATTGGTGAACTCGGTGTCCAGGATCTTCAGGCCGGGGTTGGCATTGACATACTCCTGGGCGGGCGCATTGTCGATGACGACGCAGTCGACCTGGCCGTTGATCAGGGCCTGGACTGCGGTGGCGCCGTCGTCGTAAGCGGTGACGTTCTCTTCGCCGTAGCCGCCGTTTTCAGGGGTGTCGGAGCAGTAAATATAGCCGGTGGTGCCGCGCTGGGTGCCGATCTGCTTGCCCTCCAGATCGTCGATGCTCTGGATGTCGGAACCCTCGGTCACGATGACGACCTGCACGCCGTTGGCATAGCTCTGGGAGAAGTCCATGACCTGCTGGCGCTCTTCATTGACGGTCAGGCCGGCCATGACCATGTCGCTCTTGCCGTTCTGGGCAGCCAGCAGGGCGCCGTCGAAGTCCATATCGTCGATGACCAGCTCCAGGCCCAGCTTCTCGGCGATGGCATAGGCGATCTCCACGTCGATGCCCTCGAAGCCGGTGCCCTCGTAGCCCTGGCCGTCGTCGGCGACCATCTCATAGGGAGGGAACTGGGCGTTGGTGGACATGATCAGCTTGCCTTCTTCCACGGTGGTGAAAGCCGCGTCATCGCCGCCCTCGCCGGTGGAGCTGGGGGTCTCGTTGTTGCCGCCGTTGCCGCAGCCGGCCAGCAGGGCCGTCATCAGTGCGCCCGCGCTCAGCAGGGCCAGAATCTTTTTGTTCATTGAGAATCTTCCTTTCCTCAAATTCATCCCTCTGCCGCCTTCGGC
>CAJFFX010000027.1:0-29809 GCA_904374485.1 Candidatus Pseudoscillospira falkowii | reverse complement strand
CCAATATCAGTATTGTATCTGTTTTTTTGCAAAACGCAAGAGGCAGAATGACTTTTTATTCAAATTTTAATAAATTTTTCCTATAAATTCTGCCTAAAAATGAATATCGCCCTGTATGCTCCCCATTTTATACATTTTCGGCGGCAATTGACAAAGGGCGCCGGGAGAGGGGATAATAGGGGCAAAGGAAAGGATGTGCCGCCATGGATGCCTGTGTAACTGAATTTTTCCGCCGCTCCCCCCTGGACGAGCGGTGGACGGCGCTCTTAAACGACGAATGGGACAAGCCCTATTTTTCCGTCCTGTGCCGCGCCGTGACGGAAAAGCGCGGCGCGGCAACGGTGTTTCCCCCGGCGGCGGAGGTCTTTGCCGCGCTGAACCTGACGGCGCCGGAGGCGGTGCGCTGCGTGATCCTGGGCCAGGACCCCTACCACGAACCGGGGCAGGCCCATGGCCTGGCTTTCTCCGTGGCCCCCGGGGTGCCCCTCCCCCGCAGCCTGCGCAATATTTATAAGGAATTGGCCGCCGACCTGGGCTGCCCAGCGCCGGAGAGCGGCTGCCTGATCCCCTGGGCAAAGGCGGGGGTGCTCCTGCTCAACACGGTGCTCACCGTGGAGGAAGGCCGGGCCAACAGCCACGCAAAGCTCGGCTGGCAGGAATTTACCGACGCGGTGTTCCGCGTCCTGTGGCAGCTGCCCCAGCCGGTGGCTTTCGTGCTCTGGGGCAGGCAGGCCCAGGCCAAGTTGGAGCGCGCCCGGATGGGAGAAGGCGGCGGAGCGCGGTGCATCGTCGCCTCGCCCCACCCTTCGCCCCTGTCCGCCTCCCGGGGATTTTTCGGCAGCCGCCCCTTCAGCCGCGTCAACGATTTCCTGGCGGCCCAGGGGGAAGCGCCCATCCCCTGGTCCTTCTGAAGCATACATTTCCCGTGACATTTTCCGCCCGCTGTGCTATACTGGGAAAAACCGATCCCCTCTGCAAAGGAGGCCGCTTATGATCTACCGCGTTGATCTTCATGTGCATACGGACGGCGCCGCATCCCTGGACGAACTGGCCCGCGCCGCCCGGCGCGCCGGGCTGGACGCCATCGCCGTCACCGACCGCGGCCGCCTGACGCCGGTGCCTGCCGAAGTGCGCGGCGTGCTGCTGATCCCCGGCTGCGAGATCGCCACCCTGGGCGGCCATATCCTGGGCGTGTTTTTGGAGCGGGCGCCGGATTTTGCGCGGCTGCAGCGCCACGGCCTGCCCACGGCGGACGAAGCCGTGCTGGAGATCCACCGCTGCGGCGGCCTCGCCATTCTGGCCCATCCCTACGCCGAAAAGGCGGCCAACGCCGCCCTTTTCCCCCTGCGGCCCGACGCCGTGGAGACCGTCAACCCCCGGGCCGCCCTGGCCCGGCCCGACGCCAACAAGCGCGCCCTGCTCTGGGCGGCGGACCACCGGCGGCCCCGGGTGGGCTGCAGCGACGCCCGTACCCCTCAGGATCTGGGCTGCGCCTATACGGAGATTTCCTGCGCCCAGCTGACCCGCGCCGCCCTGAAGGAGGCCGTGGACCTGGGCCGCTGCCGCCCCGTGGCCGTGCGGGACGCCGCGCCGGAGCCCCGGCGCAGGAAAAAGCGGGAAAAGAAAAGCGGCGGCCCCTCCGCCCTCACCCGGGGCGCAGCCGTTCTGGGCTGCGGCGTTTTGGGCGCCGTCCGCGGCGCAGCTGCCCTGATCCCCCATCCCCGCCGAAAAAAAAGGAAAAAAGACGAGTAAAAAACTCCCGGAGAAGCATTCTCCGGGAGTTTTTTCGATCAAGAGCGCCTTTGCGCGCGTTCATTTTGTACCCGTGCTGCCGAAGCCGCCGCGGTCGGGGCCCTCCAAGTGCTCCACCGGTTCAAAGACGATCTTCGGCTGGTTTTCCACGATGCGGAACTGGCAGATGCGGTCGCCCTGCTCGATACAGGTGTCCCGGGTGGCATAAACGGGCATGCGCCACTCGTCGTTGTCGCCGCAGTAGCTGCCGTCGATAACGCCCATGGAATTGGTCTGCAGGATGCCCCAGGTCTTGAAGGTGCTGGAGCGGGGCACCACGTGGGCCTCGTACCCCGCGGGCAGGGCCATGGCCACGCCCAGGCGGATCAACCGGAACTGGCCAGCCTTCAGCTCCACGCGCTCAGCAGCGCGCAGGTCGATCCAGTCGGACTTGCCGTCGATATAGTCCAGGGGCTGCGCGGCCCCGGGGAAATAGCGGATCTTGATGGTCTCCTGCTTCATGTCATTCCTCCCACAGTATCACATGCCCGGCTTTCCGGGTGGCGTTCAGATCGATGAGGCGCTGGTTCTCGCTGCCGCGGAAGCGCAGCATCAGGTTGCGCTTTTCGGCGATGAAGGCGCCGTCCACCAGCACGTCGACATACGACAGCAGCTCGTCGGTGACGGCGCAGCGGCCGCGGCCGCCTTCTTTCAAAAGGTCCTCTTCCAGGGTGTTGCCGGTGAAGCACCAGATGTCCTTTTCGGGATAGCGGGCGCGCGCCTTCCGCAGGAGGGCGCACACCGCTTCCTGGTTCTCCGGCTCGAAGGGCTCGCCGCCCAGCACTGTCAGCCCGTGGATATAGGACGGGGCCAGGGCGTCCAGGATCTCCCGCTCCGTTTCCTCCGTATAGGGTTTGCCGTAGCAGAAGTCCCAGGTCTCGGCGTTGAAGCAGTCTTTGCAGTGGCGGCGGCAGCCGGAGACGAACAGCGACACCCGGGTGCCGGGGCCGTTGGCGATGTCCACTTTTTTGATCTCTCCGTAATACATGGCGGCGCTCCTTTCCTGTGGATGTTCCCCCTCCCCCGCGGGGGGTGCAGAGAGAAAAGGACACGGGGGGAGCCGTGTCCTTTTCCAGCCGCAGCGCAGATGCGGCGCTTGTTACAGATGCATCACGCGGTCCTTGATCTCCTGGGTGCGGCCCTGGTTCCAAAACTGGGTGCCGATATAGCCGCAGGTGCGCCGGGCCACGTTCATTTTCGCCTGATCCCGGTTTTTGCACTGGGGGCACTCCCAGACCAGCTTGCCGTCCTCGTCGGTAACGATCTGGATCTCGCCGTCGTAGCCGCAGACCTGGCAGTAGTCGCTCTTGGTGTTCAGCTCGGCGTACATGATGTGGTCATAGATGAATTTCATCACGTCCAGCACGGCGTCAAGGTTGTTCTGCATATTGGGCACTTCCACATAGCTGATGGCGCCGCCGGGAGACAGCTTCTGGAACTGGGCCTCGAAGGCCAGCTTGGAATAGGCGTCGATCTGCTCGCTGACGTGGATGTGGTAGCTGTTGGTGATATAGTTCTTATCCGTCACGCCGGGGATGACGCCGAAGCGCTTCTGCAGGCACTTGGCGAATTTGTAGGTGGTGGACTCCAGGGGCGTGCCGTACAGGCTGAAGTCGATGTGCTCCTTGGCCTTCCAGGCGGCGGTGGCGTCGTTGAGGTGCTTCATGACCTCCAGGGCGAAGGGCGTGGCCGAGGGGTCGGTGTGGCTCTTGCCGGTCATGTATTTCACGCACTCGTAAAGGCCCGCGTAGCCCAGAGAGATGGTGGAGTAGCCGTTGAAGAGCAGCTTGTCGATGACCTCGCCCTTCTTCAGGCGGGCCAGCGCGCCGTACTGCCACAGAATGGGGGCCGCGTCGCTCTTGGTGCCGAGCAGGCGGCGGTGGCGGCACATCAGGGCGCGATAGCACAGATCCAGTCGCTCGTCAAAGATCTTCCAGAATTTCTCCATATCGCCGCCGGAGGACAACGCCACGTCCACCAGGTTGATGGTGACCACGCCCTGGTTGAAGCGGCCGTAGTACTTGGGCTTTCCGGTCTCCGGGTCCACATAGGGCGTCAGGAAGGAGCGGCAGCCCATGCAGGTATAGCAGTGGCCCTCGCCGTTCTTGTCCACCTTGTTTTTCAGCATGACCTTTTCGGAGATATAGTCGGGCACCATGCGCTTGGCAGTGCATTTCGCCGCCAGCTTGGTGAGGTAGTAGAAGGGGGAGTCCTCGTGGATATTGTCCTCCTCCAGCACATAGATCAGCTTGGGGAAGGCCGGGGTGATCCACACGCCCGCCTCGTTCTTCACGCCCTGGATGCGCTGCTTGAGCATTTCCTCGATGATGATGGCCAGGTCCTGCTTGGTCCGGGGATCGTCCGTTTCGCCCAGGTACATGAACACGGTGACAAAGGGCGCCTGACCGTTGGTGGTCATCAGGGTGACGACCTGGTACTGGATCATCTGCACGCCCTTGTTGATCTCGTCGCGCAGGCGCTTTTCCACGATCCGGGAGAGGATCTCCTCCGAAGCGGAGGCGCCCGTCAGGGCCATTTCCGCCTCCACATCCCGGCGGATCTTTCTGCGGCTCACGTCCACGAAGGGGGCCAGGTGGGTCAGAGAGATGCTCTGCCCGCCGTACTGGGACGAGGCCACCTGGGCGATGATCTGGGTGGCGATGTTGCAGGCGGTGGAAAAGCTGTGGGGCTTTTCGATCATGGTGCCGGAAATGACGGTGCCGTTCTGCAGCATGTCCTCCAGGTTGACCAGGTCGCAGTTGTGCATGTGCTGGGCGAAATAGTCGGCGTCATGAAAATGGATGATGCCCTGCTCATGGGCCTCCACGATATCCCGGGGCAGCAGGATGCGCTTGGTGATGTCCTTGCTGACCTCGCCGGCCATGTAGTCGCGCTGGACGGAGTTGACCGTGGGGTTTTTGTTGGAATTTTCCTGCTTGACCTCCTCGTTGTTGCACTCGATGAGGGCCAGGATCTGCTCGTCGGTGGTGTTGGAGCGGCGGATCAGGGAGTGGGTGTAGCGGTAGGTGATGTATTTGCGGGCCAGGGCATAGGCGCTGTGGGCCATGATCTGGTCCTCCACCAGGTCCTGGATCTCCTCCACCGAGGGGGCGTGGCTCATGACCTTGCACTTGTTCTCCACCTTGGTGGCGATCTCGCGGATCTGGGCGGCCGTCAGCTTGTCCGCGTCGGGCACTTCGTTGTTGCCCTTGGTGATCGCAGCGATGATCTTCGTGATGTCAAAATCGACCTCGCAGCCGCTGCGTTTGATGATCTTCATGAAAAATTACCTCTCTTCTTTCTATCCGTTTCCGGTATGGTTTTCTTTGTGTATCGTCGTTATTGCATGCCGTCGGGCTTCTTCCCCCGCCGGACGGCAAAGGATCTCTTTTTTGCGCCCCGCGATGGGGGCTGTTTACTATAATAACAACATCTTGTGGGTAGGTCAAGGGGCAGACCTACAGAATCTTGTGGTTTCACGAAAATCTTTTCATACAAAATTTTTGATATTTTTTGTGAAAATCGTAGATTTGTCAGTTTTTTAACGCATTTTTCCCTTTTCCCGCCGCTTTTCGGCGCTTTGCCCTGCCGCGGCGGCGAAGCGGGGGCCTTTTCCGGCCACCACAATATCTTGTGTTCACTTTTTTGCGCCGCTCCCCGGGAAAAACGGCGGATTTTTCCGAAGATCGTCATTTTTCGCCCTGTTTCCCTGCCGGAAGCGGCGGCGGGCGCCGCCTTCCTCCGCGCCGTGCAGGCGGCGGGCAAAAAACATTGCAATCTCCGCCCATTTCGCCCTTTTTCCACTTTTAATGCCGCGCGAACCATGCTATAATAACAAAAAGGAGCGCGCCTGACGCCCGTCTGCGGGCGTTTCCGATCCCCGCCTATTTTGCCCGGCGCCGCTCCGCCCGCCCCCCCCCCCCCGGCGGGATCTTTCAGAGCGTTTTTTGATCGGTCCATACCAATCGATCCATACAGAGGAGGCTATTTTTATGAAAAAGAAAACTT
The DNA here is from genome assembly GCA_904374485.1 of Candidatus Pseudoscillospira falkowii. Classification (GTDB taxonomy): domain Bacteria; phylum Bacillota; class Clostridia; order Oscillospirales; family Oscillospiraceae; genus Pseudoscillospira; species Pseudoscillospira falkowii. The sequence continues at coordinate 24,010 of CAJFFX010000027.1, read as the reverse complement.
CTGAAACCGTGATTCTCGAAGGCCGGTTCTATACCATCGCATCGCCCAACGGCCGCGTGCTGGAAGTCGCCAATTACAATCCCGACCCCGGCGCCGCGATCCAGCTGTGGGACTATGCCGGTGCCGAGTGGCAGCAGTGGGCCTTTGTCCCCGTGGGCGTGGATACATACCGCATCTGCAACCGCTTCACCGGCAACGCCATCGACCTGTGCCTCAACGGCACCGTGGACGGCACCTGGCTGCACCAGTGGACGCCCAACACCGGCAGAAGCCAGCAGTGGAAAGTGGAATTCACCGACGACGGCTTCGTCCGCTTCCGCTCCGTGCTGGCGGACAAGTATCTGGATCTGTACCAGGCCTTCAGCGGCAACGGCGCCCGGGCCCAGATCTGGTCGGACAACGAGGGGTCGAACCAGCGCTGGGTGCTCAAGGACGTGACCGGCAAGAACGCCATCCGCCCCAGCGCCGCCCAGATGGAAAAGAAGCTCAAGGAGCAGGTGGAGGAAGCTGCGGCCGAGGCCAAGAAGGCCGCAAAGAAGGCCGCCAAGACCACCAAGACCGCCGCCAAAAAGCCCGCAGTGCGCAAGACTGCCGCCAAGGCCGCCGCCCCCAAGAAGGCCGCTGCGAAAAAGACGGCCGCCGGCGACGCCGCCCCCAAGAAGACCACCCGCGCCAAAAAGACCGCGGCGGACGAGCAGTAAGCGCGCCGCCCTCCCCTTTTCGCCCGGGACAAGGCCTGCCGCAGCGCGCTGCGGCAGGCCTGCTTTTGCCCCGCGGGCAGAAAAAGGCGGCGGCGGAGCGGCCCAATCCCAAAGCCGCTCCGCCGTCAAGGAGATAAAGATGAACTGAGTAAGGCAGCCACCAATTGTTAAAATATTAACAAAGTGGTCGATTCTTATGATAGCCGATTTCCAGATTTTGGTCAAGGGGCGTTTTGCCCGAAATTCTGCCTTGATTTTCGTCATCCTGCCCATTTCCCCACCGGGCAAAAACGCCCGCGGCAGCCAAAGGGCCGCGCGGGCGCAGATCGATCTTTTCAGGGGCTCACAGCGCCGCCAGGGACGCCTCCGGTATGCCGAAATACGCCGTGCAGACGGCTTTGAGCTCCGCCCGGGAGGCGATGGGCCGCTCTTCCAGGCGGCCGTTTCGATGGATGCGCAGCCGGTCGTCCACCACAGAGACGCTGCCCTCCGGCAGCAGGAGATTCATCACCCGATGCCGGCGGAAGCAGGAATTTTCATTACACGCCATGTAGGAATTGAGGGGCAGAAAATCCACGGCATCCAACGGCGCTTCGGAAAACAGCAGCAGCGGCACGGTCCTGTCCCCCTCGAGAAGGTTCAGCCGGCGCAGGCCGCGCCGGGGATCTCTGTCCAGGCGGAAGCGGTTTTTGCCCGAGACCTGCTCTGCACCGCTGTCGAGATACAGCGTGGAAACGGGCGACGGCCCGCCGTAGCCCACGTCGCACAGCACCCGCGCGCCGCCCTCCAGGGTGATCACCGCCGAGCGGTGGCACAGGGGTGGAAAATCCCCCATCACCGCCGAGCGGTGGCACAGGGGTGGAAAATCCCCCTCCGACAGCACCCGCTGGGCGATGGGGTAGCCGCGAAAGCCCAGGCTTTCCAGCAGGGCGAAAAACAGGGCGTTCAGCTCGAAGCAGTAGCCCCCGCGGCGGCGCACCACCACTTTTTCAAACAGCGCCGGGATCTCCAGGGACACCTCCCGTCCCAGGTCGTACACATCCAGGTTCTCAAAGGGAACATGATGCAGGTGGGCGGCGATGAGGCTGTCCAGGGCCGCCTTCGTGTGGGGCACGCTGTAATGCGTGGGGGAGGGCGGCAGCTCCGGATGGACCCTGCGGTCCCAGGCGTCCGGGGCGACGCCGATGCGGCGCAGATACGCCGCCGTGTCCGGCAGCGGCGCGTAAAGATCCTGCAGCATGGCCCCTTTCCCCCTTTCTTGTCCTGTCCGGCGCAGTGCGTCCGATTTTCTGCTATTTTATCACGGCACGCCGCCGCGCCGCAAGGGCAAAATTGCACAGTTTCTCTTCCCGCTTTTTTCCGCGGCGGCCAAAGGGCCGCCCGGGCCGATTTTTCAGCAAGGAGCGATATCCATGGTCCTTTCCGCCCAGCATCTTTTCCTCAATTACGGTATGCGCCCGATTTTGAAGGACGTGTCCCTTTATGTCAACGACGGCGACAAGATCGGCATCGTCGGCATCAACGGCACCGGCAAGTCCTCCCTGCTGCGCCTGCTCTCAGGCGAGTTGGAGGCCGACAGCGGCGAGGTGATCTTCTCCTCGAACGTGCGCGTGTCCGCCCTGGCCCAGCGGCCCGTATTCGCTCCGGAGCGCACGGTGCTCGAACAGGTCATGGCCGACGCCGCGCCGGCAGCGGAATACGAGTGCCGCGCCATGCTCCGCCGCCTTGGGCTGGAGGACTGCGCCCAGCCCATGGGCAGCCTTTCCGGCGGCCAGCGCAAGCGGGCCGCCCTGGCCGCCGCCCTGCTGCGCCCGGCGGAACTGCTGCTGCTGGACGAGCCCACAAACCACCTGGACGGCGAGATGATCCTGTGGCTGGAATCCTATCTGCGCGCCTTCAAGGGGAGCCTCATCATGGTCACCCACGACCGCTATTTCCTCGAAAACGTCTGCAGCCGCATCGCTGAGATCGACCGGGGCAGCGTTTACCTCTATGAGGCCAACTACTCCAAGTTCCTGGCCCTGAAGGCCGAGCGCTGGGAGATGGCCGAGGCCGCCGAGCGCAAGCGCCAGGCCCTGCTGCGCCGGGAAACGGCCTGGATCCAGCGGGGCGCCCGGGCCCGGAGCACGAAGAGCCGGGAGCGCATCGAGCGCTACGAGGCGCTGAAAAACCAGGAGGCCCCGGTCCAGGACGCCCGCGTCTCCCTCTCCGCCGCCTCCTCCCGCCTGGGCAAAAAGTGCATCGCCCTGGAAAACGTGTCCAAATCCTTCGGCGGCCGCACGGTGCTGCAGCCCTTTTCCTGCGCCATCCCCCGGCGGGGGCGCATCGGCATCGTCGGGCGCAACGGCGTGGGCAAGTCCACCCTGCTGAACCTGATCGCCGGCACCCTGACGCCGGACAGCGGCACGGTGGACCGGGGGCTGACGGTGAAGATCGGCTATTTTTCCCAGGAGGGCGACCGGGCCATGGACGGAAACGCCCGGGTCTATGACTTCATCACCGCCCTGGCCCGGGAGATCCGCACCGACGACGGCACCTTCACCGCCAGCCAGATGCTGGAAAAATTCCTCTTCACCGGCGACGAGCAGCGCAAATTCATCAAATCTCTCTCCGGCGGGGAGCGGCGGCGGCTGTATCTGCTCAGCGTACTGATGGAGGCCCCCAACGTCCTTTTGATGGACGAGCCCACCAACGACCTGGACACCGAGACCCTGACGATCCTGGAGGATTATCTCGATTCCTTCCCCGGCGCGGTGGTGGCCGTGTCCCACGACCGCTATTTCCTCGACAAGCTGGCCGAGGAGATCTTCGAGGTGCGCCCCGGCGGCGCGGTGCGCCGTTACAGCGGCAGCTGGTCCGACTATCACGCCAAGCGCGCCGCCGAAGACGCGGCAGCAGAAACCGCCGCGCCGGCGGAAAAGCCCGCCGCCGCCAAAGAGGTCCCGCCGCGCCAGCAGAAGCTGAAATTCTCCTATAAGGAACAGCGGGAGTTTGAAACCATCGACGGCGAGATCGCCGCCCTGGAGCAGGCCCTGGCGGACTGCGAGCGCGCCGTCGCCGCCGCCGGCAGCGACTATGTGGCCGCCCAGAAGTGGACCGAAGAACAGGAGCGGCTGAAGGCCGCCCTGGAGGAAAAAACGGAGCGCTGGCTCTACCTCAACGAGTTGGCCGAGCAGATAGAGGCCCAGAAGCATTGAAAAATGCCCCGGCCATTCCCTTTGGAATGGCCGGGGCGCTTTTCATGCCGTTCATTCTGTTTTCAAAAGGTCCCCCATCTCAGGAAACGGCGCCAGGGTGCGCGGCAGGATGCCGTTGAGAGAGGCGATCAGAATGCCGTAGTTCGTGATGGGCACGCCCTGATCGGCGGCGGCGCGCTGGCGGTATTTCATTTCCCGCCCGCCCAGGGTGCAGCCGCCGCAGTGGACCACCAGCCGATAGGGTGTCAGGTCATCAGGGTAATCCCGGCCGGAGCAGAAGGTGAAGTCCGGCTGCACGCCGGTCTTTTCCCGGATCCAGCGGGGCAGCTTCACCGTGCCGATGTCCTCGCACTGGCGGTGATGGGTGCAGCCCTCGGCGACGAGGACTTTGTCGCCGTCGCGCAGGCCGTACACCGCCCGGGCGCCCGCCGCCGTCAGGGCCAGGTCGCCCTTGTAGCGGGCCATGAGGATGGAAAAGGAGGTCAGCGGCACCTCGGGCGGCACGATCTTTGCCACCCGGCCGAAGGCCTGGCTGTCGGTGACCACGATGCGGGGCGGGCGGCGGAGGGCCTTCAGCGTTTCCGCCAGCTCCGTATCCCGGCACACCAGGGCGGATGCCCCGGCTTCCAGAGCGTCCCGGATGGTCTGCTGCTGGGGCAGGATCAGCCGTCCCTTGGGGGCCGCCTTGTCGATGGGCACCACCAGCACCGCAGTGTCGCCGGGGGCAAGCAGATCGGCGATCAGGGGCCGCTTCGGGTCCTCCCGGCCCGCCAGGGCCGCGGCCTTTTCCTTCAGCTCGCGGATGTGGAATCCCGTCAGGGCGCTGACCCAGATGGCGTTCTCCTCCGTCTCGGGCACGCTGTCCAGCAGGTCGGCCTTGTTCCAGGCCAGAAGATACGGGATGCCCCTGTCTTTGATGAGGGCGAGCAGTTCCTCCTCCGCCCGGCCCAGGGGCTGGGCGGCGTCGGCCGCCAGGATGGCCAGGTCGGTCTTGTTGAGCACCTGGCGGGTCTTCTGCACCCGCAGCTGCCCCAGGGCGCCCTCGTCGTCGATACCTGGGGTGTCGATGATCTCCACCGGCCCCAGGGGCAGCAGCTCCATGGCTTTGTACACCGGGTCGGTGGTGGTGCCCTTCACATCGGACACGATGGCCAGGTCCTGGCCGGTGAAGGCGTTGACCAGGCTGGATTTGCCGGCGTTGCGCCGGCCGAAAAAGGCGATGTGGACCCGCTCGCCGGAGGGGGTGTCGTTCAGGCTCATGGGCACGCCCCTTTCAAAAGCGGAAATCCCGCTCGCCCTGGGCGATCTTCTGAAGGCGCTCGGCGACGATGGCCTTCACTTTGGGATTCGTGATAAATTCCTGCTGCCGGGCGATGACCCTTTCGCCCACGGCCTTCGTCTCGGGGGCGGCGTAGTCCTCGAGATACTCCTTCAGGGTCATCAGGGCGTTGGGCAGGCAGCAGTTCTGTATCTGTCCCGCCTTGCACAGGGACATGAAGCGGTCGCCGGTGCGGCCCTCGCGGTAGCAGGCCGTGCAGAAGGAGGGCACATAGCCCAGCTCCATGAGCCAGCGCACCACCTGGTCCAGGGTGCGGGTATCGGACACGTCGAACTGGGCGGAGGACGCCTCGTCCGGCTCTTTTTCCACATAGCCGCCCACGCTGGTGCGGCTGCCGCCGGAGATCTGGGAAATGCCCAGGTCCAGCACCCGCTCGCGCACCTTCTGGCTCTCCCGGGTGGAGATGATCATGCCGGTGTAGGGCACGGCCACGCGGATACAGGCCACGATCTTTTCAAAGATCTCGTCGGAAATGCCGTTGTCGAAGGCGCCCGGGTCGATGTCGTCGGCGGGGCAGACCCGGGGCACGCTGATGGTGTGGGGCCCCACGCCGTGGACGGCTTCCAGATGCTCGGCGTGCATCAAAAGGCCCGCGAATTCATAGCGGTAGCGCTCCAGGCCGAAGAGCACGCCCAGGCCCACGTCGTCGATGCCGCCATCCATGGCCCGGTCGTGGGCCTCGGTGTGGTAGGCGTAGTCGCTCTTGGGACCCGTGGGGTGGAGCTGTTCATAGCCCTCTTTGTGATAGGTCTCCTGGAAGAGGATATAGGTGCCGATGCCGGCCTCCTTCAGCTTGCGGTAGTTTTCCACGGTGGTGGCGGCGATGTTCACGTTCACCCGGCGGATGGCGCCGTTTTTATGCTTGATGGAATAGATGGTCTTGATGGATTCCAGGATATATTCCAGAGGGTTGTTCACCGGGTCCTCGCCGGCCTCGATGGCCAGGCGCTTGTGGCCCATGTCCTGCAGGGCGATGACCTCGGCGCGGATCTCGTCCTGGGTTAGCTTTTTGCGGGGGATGTGCTTGTTCTTGGCGTGATAGGGGCAGTAGAGGCAGCCGTTGACGCAGTAATTGGACAGGTACAGCGGGGCGAACATGACGATGCGGTCGCCGTAAAAGTCCCGCTTGATCTGCTTTGCCAGGGCGTAGATCTCCTGGTTTTTGTCCTCCAGCTCGCAGGCCAGGAGCACCGAGGCCTCCCGGTGGCTCAAGCCCTTGCGGAGCTTCGCCTTCTCTAAAATGGAGCCGATGAGCACGGCGTCGGTCTTGTGGGCGTCGGCATAGGCCAGGGTGTCCATGATCTCCCCGTGATGGATGAATTCTTCGGCTTTCCTCGATTTGGGATCGTACATTTTTTGTTCTTCCTTTCTTTTGGGTCAGGCAGTCCCTTCCCCATCAGCATTTGTTTTTTGCTTCCCCCTCCGCGCCGGGAAAGTCGCCGCGGCTGACGGCCACGGTGCAGCCGATGGCTTTCAGGCGCTTTTTCAGTCCCGCCAGGTGCTCGGCGGCCTCGTCGCCGGTGCAGAGTTTGTTGTCGTACAGCGCGTATTTTCCCCGGACCGCCGGGGGCGACAGGTTCGGCATCACCACGTTGGCCCCCGCCAGGATGCCCAGCTCCCGCCCTTGGGGATGGATGGTGCCGAGGGCCGTGGTGGCGGGCAGCAGGGCCCGGGGCAGCGTCAGCCGCACCAGGGCCAGCAGGAGCAGGGTGTCCTCCAGCGTCCCCGCCGGTTCGGCGGCAAAGGGCGTGTCCTTCTGCGGAATGAAGGGGCCGAGGCCCACCATGTGGGGGCGGAACTCCTGCAGAAAGCAGAAGTCCGCCGCCAACGTCCGCGCGCTCTGCCCCGGGGAGCCCACCATGAAGCCGGCCCCCACCTGGTAGCCGATGTCCTTCAAATCCCGCAGACAGTCCAGCCGGTGCGCCAGGGTCAGCTCCGGCGGGTGCAGGCAGGCATAGTGGTCCGGGTCCGCCGTTTCGTGGCGCAGGAGATAGCGGTCCGCCCCGGCGTCGAACCACAGCTGGTACACCTCCCGCGGGAACTCCCCCAGGGAGAGGGTCACGGCGCAGTCGGGAAAGCGGGCCTTGATGGCGCGCACCGTCTCCGCCACGCCTTCAGGCGTCAGCCCCGGGTCCTCGCCGGCCTGGAGCACGAAGGTGCGAAAGCCCCATTCATAGCCCTTTTCACAGCAGGCCAGCACGGTCGCCCGGTCCAGGCGGTAGCGCGCTGCCCGGCGGTTCGAGCGGCGGATGCCGCAGTAGCGGCAGTCGTTTTTACAGAAACTGCTGCACTCGATCAGGCCGCGCACAAAGACGGCGTCGCCGAAATGGCGGCGGCGCTCCGCCTCCGCCCGGGAAAAGAGGCCGGCGCGGTCGATCTCCCGCCGGCGCGCGAGCAGTCCTTCCCACTCCTCCCGCTCCAGCCGGCGCTGCCGGCAAAGCTTCTCCAGCAGCGCTTTCATTGGGGCATTTTGGAATAAATGGCCTTACACGTCACGCCCGGGAGCATGCCCACCTTGCCCGACAGGGCGCTGATGACAGCGGCGGGCGCGTCCAGCACGACGGAGATGATGCTCACCCGCCGCGCCCGGTAGGGCAGGCCCATGCGGCCGATGATATAGTCCTTGTACTGGTGCAGCAGGGCGTTCAGCTCCTCTACCGCGTCGGGGTTCTCCACCACCACGCCCAGCAGCGCCACGCGGGTCTCTTCTTCCATGGTCGTTCCTCCTTTGCAGACGCAAAAATGGGCGCACCACGAGAAGGTGCGCCCATCCTGTTCTCCAAAACATTCCGTGCGGCCCTTCCCCGTCAGGCTGTGACCCCTTCCGCGTCAGTGTCGATTGGATTTCAGTCTACTCCTTTTGGCAGGATTTGTAAAGTCCCCCTTCTCTTTCCTTCGGCGGTCAAAAAGCGGAGCATCCGAAAGGATGCTCCGCTTTTCCATGGGCTTCTTATTCCGCCGCGGCGTCGAGGCCCAGCTTTTCGATGATCTCCGCCACGGCGGCAGCCACTTCCGACGCCGCGCCGCCGCTCGGGGCCACGGTGACCGTCGCGTCGGCCCAGCGGCGGTAGATGGGCGTGCGCACCGCGTAGATGTCCGCCAGGGTCTGGCCCGGGCCGAAGGCGATGCCCCGAGTGGCCATGTCGTGGATGCGCCGCTCCAGCTCCTCCAGGGGCACGTCGATATAGACGAACACGCCGCTGCGCGCCAGGTGCTCCATGGAGGCCCTGCGCATGGGCACGCTGCCGCCGGTGGCGATCACCGTGCCGCGCTGGTCCATTTCCAGCACGGTGTCCTCCTCCACCTGCAGAAAGGCGTCCAGCCCCCGCTCGTCCAGGATCTCCTGGAGGGTGCAGCCCTCCCGCTGGCAGATCAGCAGGTCGATATCCACAAAGCCCATGCCCAGGGCTTTGGCCAGGATCACGCCGATGGTGCTCTTGCCGCTGCCGGGCATGCCGATCAGGACGATATTTTTCTTTTCTTCCATGGCTTTTCCTCCTCAGTCCGCATCCAGGCTGCGCAGCAGAGCGATCTCGGCGGCGTAGCCCGAAAGATCGTTGGGCGTTTCCAGGCAGATGGGCAGGCCCCGCAGCAGCGGGTGCCGCGTCACTGCGCTGAGAGCCGCCGTGCCGATATGGCCCTCTCCGATTTTTGCGTGGCGGTCCTTGCGGGCCCCCAGGGGGTTCATGCTGTCGTTGAGATGGATGGCCTTCAGGCGGGAAATGCCGATGACCCGGTCGAATTCCGCCAGCACGCCGTCCAGATCCCCCGCGATGTCGTATCCCCCGTCCCAGACATGGCAGGTGTCCAGGCAGACGCCGAGATGGTCCCGAAGATCCACGGCGTCAATGATGGCGCGCAGTTCTTCAAAAGTGCGGCCCACCTCGCTTCCCTTGCCGGCCATAGTCTCCAGCAGCACCGTGGTGCGCTGCTCCGGGCGGAGCACGGCGTTGAGGGTCTCGGCGATTTTTTCGATGCCGGCCTCCGCGCCCTGCTTCACATGGCTGCCGGGGTGGAAATTGTAGTAATTGCCGGGCAGGTATTCCAGGCGGGCCAGATCGTCCGCCATGGTCTCCCGGGCAAAGGTCCGCAGGCCCTCGTCCGCCGCGCAGGCGTTGAGGGTGTAGGGCGCGTGGGCGATAATGGGAGCGAAATGGCGCTCCGCCATCAGCGCGCCCAGGGCTTCCATATCCGAAACGTCCAGGGCCTTGGCGCTGCCGCCCCGGGGATTGCGGGTGAAAAACTGGAAGGTGTCCGCCCCGATGGACAGGGCCTCCTTTCCCATGTGGGCGTAGCCCTTTGCGGAGGACAGATGGCAGCCGATGTGCAGCATGGCGCGCTCCTTTCCCGGCGGGCCCCGCCCGCCGCATTCAAAACAGGGCAGCGGCAGCGCTGCCCTGTTCGTCTGATTTTGTTCTTCTTACTGCGGAGCGGCGCCGTCTGCCGGCGCATCTTCCTTCCCCGCCGCGTCGAACACGGCGGCGAAGGCGTCCGCCTCCATGGTCTCGTGCTCCAGCAGATACGCCGCCACGGCGTGAAGCTGGGGCAGATGGGCGCGCAGGATCTCCTCGCAGCGCGCCGCGCAGGAATCGATGATGGCCTTGATCTCGTCGTCGATCTCGGCGGCCACCTTTTCCGAATAGGTGCGCTGCTGGGCCATGCTGCGGCCGATGAAGATCTCATCGTGACCGGATTCAAAGGAAATGGTGCCGATCTTGTCGCTCATGCCGTAGACCGTGACCATTTTCCGGGCCATGTGGGAAGCCCGCTGGATATCGTTGGACGCGCCGGTGGAAATGTCGCCCAGGACCAGCTTTTCCGCGCCGCGGCCGCCGAGCAGCGCCGCGATCTCGTCGAGCATGCGGCTTTTCGACAGGAAACTGTGATCCTCGCCGGGCAGGGAAATGGTCATGCCGCCGGCGCCGCCGTGGGGCACGATGGTGATCTGGTGTACCGCGTCGCAGCCCGGGAGCACATGCATCACCACAGCGTGGCCCGCTTCGTGGTAAGCCGTCAGCCGCCGCTCCTCCTCGGGGACGACGTGGCTCTTTTTCTCCGGGCCGGCGATGACCTTGACGATGGCCTCCTGCAGGTCCTGCATGGTGATGAAGCGCTCGTCGCGCCGGGCGGCCAGCAGGGCGCCCTCGTTGGTCAGGTTTTCCAGGTCCGCGCCGGAAAAGCCGGTGGTGGAGCGGGCCAGGACGTTCAAATCCACATCCTCGGCCAGGGGCTTGTTGCGCACATGGACCCGGAGGATCTCTTCGCGGCCCTGCACGTCGGGCAGCCCCACGTACACCTGCCGGTCGAAGCGGCCGGGGCGCAGCAGCGCCGGGTCCAGCACGTCCTGCCGGTTCGTGGCCGCCAGGACCACCACGCCCTCGTTGCTGCCGAAGCCGTCCATCTCCACCAGGAGCTGATTCAAAGTCTGCTCGCGCTCGTCGTGGCCGCCGCCCAGGCCGGTGCCGCGCTGGCGGCCCACGGCGTCGATCTCATCGATAAACACGATGGCCGGGGCTTCCTCCTTGGCCTCCCGGAACAAATCGCGCACGCGGGAAGCGCCCACGCCCACATACATCTCCACAAAGTCCGAGCCGGAGATGCTCAGGAAATTCACCTGGGCCTCCCCCGCCGTGGCCTTGGCCAGCAGGGTCTTGCCGGTGCCCGGAGGGCCCACCAGCAGCACGCCCTTGGGGATGCGGGCCCCCAGGGCGATGTATTTCTTCGGGTCGCGCAGGAAGGAAACGATCTCCTGCAGTTCCTCCTTTTCCTCCCGGGCGCCGGCCACGTCGGCAAAGGTGACGGGCTTTCCATTGGAGGCGCCGTGGTGGGCGTTGGCCTTGCCGAATTTGGCCGTTTTGTCCATCTGGGACGCCCCGGCCCCCCGGGCCATCGCGCTGGTATACCACAGCCCGCCGAAGACGATCAGCAGGAACAGGAAGGGGATGAACATGCTCCAGCCGGCCATATTCATGCCCCGCTTGTAATCGTAGCTCACAATGATGCCCCGGTTGGACTGGCTGTCGATCAAATTGCCCAGGTCTTCCCGGAACATCTGCACGTCGTACAAGTCATAGGTCAGGGCCTGCTGGCCGCCGTAGGGCTCGTAAAGCTCCATGGTCAGCTTCGTGCCCGTCACCTGGAAGGCGCGCACGTTTTCCTTTTCGAACTGCTCCACCACCGCGGAATACTGCAGCGTGTCCGCGGCGCGCTGGTTGGCGTAAAACAGGTACACCGTGCCCAGGAGGATCGCGATGATCAGCACCGCCCAGCCGATCTGGCCCAGGTGCTTATTGCGCTGCTCCCGCCGGTTCTGTCCGTCCTTCGGTTCTTTTCGGCCCGGATCGCGCGGGTCGCCGTTGTTGCCTGCCATTGCTCGCATCTCTCCCTTCGGCGCATGCGCCGGTATCACTCAAAAAATCTTTCCCGCCGTCACTTTTCGTGGACTTCGGGCTTCAGCACGCCCACATAGGGCAGATTGCGGTAGCGGTCGGCGTAATCCAGGCCGTACCCAACCACGAATTCGTCGGGCACCTCAAAGCCCACATAGTCGGGCTGGATCGGCTTTTCCCGGCGGCTGGGCTTATCCAGCAGCACGCAGAGCTTCACGCTCTCCGCTCCCCGGTCCCGCAGGTGGCCCGTCAGGTTGTAAAGGGTGTTGCCGCTGTCGAGGATGTCCTCCACCAGGATGATGTGCCGGCCGGCCACATCCGTCTTGATGTCGTAGTCGATCTTGACCACGCCGGAGCTGGACGTGCCCTGGTGATAGGACGAGGCGGCCAGAAAATCCAGCCCGCTGCGGATGGGGCAGCAGCGCATCAGGTCCGCGAAGAAAATGAACGAGCCCCGCAGCACGCCCACGAACAGCGGGTCCTTGTCCTCGTAGTCCGCGGCGATCCGGGCGCCGATCTCCAGCACCCGCGCATGCAGCTCCTCCTCGGAGATCAACACTTTGAGAATATCCGTTTCAATCGTTTTCATACCCGTTTCTCCTGTATCTTTTTTTATCTTTTATCATTCTATTTCCGATGAAAATCGAGCACATACTGCGCCCTCCCCGGCCGGGGGACGAAGGCGCGGTCCACGCCGATGCCGGGCACCGCCGCCAGGCGGCCGCCCACGAAGATCGCCGGCGTCCGCTCCCGCGCTTCCACGCTCAGCCCCGCGTCCACGAACAGGCGCTTGAGACTGCGGCTCCCTTCGCTGCCGGGCAGGGTCATGCGCTGCCCCGCCGGGCAGCGGTCCGCCGTTACGGGGCCGTCGATGGCGCCGTTGTCCAGGATCAGCCGGCCGGGCCGTTCCTCCGCCGGCGCGCGCACCACGCGGCATTCGATGCGCCAGGGGCCGAGGACCGCCTCCCCCACCGGGGGCAGGGCCGCGCGCTCCCAGGCCGCTTCGCCGCGGCAGAGCTGGAACTCTTCGTATTCGTTGCGCGCCGTGATTCCCCGGGGCAGGGAGATCTGGGCCGTGGGCCCGCTGCTGCGGGCCAGATCCAGGGCCGCGCGGATGTGCCGGGCCGTGACGTCCTTTTTCGGCACGTCCAGCGCATCCAGCATATAGCGCACCACCCGCCCCTGCAGAGCCGGCGGCAGGGCTGTCAGCGTCTCGCGCCGCAGCGCGGCGCGCCCCCCCTCGCAGCGGACGCGCGCGCAGGCGCGCCGGGTCACTTCGCTGAGATAGTCGTCCTCCTGGCGCAGCAGGGCGGCGGTCTTGCACAGCGTCTCCTCGATGCGGGGATTCAGCTCCCGCAGCACCGGCAGGACCTCCCGCCGGACGCGGTTGCGGGTGTAGATCAATTCCTGGTTGCTCTCGTCCTCCACATGGGGGATCCGGCGCTCTTCGAGATAGCGCTCGATCTCCTCCCGGGATGTTTCCAACAGGGGGCGGATAAACATGCCCCGCACCGGGGCGATGCCCGCCAGGCCCGTCAGGCCCGTGCCGCGGATCAGGTTCAGCAGCACCGTTTCGGCGTTGTCGCCCCGGTTGTGGGCCGTGGCCACGCGCAGGGCGTGGATCTCCGCGGCGGTCTGCTCCAGAAAGGCGTAGCGCAGGGCGCGCCCGGCCTCCTCCACGGACCAGCCGTGCTCCGCCGCGGCCGCCGCCGTGTCGCCCCGGCCGGCATAAAAGGGGATGCCGGCCTTTTCACACCAGTCCTTCACAAAGGCCTCGTCCCGCGCGGCGCTCTCATCGCGCAGGCCGTGGTTGAAATGGGCCGCCGCCACCGAAAAGCCGTACTGCCCCGCCAAGTCCGAAAGCCAGGCCAGCAGGCACATGGAATCGGCCCCGCCGGACACGGCGCACAGCACCGTCCCCTCGTCGGGGAGCATGTTCCACTGCCGGCAGAATGCGGCGGCGGCGCGCAGCGTGCCGCCGCGCGGCGCTTCCTGTTTTCCCACGGCGCTGCGCCTCCTTTCCCTTCCGGCGCCGCTTTGCGCCCTCAGCCGCCGAAGCGGCGCTCCAGCGTGTCAAAGGTGGTGTATTCCGGCATCCACTTCAGCTCCACCTTGCCGGTCTCGCCGTGGCGGTTTTTCGCCACGATCAGCTCGGCGATGTTGCGTTTGTCGGAATCGGGACTGTAATAGTCCTCGCGGAAAATGAACAGCACGATGTCCGCGTCTTGTTCGATAGCGCCGGACTCGCGCAAATCGGAAAGCATGGGTCGCTTGTCGTCGCGCTTTTCGTTGGCGCGGGACAGCTGGCTCAGGCACAGCACCGGCACCTGCAGCTCCTTGGCCATGATCTTGAGCATGCGGGAGATCTCCGACACCGCCTGCTGGCGGCTTTCGCCGGAGTGCTTCACGCCGGCGCCGGCGGAGGACATCAGCTGCAGATAGTCGATGACCACCAAACCCAGATTATCCAGCCGGCGGCACTTGGCGCTCATGTCGGACACGGTGAGCAGGGGGTTGTCGTCCAGGCGGATGTCCGTCTTTGTCAGCGTGCCGGCGGCTTCGGCCACCTTGATCCAGTCCGAATCCCGCAGGTCGCCGGTGATGAGGCGGTTGTTCTCCACCAGTGCCTCGCTGGACAAAAGGCGCATAGCCAGCTGTTCCCGGGACATTTCCAGGGAAAACATGGCCACCGTCTTCCCCGAGTGCTTGCCCACGTTCAGGGCGATGTTCAGGGCCAGGGACGTTTTGCCCATGCCGGGGCGGGCGGCCAGCAGGATCAGGTCGGACTTGTTCAGGCCGGAGATCTTGCCGTCGATGGCGGAAAAGCCCGTGGACAGGCCCGGCAGGCGGCCGCCCTCGGCGCTCATGGCCTCGATATTGTCCAGCACGCCGGCCAGCACCGTGCCGATGGGCGCCATATCCTGGGCGGCGCGGCCCTGGCGCACGGCGTAGATCTTCTGCTCCGCTGCTTCCAGCACGCTCTCGGGCTCGCCCCCGCCCTCCTGCACCATGGCGGTGATCTCGCCGGCGGCCATGGCCACCTTGCGCAGGAGAGACTTTCCCCGCACCAGCTCCACATACTCCATCACGTTGGCGGAGGTGGGGGTGATGTCCATGAGCTGGATCATGTAGCTTTTTGTGGTGTTTTCGTCGAAAGTGCCGTTTTTCTGCATTTCGCCCACCACCGTCACCGGGTCGATGGGACGGGAATAGCAGAACATGGTGTAGATCGTTTCAAAGATCTCCCGGTTCTGCTGCAGATAAAAATCCTCGGGCTGGAGCTTGTCCATCACGTCCTTGATGCAGTTCTGATCGATCAGCATGGAGCCTAGCACCGCCTGCTCCGCCTCCAGATTATGGGGCATTTGGCGATAGAGCAGATCTTCTTCTCCCGGCATTGCGGTCACCTCCCGTTCAAATCCGGGTCTCTCAGGCCCGGCACGCATGGGTCTTGACTTGATACCCTTTGTGCGTCTGCAGCGCGCCGAACAGTTCGGACCGTTCATTGCCCGCCGCATCATACGCCAGGGTGCAGAGCAGCCCTTCCTCCACATGCACAAAGGGGACCGCCTGCAGCGCTTCGCCGCAGACCGGCGTTTTTATTTTTCCTCAGCCACGATCAGGTTGATGGTGCCGCTGATCTCAAAGCCCAGCTTGCACTTGACCTGATAGCCGCCGCAGGCGCGGATGGGGTCCTCCTGGACGATCTTCTGCTTGGTGATCTCGATGTTGTGCTGCTCCTTGAGCGCCTCGGAGATCTCCTTGCTGGTGATGGCGCCGAACAGGCGGCCGTCCTTGCCCGGGCGGGCGTAGATCTTCACGGTCAGGCCCTTGAGCTTTTCGGCGGTCTCCAGGGCGGCGGCCTTCTGGCGGGCCTCCTCGGCCCGGCGGGCCTTTTCCTGCAGCTTCATGGTGTTCAGATTGTCCGCCGTGGCTTCCACGGCCAGCTTGCGGGGCAGGAGGTAGTTGCGGCCGTAGCCGTCGGAGACCTCCACCATCTGGCCCTTTTTGCCCTGGCCTTTCACGTCCTGTTGCAGAATCACTTTCATATCGTTTTTCCTCGTTTCTTGAAATATGGTTTATTTGGCAAAATATTCGTCGATGGCCGCCAGCAGCCGGTCGCGCACGTCCGCCACCGCCGCGTCCTTCACGACGCCGCCGGCCGCCGCGGCGTTGCCGCCGCCGCCCAGCTTCTCCAGGATCAGCTGCACGTTGATTTCCCCCATGGAGCGAGCGGAGAGGTTCACGTCGCTGCCGCTGGGCGTGATCACGAAGGAGGCCTCGATGCCGGCGATCTGCAGCAGCTCGTCGGCGGCCTGGGCGGCGACCACGCGGCCCACGGGGATATCCACCGCCGCCAGGGCGATGCTGCCGTGGACCTTTTCGGCCCGGCGGATCACGTCGTAGCGGTTGATGGTGGAGTCCAGGTCGTTCTGGAACAGGCGGTGGACCGCGCCGGTGTCGGCCCCGGCGCGGCGCAGGTAAGCCGCCGCGTCAAAGGTGCGCCCGCCGGTGCGGACGGTGAAGTTCTTGGTGTCCAGCACGATGCCAGCCAGCAGGGCGCCGGCCTCCACCTCCAGCACGTCGTCGGGGTCGGTGAGGTATTCCAGCAGCTCGCTGACCAGCTCGCTGGCGGAGGAGGCGTAGGGCTCGTGGAAATTGAGGGCGGCGTTTTCGATATATTCGGCGGCGCGGCGGTGATGGTCGATGACGGCAATCCGGCCGGCCCGTTCCAGCATGGCGGGCACCTCCACCATATCGGGCCGGTTCGTGTCCACCACCACCACCAGGGCGCCGGAGCGCACCTGCAGCAGGGCGTCCATGGCATCGGTTAGGAACACGTCCTCATATTCCGGCGTTTCCATCAATCGCGCGGCCATCCGCCCAGCGGCGCTGTTTTTCACGTCCATGACGATGTGGGCCTTTTTGCCCTTTTTGCGGGCGATGCAGCAGATGCCCGCCGCGGCGCCCAGGGCGTCCATATCGGCGCACTTGTGGCCCATGACGTAGATCTGGCCCGCGTCGCCCATCAGCTCGCTCAGGGCCGTGGCCATGACGCGGGACTTGACCTTCGTGCGCTTTTCCGTCTCCTTGGCGCGGCCGCCGAAGAACTCGAAATTCATATCCGTGCGCACCACGGCCTGGTCGCCGCCGCGGGAGAGGGCCATGTCGATGGAGAGGGTGGCGTTGTGGAACAGCTTTTCCAGGGTGTCGGCCCCCCGGCCGATGCCGATGGACAGCGTGGTGGGCACGCCGTCGGAACTGACCACCTCGTGGACGCTGTTGAGGATGGAGAATTTATCCGCCGCCAGCCGGTCGTAGTACTGCTCTTCAAACACGAACAGGTAGCGGTCCCGCTCATAGCGGCGGAGCAGGCCGTGGCAGGGGGCCGTCCAGTCGTTGATCTTGCGGTCGATGCGGGCGCGCATGGCGCTGCGGGTCACGTCGGTCAGGCCCTTGGTAAGCTCGTCGTAATTGTCCATCATAATGATGGCCACCACGGGGCGGGAGGCCTCGTATTTCTGCACGGCCTCCTCGCTCTCGGTCACATCCACCCAGTAGGTGGTGGCCAGCAGGCCCTCGTCGCCCCCCTGGCCGGCGGCCTGGTGGGTCAGATTGCCGTACACCCGGTAGCGCCGGCCCTGGAGCACGATGGGCGCGGGGGCTTCGTGCTTGCATTCCAGCAGCCAGCGGACGCTGAAATCGGGCGCCACGTCGCTCAGGCGGCCCTCAAACAGCTGTTCCCGGTGGCCGGAGATCTCCTGGAAGCCGTCGTTGCACCAGACGATGGCGCCGGTCTCGGGATGGAAGATCAGCATGGGCATGGGCGCGTTGAGCATGGTGTCCTTCGTGGCGGAATCCACGTTGGAGGTGACGTTTTCAATGTATTTGAGGATGTTGGCCTTGCGGCTGGCGGTGCTGCGGCGGGAATAGAGGGCCAGCAGCACGATGATCACGCCCTCGATGGCGCCGATGGTCAGGTCAAAGGACGCCGATACGACGGCAAAGCAGATCAAAACGAAAAAGGAAAAATGAAACCCCGGCCCCAGCAGGCGGGAGAGCTTTTTATTCACAGGTGATACCTCCGTGTACCTGCGGCGCCGCCGGGGCGCCGCGCTTTGGCAGCCGATAAAAAGTCCAGTATAGTTTTTCTATTATAACATGCTTTGCGCCGGGCAACAACCATAAAAAGCACAAAATAAGCACTTAAAAATCTCTGACACAATACTATACTTTGTCATGATTTCGTGCTATACTATTTTCAGGAAAAATCATACATTTATTTCTTGTAATTTTATTTTGAGGAGGAGTATGGAATGAAATCGAAAATAAATCTAATGAATAGAGCAAACAGTACATTTTCTGCAACATTTTAATCAAGGCGCCTAAACATGAAATACATAAGTATTATCAGAGGAAAGTTCGGAAGATTAAGCCGTAGAGAAAAGCGGAGATTTCTGTTGTTGTTTGCGGTTGATATTTGGATAATTTTGCTGTTCCTCTGGGTGCAGCAGAACCATGCGGGCGAGGAGCCGGCCTATGTGCTGGCCCCCGGCACGCCCCAGCGGATGATCCTCAGCCTGCTCCTGATCAACTGCACCGTCATCGCCCTGATCGCCGGCGGCTTCTACCGGCGGGCGCGCTGCGCGGAGGAGGCCTCCCGCACCCCGATCTATCGGGGCGACGACCTCTCGATGCGGGTGGCGGGCTTTCTTTCCGACACCGCGCCGAAATACGGCACGGCCGCCACGCCCCGGGACGCCCTGGACCTGATGGGCCTGAGCTATGAACGGGGCAATATCGAGCAGCTGCGCGTCGTCTTTGAAAACCGCACCGGCGCGGCCATCGAGACCGACGACGCCTACACCCTGGAGCAGAAGATCGGCCGGCAGTGGCACACCGTGGAGGAACTGGCGGGCTACGCGCCCCATTGGGACAAGCTGACCATCCCCCCGGGCGTTTCCGAAAAGCTGACCCTTTCCGCCTTCGGCCGCTACCCGACGCTGGAGCGGGGCTATTACCGGGTGGTGAAGCCCGTGACCGCCGGCGGCCGGACGGTGTGCCTCGCGGGAGAATTCCTGCTGCCCTGACCAAAACCCACGGCGCAGATCCGCCGCGGCGGCCCTTCGGCCGCCGCGGTTTTTTCGCCCCGCCGCCCCCTTTTGTCGAAAGGAAACGAACGATTTTTTACAAAATTTTACGGGAAACCTGTACTTTTTCCCAAAGGCATGATATACTGGTACAGTCAAGCGCTCCGCAAAGTCCCCTTTCGGAGCCCCTCGGGCGCGGCTCTTTTGCCCCCGGGGCTTTGCTTTTTCGTATTTTTTGACGGGCGCCTTTTCAAAGGCCCCGTGATGAAATAAAACAAGTTCATCCCGGCGGAAAAAGTGCGCACGGCGGCGCCCGGCAGCGGATCAGGGCTGTTCCGGCCGCCTGCATCTCTCTTCTTTTTCCGGTCTTCTGCCCGCTCTGGCGTTTTCATTTGAAACGGCGGCTTTCTTTTTGCTGCCCGCTGCGCCGCGGCGCGCCAAGGGGATATTCTGCCCTTTTTTGACCGGAAAAGCCTGCCATGGGAAGAACGGACGCTACATATCTTTTGAAACAACAGGAGGAAATCATTTCATGGCAGAAAAACTGAAAATCATTCCCTTGGGCGGTCTCAACGAGATCGGCAAGAACCTGACCGTTTATGAGTACGGCGGCGACATCATCGTGGTGGACTGCGGCATGGCCTTCCCCGGCGACGATATGTACGGCATCGACATGGTCATCCCGGACGTGACGTATCTGGTCAAGAACGCAAACCGCATCCGGGGCCTCTTCATCACCCACGGCCACGAGGACCACATCGGCGCCATCCCCTATGTGCTGCGCCAGGTCAACATGCCCATCTTCTGCACCCGCCTGACGGCGGGCCTGATCTCGCTGAAGCTGGAAGAGCACGGCCTGATGAAGCAGGCAAAGATCACCACCGTGGAGGCCGGCGACACCGTCAAGGCCGGCAAGTTCGAGGTGGAGTTCATCCACGTCAACCACTCCATCGCCGATTCCACCGCTTTCGCCATCCGCACGAAGATGGGCGTCGTCGTCCACACCGGCGACTTCAAGATCGACTCCACCCCCGTGGACGGCAAGATCATCGACCTGGGCCGCTTCGGCGAGCTGGGCAAGCAGGGCGTGCTGGCGCTGCTGTGCGACTCCACCAACGTGGAGCGCCCGGGCTACACCCAGTCCGAGCTCTCCGTGGGCCGGACCTTCGACCAGCTGTTCGCCGGCTGCACCGAGCGCATCATCCTCACCACCTTCGCCTCCAACATCCACCGCGTCCAGCAGGCCATCACCACCGCCGCGAAATACGGCCGCAAGGTGGCCGTCACCGGCCGCAGCATGGAAAACATCGTGAAGGTCAGCCTGGAGCTGGGCTACCTGACCGTGCCCAAGAACACCCTGGTGGACATCAGCAAGGTCAAAAGCCTGCCCAAGGACAAGGTGCTCATTCTGACCACCGGCAGCCAGGGCGAGGAAATGTCCGCCCTGTACCGCATGGCCTTCTCCACCCACAAGCAGGTGGAGGTGGGCTACGGCGACCGGATCATCATTTCCGCCTCCGCCATCCCCGGCAACGAAAACAGCGTCAGCACCGTGGTCAACGAGCTGTTCCGCAAGGGCTGCGACGTGTTTTACGGCAGCGCCTGGCACCTGCACGTCTCCGGCCATGCCTGCCAGGAGGAGCTGAAGATCATCCACGCCCTGAC
This sequence comes from Candidatus Pseudoscillospira falkowii, assembly GCA_904374485.1. Lineage (GTDB taxonomy): Bacteria > Bacillota > Clostridia > Oscillospirales > Oscillospiraceae > Pseudoscillospira > Pseudoscillospira falkowii. The sequence goes on along the minus strand of CAJFFX010000027.1, from coordinate 3,628 downwards.
GGCGCCGAAGTTCTTTATCCCCCTCCACGGCGAACAGCGCATGCTCCAGATCCACAGCGAGCTGGCCCAGAGCATGGGCATGCCGGCCAAAAACGTGGCCATCGCCGAAAACGGCAGCGTCATCGAGCTGACCCACCGCTCCATCCGCGTCAGCGGCTCCGTGCCCGCCGGCCAGGTGCTGGTGGACGGCTACGGCGTGGGCGACGTGGGCGCCGTGGTGCTGCGGGACCGCAAGCACCTGGCCGAGGACGGCATGGTGGTCGTCAACATCAATCTCTCCGCCCAGGACGGCGGCCTGCTGGCCCCGCCGGACATCATCACCCGCGGCTTCATCTATGTCAAGGAGTCCGGCGACCTGATGCAGGAGCTCCAGGACGTGGTGGCCGACACCGTGTCCAAGGCCCGCCGGGGCCGCCGGGGCCGCGGCGGCGGCGACGGCGACCTGCGCAGCACGGTGAAATCCGCCGTCAGCAGCTATCTCTACAAAACCACCCGCCGCAGCCCCATGGTCCTGCCCATCGTCAACGAATTGTAAAAAATACGGGAGAAAGGCTTTGCCTTTCTCCCGTTATCTTTTCACAGGCCCCAGCCAGGGCGGCAGGGGCGGCTTTTTCCGGCGCAGCGCCCGGCGGCGCTCGGCGCGCTTCTGCCGGCGGCGGGCTTCCTTTTCCATCCGTGCGGCGTAAAACTGCGGGTTGCGGTAGCCCTCCACGGAATAGCCCCCGTCCACCGGCACGGAGACCCAGTAGCCCAGCGGGGCCACGGCGTTCCGGCTTTTCGGCTTGGCGGTTTTATAGAGGCGGCAGTAGCGGCGGAACACCTCCGCCCGGGCGTCCATCATCCCCGGCAGCACCCTGCCCGCCGAGGAGAGGCTGCCCTTCTGCTTGGTGTAAAAATACACCGGCTCGCTGAGGACCATCACGTTTTTCGTGTGGGCCAGATAGCTCAGGTTGAAGGAGGTGTCCTCGCACCAGCTCAGATCGTCCGGGCAGGCGATCTTTTCCAGGCGCACGATGTCCATGCGGAAGAGCTTGTTCCACAAAACGCCGTAGTAATAATTGGCCGGGGCGCGCATGAGGCCCTCCACAAAGCGCTTGCGGCTGACCTTCCCCTCCATGAACAGGGCGCGGTGGGCGTAGATGCGCCGCTCCAGCACCCGGTAAAAACCGGCCACCACCAGCTCGCAGCCGCTCTTTTCCGCGGCCTCGGCCATGCGCTCGGTGGCGTCGGCGCACAGCCAGTCGTCGCTGTCGGCGAACTGGAGGTATTTGCCCGCGGCGGCGGCGATGGCCCGGTTGCGGCTGTCGGCCACGCCGGAGTTTTTCTCCTTTTCGATCAGGCGGAAGCGGCTGTCTTTTTCGCACCAGGCCCGGCAAAGGGCGGCGCTGCCGTCGGTGCTGCCGTCGTCCACCAGCAGCACCTCGATCTCCCGCCACGTTTGGGCGCGGATGCTGGCAAGGCAGCGGTCCAGGGTCTTTTCAGCGTTGTAGACCGGCACGACGATGCTCACCAGGGGGCGTTTTTCCATGTTCTGCGCTCCTTTCTTCCGATCCGTCTTTACATCAGCGGCGCCAGCAGGCACAAGAAAGCCTCCACCAGCTTTTTCCAGACGCCGCGGCGCTGCCATTCCTCATAGGTGATCTCCCGGCTCTCCCGCTCGATGGCGCGCAGATCCGCCGCGATCTGTTCCACCACGGCGCCGCCGGTGAACAGCGCGCCGCACTCATAGTGCTCCCACAGGCTGCGGAAATCCAGATTGACCGACCCGCAGATGGCCAGGCGGCCGTCGGCTACCAGCTCCTTGGCGTGGAGGAAGCCCGGCGTGTACTCGAACACACGGACGCCGCCGTGCAGCAGCGCGCCGAAATTGTGGCGGCTCACGGCGTGGACATAGGATTTATCGTAGATGCCGGGCATATAGATGCGCACGTCCACGCCGCTGCGGGCGGCGCGGACCAGGCTTTCGGCCATCTGCCGGTCCAGCACCAGATAGGGCGTGGTGATATACAGCGTGCGGGCAGCCCGGTGGATCACCAGATCGTAAAGCACCTGGACGGGGTTGTCCGGGTTTTTGGCCGGGCCGCCGGCAAAGGGCCGCACAAAGGCCCCGCAGGGGGCCGCGCGCTCCGCCGTCGGCGGCGGCAGGGGCAGGCTGCGGCCGGTGCTGACCTGCCACATCACGGAGAAAATGGCGTCCATGCTGCGCACCGCCCCGCCGGTGATGCGCACGGCGCTGTCCTTCCAGTAGCCGAAGCGGCGCTTCCGGTCGAAATACTCATCGGCCAGGTTGATGCCGCCGCAGTAGCCCACTTTGCCGTCCACCAGGATGAGCTTCTGGTGGGTGCGGAAATTGAAGGACACATGGAGCACGTCCTTGTTGATGGGGGCGAAAAAGGCCAGGTCGATGCCGGCGGCGCGCACCTTCCGGCGGAAGTCCGGCGTGCTGGCTTTCAGCGAGCCGAAATCGTCCAGCAGCAGGCAGACCTGCACGCCCTGGCGCACCTTTTCCTTCAGGATGGCGAACACCTCATCCCAGATCGTGCCCCGATCCAGGATGAACATTTCAATGTGGATATAATGCGCGGCGCTGCGCAGGTCCTCCATCATGCTGGGGTAGAGGTCCGCACCGCTGGGAAAAAAACGGCTGTCCGCGCATTCGTACACGGGATAGCCCGACCGGGCCATATAGCCTCCCAGGGGCGCTTCGTTGGGAAAGGCCGCGGCGGCGCGCGCCTCCGTTTCCGCGCGGATGGGCAGCTGCTCGCCCACCTCCCGCTCGGCCTGGCGGAAGCGGCGGTTGAACCAGCTGAATTCCCGCTTGCTGCCCCAGAGGAAGTACAGCAGGAAACCCGCGCCGGGCAGCAGGAAGATGATCAGCACCCAGGAGAGCTTGTAGCGCGCTTCCTTTTCCACCAGCACATAGATCAGCGGCACGCTGAACAGCTGCATGACGATATACGCATAGACCGCACTGCGCTGCAGGGTATAGACGACGAAGCCCAGCAGCGAGATCTCCAGCAGCAGCACCAGCAGGACGGAGCCCACCCGCAGAAACGAATTGAGCAGTTCCATCAGCTTTTGTCCCACTTTCACGGCGGCTCCCTCCTTTCTGTCCGCGCTGCGCCCGGAAAGGGCGCTATATCCGTATTCTACCAGCCGCGGAGCGCGGTGTCAATTTCCATCCCGCGGCCCGCCGCACCCCTTGACTTTCCGGTCTGGTCTGCTATACTGTAGTTAGTATATACTAACTACACCGCCGGCCGCGGCGGAGAAAGGAGCTCGATTTCCCGTGGAAAATTTCATCATCATCGCCGTGGTGGCGGTCGTTGTCGCGCTGGCTGTGCGCGCCAGCGTCAAGCACTTTCGGGGCGAAGGCGGCTGCTGCGGCGGCGGCGCCTACAAGGCGCGCCCGCGCAGGCTCAGCCATGTGGCCGACACCAAAACCTTCCGCGTGGAAGGCATGCACTGCCAAAACTGCGTGAACCGGGTGATGGAGGCCGTCAATTCCCTGGAGGGCGTCTCCGGCACGGTCCGCCTGAAGCAGGGCCGGCTCACCGTGTCCGCCGACCACGCCATCGACGAGGGCGCGATCCGCCGGGCCGTGGAACAGGCAGGCTACACCGTTCTT
>CAJFFX010000026.1 GCA_904374485.1 Candidatus Pseudoscillospira falkowii | reverse complement strand
GCACTCGCGCCGGGGCCGCGCAGCGGCCCACTTCTTCACTCTTCACTCTTACTTCTTACTTTCGCGAAGCGTGTCCGGGGCCGGGGAGGCCCCGGAGGTTGCAAGTTTGCACAAACTTACGCCCCGGGCCCGCAGGGCCCGACAAAAAAGCCCCCGCTTTACGCCCGCTTGAACAGTTTTTCCAACTCGTACTTCGAGATCCTAACCTTCACAGGCCTCCCATGGGGACAATATTGGATGTCCCCGCTCTGGACTTTATCCACGAGGACGCGCAGTTCCCGTTCGTCATTGACCATGCCGGCCTTGATGGCGGCCTTGCAGGCCATGGTGTGGAGCATGACGTCCCGGGCGCTGTCCGGGTCGGCGCGGCCAGTGCGCAGCAGCTCCGCGGCGATCTCCTCCAGGGCCGGGGCAATAGCCGCCGCGTCGATCTCTGCCGGGCAGGTGCGGCAGAGGATGGTGTTGTCGCCGAAATCCTCGGCCTCAAAGCCGAAGCGGTTGAGCAGGTCCAGATGCTCCAGCAGGGCGGCGTATTCGCCGGCGGCCAGGGTGACCGTCTCGGGAACGAGCAGCTGCTGGCCCATGATGGGCGCGGCGGCGGCTTTCATGCGGTCGAAATTGACGCGCTCGTGGGCGGCGTGCTTGTCGATGAGGTAGACGCTGCCCGCGCCGTCCTCGCAGATGATGTAAGTGCGCAGCACTTCGCCTGCAATGCGCCAGGGCGCTTCCGTCTCCGGCGTCAGGCGCGTCTGGGCGTCCTCTTCCGCCAGCGGCGCCGGCAGGTCGATCGTCTCCGGAGCCGGGCGCTTTTCCGGCGCGGGGGACGCCGCCGGCTCTTCGTGCTCCGCCGGTTCCGGCGGGGCGGGGGGCGAGGGAGCATCCTGCACGCCCGTGTTCTGCGCCGCTGCGTGCTCCGGCATGGGGGCCGGCGGACGGATGACGTCCGCCACGGAGACGGTGCCGGGCATCTCCGCCACCCAGGGCACCGACTGTTTTTCGGTGAAGCTGGTCAGGGGCTTGCCGCCTCCGCCTTCCCGGGCGCGGAACTCCCGGGCGGTCATGGTCTGGTAAAAGGGCGCCGTGCGGGGCGTCTCCGCCGCGGAAGCGCGGCCGGCGGAGCGGCGCTCCGGCGCGGCGGCGGGCGTCACGGGGATCTGCGGCGCAGCCTTTTCCGCCGGCCGCTCTCCGCCGGTCTCCAGGGCGCGCTTCACGGCGTAATACACCGCGTCGAAAGCCGCCCGCTCGTTCAGGAATTTCACCACCGTTTTGGCCGGGTGAACGTTCACGTCCACCGCATCCAGGGGCAGAGAGATATGGAGCACGCAGCCGGGGAACTTGCCCTTCATCATCTGGTTGCGGTAGGCCTCCTCCAGGGCGGCGGTGAGCAGGGAGGACTTCACATAGCGGCCGTTGACATAGAAATGCTGCATAGAGCGGCTGCCGCGGCACTGCAGGCTGCGGCTGACGAAGCCCTCCACCAGAATGGCGCCGCCGCTGCCCTCCACGGGCAGGAGGGACAGGGCGAACTCCCGGCCCAGGGCGGCGTAGACCGTGCTGAGCAGCTGGCCGTCGCCGGGGGTGCAGAGCTGCTCGGCCCCGTCGCGGAGCAGCTTGAAGGACACGCGGGGATGGGACAGGGCCTCGTGCTGGACCACCGCCGCGGCGGCGGAAGCCTCGGCGCTGTCTTTTTTCATGAATTTCATGCGGGCGGGGGTGTTGAAAAACAGGTCGCGGACGGAGAGGACGGTGCCCTCGGGGCAGCCCCAATCCTCCGTTTCGCCGGCAGCGCCGCCCTCCAGCAGCAACCGCGCCCCCGTGGGCGCGCCGCGGCGGCGGGAAGCGATCTCCACCCGGGACACCGCGGCGATGGCCGCCAGCGCCTCGCCGCGAAAGCCCAGCGTGCCGATGCAGGAGAGGTCCTCCTCGGTCCGGAGCTTTGAGGTGGCGTGACGCAGGAAAGCGGTCTTCAATTCCTCCGGCGCGATGCCGCAGCCGTTGTCGCTGACGCGGATCAGGCTCATACCGCCGCCGCGCAATTCCACGGTCACGGCGCTGGCGCCGGCGTCGATGGCGTTTTCCAGCAGTTCCTTGACCACGCTGGCCGGCCGCTCCACCACTTCGCCGGCGGCGATCATGTCGGCGAGATGGGGGGATAATTGATGGATCAATGGCATTGGGGGTTCACCTCTTTCGCCGGGCCGAATGGCCCGGCACCTATTTATTATTCATTATTCACTCGCAACCAGGGCACAAATTTGGAACCTTGTCCAATTTGCGCCCCCCTGCCGGGCGCCAGCCCGGCAACTATTCACTTTTCACTATTCACTCTTACTTTTTTTGCCCACAAGGCAATAACTTGCGGTCTTGTCCAAAATTCGGCCCGCTCCTCTTCTTCTCCGAGGAGAAGAAGAGGAGCGCCCCGGGGTGGAGGAGAAGAAGAGGCTTTGGTGCAGACCAAGATGGACCCGTGCTTCGACAAGATGTCCTTGTACAAGGTGGCTATCGTGTGCAAATTTGGTACAAACTTGACTTGCTTCAGCGTCCCCGACCGCTGCCGCTGGCCCGGTGCTCACAGGGCTTTGCAGGGTTCCCGCGCGCACCAGGCCAGCGGCAGCGGAAAGAGAAGCAGGGGCCATGCAAGTCTGCGCCAAACGGCACCAGGCCTGCCGCTTTGCAAAAAAGCATCTTATAGAAGCACGGTACTGGCTAAGTTCGCACCCCAGCCCTCTTCTTCTCCTCCACCGTGCACGGCGCTCCTCTTCTTCTCCACATGGAGAAGAAGAGGAGGGGGGTGCATCTCGGACAAGACGGCAAGTCAATGCTTTGTTGCCGAAAAAGGTAAGAGTGAATAGTGAATAGTGAAGAAGTGCCGGGCTGACGCCCGGCCGCCCGGCAGGGCAGTCAGGCCAGCACCGTCCACACCGCCAGGGCATTGACGGCGGCGTGGGCGGCCACGGCCGTCCAGAGACTGCCGGAGTGGTCGTAAGCCCAGGTGAAAATAAACCCGGGCACGATGTACTGGGCCGTCAGCAGGAGATAGGAGAGATCCTGGTGCATGAGGGCGTACTGCCACACGTGCAGCAGGGCGAACAGCAGGCAGGAGACCACATAGGCCACGGCCCGGCTGTGCTCCCGCAGCCAGCCGAACACCAGGCCGCGCAGCAGCAGTTCCTCCAGAAACGGCGCCAGGAAAATGACCACAATGGCCATCATCCGCGGCGCGGCGGTGAGCTGGGTCAAAAGAGCCGCGTCGTTCAGGTTCGTGGGGTTGCCCCAGAGCAGGTGGCTCAGGCGGTAGACGATCTCGTTGAGCCCGTAGAAAAACACCAGGGAAAGGCCCAGGGTCTTGCAGCAGTGCTCCAGGGCTTTGAACAGGGTCTGGCTCGTCTGGTAAAGGAAGGAATGGAAGATCAGCACCGCCGCGGCAAAGAGCAGGTAAAAACAGATGACATTGCTGGCGGCCCGGCTGACGGAAAAGCCCAGAAGGCCGCAGAACCAGTCGATCAGCGGCCCGGCGAAAAAGGGGAGCGCCGCCAGGTAAACGACCAGCAGGATCGTTCCCGCCAGCTTTTCAAAATCCGTCAGATGGGACGCCAGGGTCTTTTTCTTTTTTGTCGTCGCCATAGTCTTTCGTTCCTCACTGCAGTTTCTTTTTCAGCTCGTAAAGCAGGTTCATCGCCTCGATGGGCGTCAGCAGGTCCACCTGGGCGCGGCGCAGCTGGTCCAGCACCTCCGCCTCCCCCAGGGCCGTCAGGGAGAGCTGGTCGCTCTTGGGGGCCGGGGCGGCCTTGGGCGCGCCGTTTTCCGCCTCGAGATCGCGCAGGATCTCCCGGGCCCGGCGGATGACGCCCTCGGGCAGGCCCGCCAGCTTGGCCACCTCAATGCCGTAGCTGCGGTCGGCCCCGCCGGGGACAATCTTGCGCAGGAAAGAGATCTCGTCGCCGTGGGCCTTGACGGCGATGTTGTAATTCTTCACGCCGGGCAGGGCGTTCTCCATCTCCGTCAGCTCGTGGTAATGGGTGGCGAAGAGGGTCTTGGCGCCCAGCTTTTTCCGGTCGGCGCAGAATTCCAGCACCGCCCGGGCGATGGACATGCCGTCGAAGGTGGACGTGCCGCGGCCGATCTCATCGAGGATCAGCAGGGACCGGGGCGTGGCCTGGCGCAGGATGCCGGCCACCTCGTTCATCTCCACCATAAAGGTGGACTGGCCGGAGGAGAGGTCGTCGCTGGCGCCGATGCGGGTGAAGATGCGGTCCACGATGCCGATGCGCGCGGCCTTGGCCGGCACGAAGGAGCCGATCTGGGCCAGAAGCACGATCAGCGCCACCTGGCGCATGTAGGTGGATTTGCCGGCCATGTTGGGGCCGGTGATGATGGCGGTGCGGTCCTCTTTTTCCCCCATGAACGTGTCGTTGGGCACGAAGAGGGTATCCTTGAGCACCCGCTCCACCACCGGGTGGCGGCCGTCGTGGATCTCGATGACGCCGCTCTCGTCCACGTTGGGGCAGACGTAGTGGTTGCGCACGGCCACGGCGGCCAGAGCGGCGTAAGTATCCAGCTCGGCGATCTCCGCCGCCGTTTTCTGGATGCGCGGCGCATTGTCCGCGATCTCCCGCCGCAGGGCGGAAAACAGCTCGTATTCCAGCGCGCCCACCCGGTCGGAGGCGGTGAGGATGGTGTTTTCCAGCTCCTTGAGCTCCTCGGTGACATAGCGCTCGGCGTTGGCCAGGGTCTGCTTGCGGATGTAGTAGTCGGGCACCAGGTCCCTGAAGGAATTGGACACCTCGATATAATAGCCGAACACGCGGTTATACTTGATCTTCAGCGTGCGGATGCCGGTCTTTTCCTTTTCCCGGCCCTCGATGCCGGCGATGGTGCCCTTGCCGCCCTTGAGGATATCGTGGAGCCGGTCCACCTCGGCGCTGAAGCCGGGGCGGATGAAGCCGCCCTCCCGCACGGAGAAGGGGGGCTCGTCCACAATGGCGGCGGCGATCTTCGCGCCGATGTCGGAAAGGTCGTCCATTTCCCGGGAAAGCTCCCCCAGCCGGCCGCCGGAAAAGGCGCGCAGCTGCCGCATCACGGCGGGCAGCTTTTCGATGGCGGCGCGCAGGCTCGTCAAGTCCCGGCCGCCGGCGGTGCCGTAGACGATGCGGCCGATGAGGCGCTCCATGTCGCCCATGCCGGTCAGGGCCAGGATCAGCTCCTCCCGGGCCATGGTGTTTTCCACCAGGGCGCCCACGGCCTTCTGCCGCCGGGCGACGGCCGCGGGGGAGAGCAGGGGGCGCTCCAGAAAACCGCGCAGGCAGCGCGAGCCCATGGGCGTTTTCGTTTTGTCCAGCACCCACAGCAGGCTTCCCCGCTTTTCCTTGCCGCGCAGGGTCTCCGTCAGTTCCAGATTGCGCCGGGCCGTGGGGTCCAGCTCCATGAACTGGCCCTGCTCGTAATAATCCAGGTCGTTGATGTAGGACAGGTCGGTCTTCTGGGTGTCGTAAAGATAGGCCAACAGACCCCCCAGAGCCATGAACACGGCGCTGTTGCCCCGGGGCAGCCGCCGGAGCATGTCCTCGCCGTACTGCCGGGCGATGGCGGCTTCCGCGGCGGAAAGCTCGAAGGACGCTTCCCGTCCCCGCTCCCGGCGGCAGTTGAGCCTGTCGCGAAGAAAGTCGTTGAGCGCCCGGTTCTCCGCGGCGGCGGCGTTCATCACCACCTCCGACGGGCAGAAGCGGCCCAGCTCGTTGATGACGTGGGTGATACGCTCCTCCCCGGAGAAGGCGGCCGCCAGGGTGTGGCCCGTGGAAATGTCGGTAAAGCAGACGCCCGCGTCGTTTTCCGCGAGGAACAGACCGCTGATATAGTTGCTCCGCCCCTCTTCCAGGCAGGCGACGTCGATGACGGTGCCTGGGGTCACCACCCGCACGATGTCCCGGTCCACCAGCCCCTTGGCGGTGGCGGGGTCCTCCATCTGTTCGCAGATGGCCACTTTGTAGCCCTTGGCGATCAGGCGGGCGATGTAGCCCTCGCAGGAGTGGTAGGGCACGCCGCACATGGGCGTCTGGTCCGCCTTGTCCTTGCCCCGGTCCCGGGTGGTCAGCGTCAGGTCCAGCTCCCGGGAGGCCACCTTGGCGTCCTCGCCGAACATTTCGTAAAAATCACCCAGGCGGAAAAAGAGCAGGGCGTCGCCGTTTTCCTCTTTGATCCGCTGGTACTGCTGCATCATCGGTGTGAGCTCAGCCATGGTTTCACCTCGAAAAAAATTGTCAGCGCACGAAGGTGACGGGGTTGCCGTCCTTCTCCGCCGGCCGGAAGGCGTCCGCCGCCTTCGGGTAGCCCAAGGCCAGGCCGCCGGTGACGGTCTCGTTTTCCTCCAGGCCCAGGGCGCAAAGCGCAGCGCGCACAGCCGCGTTTTCATCCAGCCAGTGGAGCTGGTTGATCCAGCAGGAGCCCACGCCCAGGGCCGTGGCGGCCAGCATCATGTTCTCCAGCACGCAGGCCGAGTCGGCCAGGGCGTTGCCGTAGCCCTTCCGGTTGGCGGCGACCACCAGGGTCGGTGCGCGGAAAAAGAACTCGTAGCCGCCGCGTTTCGACGCGGCCACGGAATTGCGGATGCTTTTATAGGTGTGCTCGTCCACGTCCATTTTCGCAAATTCCCGTTCCACCAGATCCCGCAGCTGCGCCAGGGCGGCCGGCTGCTGCACCACGATCAGGTGGGTGGTGCGGTTGTCGCCGCCGCTGGGGGCGGCCCGGCCGGCGGCCAGGATGGCCTGCAGCTGCTCCTCCGCCACCTGCTCGGGGCGGAAGGCGCGCACGCTGCGGCGGCGGGCGATGACGTCAAAAATCGTATCCATCTGGAAAAACTCCTTTCGCTGCTTTGCGCGGCGTTCTCAGCCCAGCGCCGCGTCCAGGGCGGCGGCCCCTTCCGGAGCGCCGCTGAGGGTGTACTGCCGCTTTCCCTGGCTGGCGGCAGCTTTTTCGCCGAAAACCGCCTCCCATTCCTGCCATTCGCCGCCGGCGGCGCGCAGGCGGAAGGAAATCGTCCAGCCCTCCGCGTCCGCGGCAGCGGGCAGCAGGGCGCGGCGCATGGTCTGCTCTTCCAGCACCGCAGCCACGGCGGCGCGCTCCTCCTCGCCGAGGACCGCCGCCACGCCGTCCTTTTCCGCGGCGGTGACGGCCACCTCCGTCCCCTCCGGGACCAGGGGCCGCGGGCGCATCTGCACCGCCAGCAGGGCGGAAAAAACGAGCACGGCGGTGACGCCGCCGGTGAGCAGCCGCTTTGTGATGGGTTTCATAAGAGATCTTCCCTTCTGTAAAAAATCGTTCGCAGGGGATCGTTTTTTCAGGGGGCGCCGCTCCGCCGCCTCCGGCGCTTCAGTCCGTCAGACGGCCGAAGAGGGCCCAGGTGTTGCTGTCCGTGATCTGCGCGGTGCGGAAGGCGCCGATGGCGCTTTTGTCGCCGGCGAGATGCACCAGCCGCCCGCCCGCCGTGCGGGCCGAAAGGGGCCAGCGCGCGTCGCCGCTCTCGCCGTCCACCAGCACCCGCTGGGCCGTGCCCACATAGGCGGCGTGCTTTTGGGCGGAGATGTCGTTCTGCACGCGCAGCAGCTCGTCGAACCAGCGCTGCTTTTCCGCCCGCGGCACCGGGTCGGGCAGCTCCGCCGCCGGCGTGCCGGGGCGGGGAGAGTAAATAAAGGTGAACAGGGCGTCGAACTCCACTTCCTTCACCAGCGACAGCGTTTCTTCAAACTCCGCCTCGGTCTCGCCGGGGAAGCCCACGATCACGTCGGAGGTGAGCACGAGGTCCGGCATCACCCTGCGGGCGTAGTCCGCCAGGGCCAGGTATTCCTCCCGGGTATAACCCCGGTTCATGGCCCGGAGCACGCGGCTGGAGCCGGACTGGAAGGGCAGGTGCAGATGCTCTGCCACCTTGCCGCAGCGGGCCATGGCGTCCAGCAGCTTGTGAGAGGCGTCCTTGGGGTGGCTTGTCATAAAGCGGAGCCAGAAATCCCCATCGACGCCGTCCAGCGCCGCCAGCAGATCGGCAAAATCCACCCCGCCGGGCAGGTCCTTGCCGTAGGAATTGACGTTCTGACCCAGGAGGGTGATGTCCTTGTACCCTTCGGCGGCCAGGGCGGTCACGTCGGCGAGAATGTGCTCCCGGTCCCGGCTGCGCTCCCGGCCCCGGACATAGGGCACGATGCAGTAGGAGCAGAAATTGTTGCAGCCGTACATCACCGAGACCCAGGCCTTCGTGCGGTCCTCGCGGACGATGGGCAGGCCCTCGGCGATGCAGCCGGGGCTGTCGTCGATGGAGAAGACACGGCCGTGCTCCCAATAAACTTTTTTCAGCAGCTCCGGAAAGCGCCACAGCACATGGGGGCCGAAGACCAGGTCCACATGGCGGTAGGACGCGCGGACCTTTTCCGCCACCCGGCTCTGCTGGGCCATGCAGCCGCACAGGCAGATGACCTGGGCGGGATTCGCTTTTTTCGTGTGGGTCAGGGCGCCCAGATTGCCGTAGACCCGCTTTTCGGCGTGCTCCCGCACGGCGCAGGTGTTGAGCACGATCACATCGGCCCGGGCGGGATCATCGGTAAAGGCAAACCCCATTTCCCGCAGCATGCCCATCAGGTTCTGGCTGTCGGCCACGTTCTGCTGACAGCCGAAGGTGTCCACCAGGGCCAGGGGCGTGTGGTCCAGGGTCTGGGCCAAGTGGGCCCTGATCTCGTCCATGATCTTCCGCTGGCGCGCCAGCGCCTCCGGGGAGATAACGGTCGTTTGTCTTGTCAAGTGGCATTCTCCTGTTCTCCGGCGGCGCGCCGCCTGGATATACTTTAACTAATATAGTATACTGCGTTTCCTTTCACCGCGCAAGCACCGCCGCCCGCTTTTTTCCCCGCCGCCGGCGGCGCGGCGGCGGGGAGGGCAAAAAAACCGCCGCGCCCTCAGGCGCGGCGGTTTTCTGTTTTCTTTCAGGGCAGATACTTCAGCGGGTTGACGGGCGTGCCGTAGAGACGGATCTCGAAGTGGCAGTGGTTGCCGGTGGAGTTGCCGGTGGAACCCATCTTGGCGATCTGCTGGCCCTTGTAGACCTTGTCGCCCACGCTGACCAGCAGCTTGCTGTTGTGGCCGTAATAGGTCTCGTAGCCGTTCTTGTGGTCGATGATGACCAGGTAGCCGTAGCCGCCCATCCAGCCGGCATAGCTGACGGTGCCGCCGTCGGCGGCGTTGATGGCCCGGCCGCGGGAACCGGCGATGTCGATGCCCTTGTGGTTGGTGGAGCCGATGCCGCCGGGGGAGGCGCGGCCGCCGAAGGTGGAGGTGATGCGCCCGGAAGTGGGCCAGGAGAAGGAGCCGCTGGCCATGGTCTTGGGCCGCTCCTTGGTGCCCACAGCCACCACGCGGGTGACAGGCTCGGTGACGGTGACGGAGGAGAGCACGTCGCGGCTGGTCTCCACGCCGTCCACATAGCTGACGTTGGCCGTCACATCGGCCACGCCGTCCACACCGGCGGTGATGGTCCGGCTTTCGCCCTGGTACATGGAGCTGTCGTCCACCCATTCGGTGCTGTAGGGCACGGCGGCCTGGTAGGACACGCGGTCCACGGTCTTGACGCTCAGCAGGGGCACGGCGGCGCTGACGGTCAGTTCCTGGCCCTCCCAGATCTTATCCATATCGAAGCCGGGGTTCAAAGCCAGCAGGTCGGAGGAGCTCATATCGTACCGGGCGGCGATCTCGGACCAGGTGTCGCCGGCCTGGATGGTGTAGATCACTTCCTCCTGGGACGTGGCGTTCACGGCTTCGTCCACCGTGCTGAGGCTGCGGCCCTGGGCGTCGCTGATGATCTCGCGGGTGACGGAGACCGGGGCGGTGAACTCGGCGGAAATGGTGTTTTCATTGCTGTACTGGGTCAGGCGGGCGCGGAGGGCGTCTTTGATCTCGTCCTCGCTGGCGCCCACGCCCACGGCCCGGCCGTTCACTTCCAGCACATAGGAATAGGAAACAATGTTGTTGGCCTGGCAGATCTCGCTCACCAGGGCGTCCTCGGTCAGCAGATCCTCGTTGGCCACGACGGCGGGACGGGTGCGCAGGGACTCGTTTTCAAAATCGTATTCATAGCCCAGCACGTCGCTGGCGGAGGTCTGGACGAAAGCCTTGGCGCTCTGGAACACGTCGCGGTTCTCCACGGCGCCCACATATTCGCCGTTGACCACCACGCCGGTGGCCAGGGAATGGGTCTGGGCGAAGGTGACCGCGCCGAAAACGGCCAGGGCCAGCGTCAGGTACAGGGCCGGATGGGGCCTGTACTGGCCCAGGAAATTCCGCACTGCCGCGGCGCGCTCGCGCCCGTAGCACTGCCACAGGCCGCGGGTGAGGCTGGGAGCCGACGCGGCGCTGGAGCGCAGGAACAGCAGGCCCTTCATCACGGGGTTGTCCGACTCCCGGACGGGCGCGGGCATCGCGGCTTCCACGGCGGGCACGCTGTGTACGTTTTCTGTCATATCCTCAACTCCGATCTTCTGTCGGTTTTATGACGCGCCGCCCGCCCGCGGGCGCAGCGGCGCCAATGGTTACAAAATAGTTACAATCAGGAGTTTACACTCTTTTTCGCTATTCGTCAAGTTTTTGTGCGGAAAAATATGAAAATTAAAATCGATTTGCGATTTTTTGTGGCAAATTTATTCCTAAAAATAAGGAAATCTTCATAAATCCCGTTCATATTCCGCGTTTTTGTTTTGTTATTATTTTGTAATTTTTTTCGCGGCGGAAAATTTTGTGATTTTGACGGGAAAATCGCAAAAACCGTCCGATTTCCCCGCTTTCTGTGCAAAACCATGTGGAAAAGTGCGCCCGGCAGGAGGGCGGCGGGCGCAAAAAGGCGGCCGGACGCGCAATGCGCGTCCGGCCTGCCGTTCTGCGCGGGATCGTTTCTGCGGCGCGCCGCCTTTCCCGGGAAAGGCGGGCGACGGCGGTCAGGAGGGCGCCTGTCCGGCGCTCTCGCCGCCCCGGCGGCCCCGGCCGCCGCGATGGCTGCGGCGGCCCCGGCGGCGGCCGCCCTTGTGCTCACCGTCCTTGCTCTCCGTCCCTTCCGGCGCGGCGGCGAAGGGGATGCTGGTGCCGAAGCGCAGGGGCCGCGGCTTCTGCTCCGGCGCGGCCTCCCGGCCGCCGCCCTGGGCGGCCCTGGGCTGCTGGCGCTGGGCCTCGTTTTTCTCGCCGCCCCGGCGGCCCCGGCCGCCGCGGTGGCCCCGGCGGCGCTGGCCGCCCTCGGCCTTGCCTTCGTCCTTATCCGCCTTTTCCGACCGCTCCGCGGCGGGGCGGGCAGACTTTTCCTTTTCTTTTTCCTTTTCCTTTTCGCCGCCGCGGCTGCTCCGGCGGGCGTCCTTCATCCGCTCCGGCGGCGCGCTGACACGGAAGGTGCGGCCGGCGGGCGTCATTTCCGGGATCTCCATGCCGAAGATATCCAGCTCCGGCTCCTGCGCGATGCGCGCCGGGCGGGCGGGGATGTCGATGCCGTCGCGGCTGCCCTTGCCGTTGCGCAGGACGATGATCTCGCCGGTCTGATAAGTCTTGGGGGCCTCCGGCGCATCGTCGAGCCGGACGGTGACGGTTTCCTTCACCAGGTTGACGGCGCTGACGTTGCCGGGGCCGTCGGGCGTCTGCACGAAGGAGTCGTTTTTCGGCATGCGGGTCTGGGCGTCCTCATAGGCGTTTTGCTCGTATTTCAGGCAGCACATGAGGCGGCCGCAGGAACCGGAGATCTTCGTGGGATTCAGGCTCAGGTTCTGGGTCTTTGCCATTTTGATGGACACGGGCTGGAACTCGTCGAGAAAGCGCTGGCAGCAGAAGGGCTGGCCGCAGATGCCCAAGCCCCCCAGCATTTTCGCCTCGTCGCGCACGCCGATCTGGCGCAGCTCAATGCGGGCGTGGAACACGCCGGCCAGGTCCCGCACCAATTCACGGAAATCCACCCGCCCGTCGGCGGTGAAGAAAAAGATGACCTTGTTGCCCTCGAAGCTGCACTCCACGTCCACCAGCTTCATTTCCAGGCCGTGCTCGGCGATCTTCCGCTCGCAGATGACGGCGGCTTCTTTTTCGCGCTTTGCATTGCGCTCCACGGTCCTGCGGTCCTCGTCGGACGCCAGGCGGACCAAGGGGCGCAGGGGCTGGATCACGGCATGATCCTCCACCATGTGGTTGCCGCACACGCAGGTGCCGAACTCGGCCCCCTGGGCGGTCTCCACCACCACGGCGTCGCCCTCCCGGACGGCAGCGCCCCGGGGGTCAAAAAAATAGGCTTTACAGCCGCCGCGGAAGCGGACGCTGATGACTTCTTGCATAGATGATACCTCCGTATATTACCAGCCGGGCAATGCCCGGCATTTAGCCGCCGCGCCGCGGCGGCACTTTTTCATTCTCCATTCTTCATTTTTCGCCAGCAAGGCATAGACTTGCCATCTTGTCCGTTATGCACCCCCCTCCTCTTCTTCTCCGCGGAGAAGAAGAGGAGGGGGCCGAAACTCGGACAAGGCCGCAACTCATTGCCTTGCAGACAAGAGAATCATGAACAGCAAATAAGTGCCGCCCGATAGGGCGGCAAAGCGGCGGCGCAGCCGCCGCTTATGCCCGCCGCGCCAGCAGGGCGGAAATCTCCGCCGCCAGGCCGCCGAGCATGTGCCCCACGCCCACGTTGTAATCGCTCTCCCGGCAATAAATCTCCAACATATCTATTATGCCTATCAATTGCTCTTTTGTCAATTTTTTTGCCAGCATTTCCGCCATTTCCCCATAAATTTCCGGCCCTTTCTGTCCGTAACGGCGCAAAAGGGCGGCGGCGCACAGGTCCCGGGAAGCGCTGAGGAAAGCGGTCAGGTCCGCGCGGGTGAGCTTCGCCCCCTCCAGGGAGCAGAGGTAGGATACCAGCACGTCCTCCCGCAGCTGGCACAGGCAGTCCCCCAGCTCCAGGGCCCGGTCGGTCATGGCGCTGTTTGCCTCTTCCGTTTCGTCTGCGGCGCGGAGCTTCAGCTCCACACAGCGGGAGCGGATGGTGGGCAGGATGGCCGCCGCGTTTTCCGAGAGGAACAGAAAGGCGGCGTAGCGCGGCCCCTCCTCCACGGTTTTGAGCAGGATATCCTGGCAGCGGCTGTCCAGCTGGCCGCAGTCCTCAAAAATATAGATCTTCCGCTGCCCTTCGTTGGGGCGGATATAAGCGTCGGCGCACAGGGCGCGCACCGTGTCCACCGGCAGGGTCTTGTGCCCCTCGTCGCGCACGGCGATCACGTCCGGATGGATGCCGGAAAAGACCTTGCGGCAGGCGGGGCAGGTCCCGCAGGGCTTTCCCGCCGGGGCGGTACACTCCATGGCCGCGGCGATGAAGCGGGCCAGCTCCCCCTTGCCGCTGCCCTTCGGGCCGGTGAGCAGCAGGGCATGGTGCAGCGCGCCCCGGTCTGCGGCGGCGCGCAAGCGGTCATAGAGGGCTTTGTTTTTCTGTTCTGCCATGGTTCACGCTCCTTCTTCCAGCACGAAGACCGGCTCATCGAGGGGGTAGCCGATCGTTTTGAAATAGTCCAGGATCTCCCCGGTGATGCGCTCCCCCGGGGCCGCCACCGGCACGCCGGGGGGATAGGGGGCGATGGAGGCGGCGGCGATGCGTCCCCGGGCCTGTCCCAGGGGCAGGCGGCAGCGGGGGCCGAAGATGGCCTGCCGCACGGTGCGGCAGATCTCCGGGGCAGGGGGCGGGGGACAGGGCGGCAGCGGCGCGCCGCCGGCAAAAGCCTCCAGCTTTTGGAAGGCTTCCTCCAGCCGCGCAAATTCCTCCGCGCCGTCTGCGCAGGTCAGGATGCACACCACGCCCCGCCGGTCGTCCATCTCCGGCCAGATGTGAAAAGTCTGCTCCAGCAATTCCCCGGCCTTCCGGCCGTCGAGGCCGGCCCGGGCGGTGTCCACCGTCAGCCGGGTGGGGTCCAGGGTCAGGCCATCCTCCTCCGTCAGGGCATGGAACACGCCCCGGCGGTTGACGGCGCGGCGCAGCGCAGCGGTGCGCGCCGCCGCTTCCCGGTAGCGCGCGCCGCCCTCCCCTTCCAGATAGGCCCGGGCCCAGTCGATGGAGGCCATGACCGGGTAGGAGGGGCTGGAGGTGCCGAACAGGGCGGTGCGGCTGCGGACCTCCGCCGCCGAAAAGTCGTCGCTGGTGAACAGCACCGCGGCGCTGCCCAGGGCGGGAAGGGTCTTGTGGGCCGAGCAGACGCTCGCGTCCGCCCCCAGGGCCACGGCGCAGCCGCCCCGGCCCACGAAGGGGAAGTGGGCCCCGTGGGCCCCGTCCACAAAGAGCCGCGCGCCCGAAGCGCGGCAGGCGGCGGCGATGGCGGAGACGTCGAGGATGCGCCCGTCGTAGGTGGGGGAGGTGAGGCAGACCGTTTTGATCTCCGGGCGGGCGGCCAGGGCGGCGGAAACGCCCTCCGCCGTGGGGCCGCAGAGATAAACCGGGCGCAGGTCCAGCAGGGCGGCGACGCTGAAGAAGGACTTGTGGGCGTTGCGGTCCAGCAGGATCGTCTCCCCCGGCGCGGCACAGAGGGCCAGCCCCGCCAGCACCCCCTGGGTGGACCCGCCGGTGAGGAAATAGGCCCCCGGCGCGCCCCAAGCCGCGGCGGCCAGGGCCTCGGCCTCGGCGATGGGGCCCTCGCCGGTGTAGAGGTTCCCGGTGGGGGGGATCTCGGTATAGTCGATGGCGGCGGAGAACAGGGGCGTCATGGCCCGGCCCTTATGGCCGGGCATGTGCATGCGCACCTCGCCCTTTTCCGCCAGGGCCGCCAGCGCTTCATACAGCGGCGCGTTCATGGCCGCATTCCCCCCTCTCTTACAGATGCTTTCTATTGTACCATAGCCCGCCGCGGCCCGCCAGAAAAATTTTCTTTTCGGGCGCTGCCCGCCGGCGGCGCACAGTTGCCCTCGCTCCCGGCAGGATCGCCAAAAACCCCTGATCGCGTGTGTGCATCCTGACGAATCACGTCTGAAAAATCTTCAAGAAATCGGTGCAAATCAATTGCCTGGCCGGACATTTTATATTATAATGAAGAAACTATAACCGACATGATCCAGAATGTGTCAGTGTTCAGGAAGGAGCAAAACAAATGTCTCACAAGTATGTCTATTTGTTCAAGGAAGGCAACGCGAATATGCGTGAGTTGTTGGGCGGCAAGGGCGCAAACCTGGCCGAAATGACCAACATCGGCCTGCCCGTTCCCCAGGGCTTCACCATCACCACCGAAGCCTGCACCCGCTATTACGACGACGGCAAGCAGATCGCCCCCGAGATCGAGGCGGAGATCATGGAATATGTGACCAAGCTGGAAGAGATCACCGGCAAAAAGTTCGGCGACAAGGAGAACCCCCTGCTGGTCTCCGTGCGCTCCGGCGCCCGCGCCTCCATGCCCGGCATGATGGACACCATCCTCAACCTGGGCCTCAACGAGGACGTGGTGGAAGTCCTGGCCAAGAAGAGCGGCAACCCCCGCTGGGCCAACGACTGCTATCGCCGCTTCATCCAGATGTATTCCGACGTGGTCATGGAAGTCGGCAAGAAGTATTTTGAGGAGCTCATCGACAAGATGAAGGCCGACCGCGGCGTCACTCTGGATACCGAGCTCACCGCCGACGACCTCCACGAGCTGGCCCAGCAGTTCAAAGCCGAGTACAAGGCCAAGGTCGGCAGCGACTTCCCCACCGACCCCGTCGAGCAGCTCATGGGCGCCATCAAGGCCGTGTTCCGCTCCTGGGACAACCCCCGCGCCAATGTCTACCGCCGCGACAACGACATCCCCTATTCCTGGGGCACCGCCGTCAACGTCCAGTCCATGGCCTTCGGCAACATGGGCGACGACTGCGGCACCGGCGTCGCTTTCACCCGCAACCCCGCCACCGGCGAGAAAAAGCTCTTCGGTGAGTTCCTGACCAACGCCCAGGGCGAGGACGTGGTGGCCGGCATCCGCACCCCCATGCCCATCCAGGAAATGGCTGAGAAATTCCCCGAGGCCTTCCAGCAGTTCGAGCAGGTCTGCAAGACCCTGGAGGACCATTACCGCGATATGCAGGATATGGAGTTCACCGTGGAGCACGGCAAACTCTACATGCTGCAGACCCGCAACGGCAAGCGCACCGCCACCGCCGCGCTGAAGATCGCCTGCGCCCTGGTGGACGAGGGCCGCATCGACGAGAAGCGCGCCGTGTGCATGATCGATCCCCGCACCCTGGACACCCTGCTCCATCCCCAGTTCGACGCCGAGGCCCTGAAAAAGGCCGAACCCATGGCCCGCGCCCTGGCCGCCTCTCCCGGCGCCGCCAGCGGCAAGATCGTCTTCACCGCCGAGGACGCCAAGGCCTGGGCCGCCCGGGGCGAGAAAGTCGTCCTGGTCCGCCTGGAGACCTCTCCCGAGGACATCGAGGGCATGAAGGCCTCCCAGGGCATCCTGACCGTCCGCGGCGGCATGACGTCCCACGCCGCCGTCGTGGCCCGCGGCATGGGCACCTGCTGCGTGTCCGGCTGCAAGGACATCGACATGGATGAAGAGAACAAGGTGTTCCACCTGGCCGGCAAGACCTTCCACGAGGGCGACATCATCTCCATCGACGGTTCCACCGGCTGCATCTACGACGGCGCCATCCCCACGGTGGACGCCACCATCGGCGGTGAGTTCGGCCGCGTCATGGCCTGGGCGGACAAGTACCGCCGCCTGCGCGTGCGCACCAACGCCGACACCCCCCGCGACGCCAAAAAGGCCCGCGAGCTGGGCGCGGAAGGCATCGGCCTGTGCCGCACCGAGCACATGTTCTTCGACGCCGACCGCATCCCCGCCATCCGCGAGATGATCTGCTCCGACACCGTCGAGCAGCGCGTCAAGGCCCTGGCCAAGCTGGAGCCCATGCAGCAGGGCGACTTCGAGGCCCTGTACGAGGCCATGGAGGGCAACCCCGTCACCATCCGCTACATCGATCCTCCCCTGCACGAGTTCGTGCCCACCGAGGAAGCCGATATCGAAAAGCTGGCCGCGGACATGGGCAAGACCGTCGCCGAGATCAAGGCCATCATCGCTTCTCTGCACGAGTTCAACCCCATGATGGGCCACCGCGGCTGCCGCCTGTGCGTCACCTATCCCGAGATCGCCGTGATGCAGACCAACGCCGTCATCAAGGCCGCGCTGAACGTCAAGAAGCGCCATCCCGAATGGGACATCGTGCCTGAGATCATGATCCCCCTGGTGGGCGAGGTCAAGGAGCTCAAATACGTCAAGGACGTGGTGGTGGAGACCGCCGACAAGGTCATTGCCGCCTCCGGTATGGAACTGCACTACAAGGTCGGCACCATGATCGAGATCCCCCGCGCCGCCCTGACGGCCGACGAGATCGCCAAGGAGGCCGAGTTCTTCTCCTTCGGCACCAACGACCTGACCCAGATGACCTTCGGCTTCAGCCGCGACGACGCCGGCAAGTTCCTCGGCGATTACTACGCCAAGAAGATCTATGAGAGCGATCCCTTCGCCCGCCTGGATCAGAAGGGCGTCGGCAAGCTGGTGAAGATGGCCGCCGACCTGGGCCGCCAGACCCGCCCCGACATCAAGCTGGGCATCTGCGGCGAACACGGCGGCGATCCCTCCTCCGTCCGCTTCTGCCACAAGGTGGGCCTGACCTATGTGTCCTGCTCCCCCTTCCGCGTGCCCATCGCCCGCCTCGCCGCCGCTCAGGCAGCCATCGAAGAAGGCTGAGCGCACAGGGCAAAGCGTGTCTGCACATGATAAAAATGAGATCCCGCACCGGCCTCTGGCCGGTGCGGGATTATTTTTCTCCTTGAAAATTCCAATTTTACTGCGGTTTAATTCCTTTCAAATATATTTTTCCTTCACTTATTCAATTTTTTAAGTCTTGGTTTTATGGGCAAGTATATTACATAGCCAATAACGGCTCCTAAAACATTCGTGATAATGTCGGTCACATCAGATGACCTTGCGCCATTAATGAGCGGCTGCAATAGCTCGATGGAAAGGCTCATCAAAAAAGCATATATCACAACAGTTGGGAAATTTTTCTTGGTATTCATAGGCAATAAAATACCAAATGGAATCGTCATCAGAACATTTAATGCGATTTGCCTGAAAAAATCGCCTCGCCCTTCCAACACATCAATAAATGGCACCATATTCATTGGTACATACGGGTGATTCAAAATAAATGGCAAAGATGTGGTTATAGGCATCAAAGTAAAGTACAAGACAAATGCAAGGTACACATACATTGTTGTCCTGATAAACACGATTTCTTTTCCCTGTGCTCTCCATCTTTTATAAAAATAAAAAATATACAGCAACAATAAAATTGCAAAATCTATGGCGTATTTCATGAGCGATGATATTCTCCTCCGCAACTTCCGATTTGTCTCTTTGTGCTTGTCATTGTACCACAATTCCAGGAGCGTGGAAAGAGGGGGCGGGGGGGATTTCCTGCCTTGTGCTCTTTCCTTACATATTACAAAGAAAGAGGCATGCGGTATCACGCTCGTGGATTTCTTCCATGCGGAACCGTTCCTGGATCCGGCGCAGGAAATAACGTCCTCGGGCAGGGCGCCCGGGGGCGTTTTCCGCATTTTTCGCCGTTGACCGCGGGCGGGTTCTGTGTTAGGCTAAGATCACAAACACGGTCGAGGGAGGTTCTTTCTATGATGTATGATCCTTTTTGGCTCATTCGGCTGCTGGCCCTGGTGCTGGCGGTGGGGATCGTGACCGCGGGCTATTTCGGCGTGCTCCATTTCATCGCCTGGCGGCGGGCCAATCCGCCCCAGTATCCGCCCCAGACGGATCTGCTGCCCCCGGAGGCATACTGCGATATGGGCAAGCATGTGGTGCTGCTGATCGTCACCTTCGGCATCTGGAATTTGATCTGGATCTACCGCGTCACGGGGTACCTGAACACCGTGCGGGGTTCGGAGCCCCGGGACCCGCTGACCAAGCTGCTGCTGTGCATTTTCGTGCCATTCTATCAGGTTTACTGGATCTACCGGACCGCCCAGTGCGCCGACCGACTCTCCGCCCTGCGGGGCTTCGGCGGCGACATGGCGGTGCTGTACCTGATCCTGGCCATCTTCGTGCCCCTTTCGGTGCCGATCCTCCTCCAGGACCGCTTCAACGACCTCCTCGCCAACCAGCCCCGCTGCGGATAAAAAAGGATTCCCCGCCGCGGGGTTTACCCGGCGGGGAAACGGCGGTATAATAGAGAAAATGCCCCGGGATCACCATTGTGCGCCGCCGGAGATCCAACACGAAAGGAGGGCTGCGGCATGAAAAAACTTTCCTTCGGACAGACCATGGCCGTGGCCAGCATGCTGTTCGGCCTGTTCTTCGGGGCGGGCAACCTAATCTTTCCCGCCTCCATGGGCCAGCTGGCCGGGCGGAGCGTCTGGGCCGCCGCCGCAGGCTTCCTCATCACCGGCGTGGGCCTGCCCCTTTTGGGCGTGGCCGCCCTGGGCGTCAGCCGGGAGCGGGGCCTCTTTGAGCTGAGCCGCCGGGCGGGCCGGCCCTTCGGTCTGCTGTTCACCTGCGCGCTGTACCTCACCATCGGCCCCTTCTTCGCCATCCCCCGCTGCGCCACCGTTTCCTACACCGTGGGCGTCCAGCGGGTGCTGCCGGAGGGCGCCATGGGCGCGGCCCTGGCGCTGTTCTCCGTGCTGTTTTTCGCGGCGGTGCTCTTTTTCTCCCTGCGGCGGGGAGAGATCCTCACCTGGGTGGGCAAGGTGCTCACGCCCCTGTTCCTCTGCTTCCTTGGCTTATTGCTGCTGCGGGCGCTGACGGCACCTTTGGGCGTCATCGCCGACGCGCCGCCCCTCGGCAGCTACGACGGCGGCGCCTTTTCCACCGGCCTTTTGGAGGGTTATAACACCATGGACGCCCTGGCCGGTCTGGCCTTCGGCATCATCGTGGTGGACGTGATCCGCAGCCTCGGCGTAACGGAGCCGGGGGACGTGGCCCGGAGCACCGTCCGCGCCGGCGTGTTCAGCGCGGCGCTGATGGCGCTGATCTATGTGCTGGTGGCCGTGGCCGGCGCCCAGACCCGGGGCGCTTTTGCCGTCAGCGGCAATGGCGGCGAGGTCCTCGCCCAGATCGCAGAGCACTATTTCGGCCCCGCCGGGGCCCTGATCCTGGCCGTCACGGTGACGGTGGCCTGCCTGAAAACGGCGGTGGGCCTCATCACCAGCTGTTCGGAAACCTTCGTCAAGCTCTTCCCTAAGGGTCCTTCTTACCGCATCTGGGCCGCGGGCTTCTGCGTCCTCTCCCTGCTCATCGCCAACCTGGGCCTCGAGGCCATCACCGCCTGGTCCCAGCCGGTGCTGATGTTCCTCTACCCCCTGGCCATCGCCCTGATCCTGCTGACCCTCTGCGGCGGCCGGTTCCAAAACGACCGCACCGTCCTCCTCTCCGCCCTGGTCTTCACCGCCGCGGCGGCGGTGTTCGACCTGCTGCGGGCCCTGCCGGCCCCGGCCCGGGCGGCGCTGCACCTGGACGGCTCCTTTTTGACCGGAACGTGGCTGCCCCTGGCGGAGCATGGCTTCGGCTGGGTGTGTCCGGCCCTCGCCGGCCTTCTCCTGGGCCTGTTCCTCCGCGCGCGGCGGCGGTCCCTGGAACAATAAACGCCATCCGTAAACAGGCATCCCCGGAGCACATCGTGCTCCGGGGATGGTTTTTATCCCAAAAGAACGTCCAGCACCATCATCAGGGTGAACCCTGCGGCGAAGGCGGCGGCACCCCAGGGAGCACGGCGGCTGTCCAGGCCGCTGAGCAGCTGGCCCGCGGCCACATAGAGCATCGCCCCCGCCGCAAAGGAGAGGCACCAGGGCAGGAGGGGCGCCAGCAGGCCCGTCAGCGCCAGCATCAGCGCCCCGCCCAAAGGCTCCACCGCCCCGGAGGCCGCCCCCACGGCAAAGGCCCTGCCCTTGCGCACCCCGGCGGCGGAAAGGGGGAGGGAGAGGATGGCTCCCTCCGGGATATTCTGCACCGCCACCCCCGCCGCCAGGGCCAGGGCCGCCGCCGGGGCCACGCTGCCCGCCAGCGCCCCCGCCAGCGCCGCCCCCACGGCCATGCCCTCGGGGATATTGTGAAGCGTCACCGCCAGGACCAGGGTGCGCCCCGCGCCGGGCAGCGCCTGGGGCTCCGGCAGGAGGCGGTCCAGGGCCATCAGCAGGAAAAAACCCAGAAGCAGGCCCCCCGCCGCCGCGGCCCAGGGCGGGCAGGGCCCCGCGTCCCCCGCCAGGGCCGGCAGCAGCAGCGACCACACCGAAGCCGCCACCATCACCCCGGCGGCCAGGCCCAGCAGCACCTTTTCCGCCGCCGGGCAGAGATCTTTCAGAAAAAATACACAGGCCGCGCCGAGGGCCGTTCCCAAAAACGGCACCAGCAGGCCGATCCACCATTGCATAGGCTGTGTTTCCCCCATCCTTCAAAGTGCGGAGGCCCCGGAAGGGCCCCGTTTTCAGCCTATGCGCCCGCCGCGCCGGCGGTCACAGCGGCCCTTTACAAGGGCGGCGGCAGGGGGTATGATAAAAAGTGGTCCTGCGGGACAAATTTTTCCAAGCGAGGAGACTTTATGGAACAGAAACAGCGCAAAATCGAAACGGTTTTATTTGATATGGACGGCACGCTGCTGGACTCTCTGGACGGGCTGATGGCCAGCACCAACGCGGCCCTGATCCGCTGCGGCTATCCCCCGCGGACACGCGGGGAGATCCGCGCCTTTGTGGGCAACGGCGTGGGAAAGCTCATTGAGCGCGCCCTGCCCGGGGGCCTCGGGAACCCGGACTACGGCGCCTGCCTGGCCGCTTTCAAGGAGGACTACAAAACCGCCATGTTCACCGGAACCCGGCCCTATCCGGGCATGACGGCGCTGGCGGCGGACCTGCGCCGCGCGGGCATCCGCACGGCGGTGGTGTCCAACAAGATCGAAAGCGCCGTGGAAGCCCTGGCCCGCCGGTTTTTCGGCGACACGCTGGAGGCCGCCGTGGGCGACCGGCCGGGCCGGCAGCGCAAGCCCGCCCCCGACGGCGTGCTGGCCGCCCTCGACGCCCTGGGCATGGGAACGGACACGGCGGTCTACGTGGGCGACAGCGAAGTGGACCTGGAAACGGCCCGCAACGCGGGCGTGCCCTGCCTTGCGGTGTGCTGGGGCAACCGCACCGAAGCGCAGCTGCGCGCCGCCGGCGCAGAACGTATCTTCGCCGACGCCGCGGCCCTGCGGGAAGCGCTGCTGTGAATGGGTGCCGTCCTGCGCCGCCCTGCCGCCCGCAGGGCGGCACTTATTCACTATTCACTCTTCACTATTCACTTGGCTCCCCCTGCGGGGCTGCGCCCGCAGGCGCGTTTCGAGGCCAACCGCCCGCAGGGCGGCTCTTAGGCCGAGATGAGCTGTCGGCGCAGCCGACTGAGGGGGCCGCCGGGCTCCGCCCGGCAACTATTCACTCTTCATTATTCATTTTTCATTCGCTCCCAGGGCGCAAGTTTGCTGCCTTGTCCAATTTTCGGCCCCCTCCTCTTCTTCTCCGCGGAGAAGAAGAGGAGCGCCCCGGGGTGGAGGAGAAGAAGAGGCTTTGGTGCAAACGAAGATGGACCCGTGCTTCTACAAGATGGTTTTGTACAAGGTGGCAAGCATGGCAGAAGTTTGGTACAAACCCGAATGCCCCCTGCTTCTCTTTCCGCTGCCGCTCCCCTGGTGCGCACCGCGCCCTTGG
>CAJFFX010000025.1 GCA_904374485.1 Candidatus Pseudoscillospira falkowii | reverse complement strand
AGTTCCAGACCGTCCACCCAGGCGGCTACTTCCTCCTGGGAAGCGCCGGGGGCAAAGCAGGCGCCCTCCAGCCAAGTGGAACTTCCGGCCAAACCTGCCAGATGCTCCGCGCTGCTTCCGATGCCGCTGGAGCCGGAGGTGCAGAAGGGCACGATGGTCTTGCCGGTAAAATCATAGCTTTCCAGGAAGGTGGAGATGATCTTGGGCGCCTCACCCCACCAGATGGGGTAGCCCAGGAAGATCACATCATAGCTGTCCATATTCTCCACGCTGCCGTCGATGGCGGGGCGGGCGTCGGGGTCGTTCTGCTCCTGGTTGGCCCGGCAGTCATCGCTGCTGTAATTCAGATCTTCGGAAGTATAAGCCACTTCCGGCACGATCTCATAGAGGTCGGCGTCCAGGGCCGTCTGCAGGAGCTCCGCGACGCCCTCGGTGTTGCCGGTGGCGGAGAAGTAGGCCACCAGGGTGGAGGGGGCATCTCCTTCTTCGGGCGTCTCGGGTGCGGCATCCGGCTCGGCGGGAGCGGGTGTTTCGCTGACAGCACCGCCGGGCTGCCTCTCCTGGGGGCCGCTGGTATTCCCGGCGCCGCAGGCCGCCAGGGAGAGGGCCATGGTCAGGGCCAGGAGCAGGGAGAACCATTTTTTCATGAGTCATTCCTCCTTGTGATTTTTATGGGGTTTCCTGTTTTTTCCGCTTCTTCCGTCCGCTTCCGCAGCTCGTGGCGCAGATAGTCCAGGCGCTCCAGCTGCTTTTCCCGGAAGTGGATGTCATCCAGGGCGGCCCTGCGCTTCTCGTCCAGCATCCGCAGGCGGGCCCGGTCGGTGCCCTCCTGTTCCAGCAGGAGCCGCATGTAGGTCTCCACCTCCTGAGAGGTGAAGCCGATGTCGTGGAGGCTCATGATGGTGCTCAGCCGTTCAATATCGGTATCGTCGTACTGCCAGGCCCCCATCACCTTTTTCACCGCACCGCACAGCCCCCAACTCTCATACTCCTTGAGGATCTTGATTGGGATGCAGTATTGCTTACTTGCCTCATCGATCGTCATTGCATCACATCCAAAACAAAATAAAGGCGTCCTTTTCGAACGCCTTCATTCTAAAACGAGTTTATAAAAATGTAAAATACTTATATTGCATTCTGATAAATGCCTGTTATGTATTTTTGAGTGAACGCAGGAATGCCGCCGCGGCCGGAGAAAAGGTCTGATCTTTTTTCCACACTAAGACGCTGCCGGTTTCCAGGGGCGGGGAGAGGGGAATGAACTTCAGCTCGTCGGTGAGGTTCCCGATGAAGAAGCCCAGGGCCGCGCCCACGCCGTTGCGGATCATGTTGGCGGCGTTGAGGAGCAGGTTGTAGGTGGCGGCGACCTCGATTTCATCAAACTGGTCCCCAAACCAACCGGATAGCTCCTGCTGCACCCGTTCCCGCCGGGGCAGCAGCAGGGGAACGCCTAACAGATCCTCCGGCGTGATAAATTTTTTCCCGGCCAGAGGATGCCCTTGATCCACCAGAACGCCCCAGCGGTCCCGCTGGGGCAGACGGACGAACTCGTACCGGCCGATGTCCACCGGTTCGATCAGCATCCCCAGGTCCAGCAGACCCTTCTCCAGCCGTTCCTGGATCTCGTCGGCGGTGGCGCTGTAGATGTGGAAGCGCACCAGGGGGTGTTCAGCGCGGAAGGCCGCGATTTTTTGGGAGAGGTCCGTCATGCTGTCGGACTCCCCGGTGCCGATGGAGATGTCCCCGGCCAGCTCCCCCTCCTGCCGCTGGAACTCCTGCTCCGTCTTGTCCGCCAGCTCCACGATCTCCTGGGCCCGGCGGCGCAGGAGCATCCCGTCCTCGGTGAGGGACACATGGTATTTGCCCCGGCGGAAGAGCTTCACGCCCAGTTCCTCCTCCAGCCCCATCAGCTGGCGGGACAATGTGGGCTGGGTCACATGGAGCAGGGCCGCCGCCCGGGTGATGTTCTCCTCCCGGGCCACCACCAGAAAGTATTTCAAGACGCGCAGTTCCATACAGCCGCCTCCTTTCATCGCCGCAGTTTCATTCTCCAAGCCTCATGTTCAAAATCGGATAGGGCCTGCCCTGCTCGTCCTGCGCCGACCGTTGGCAGACCCGAAAGCCCATGCGTTCATAAAAACCCCGGGCCTGGGGGTTCTGCTCGTTGACCGTGACCTCCCGGATGTCAAAGCGCTCCATGCCGTACCGGACGAGCGCTCCGCCCAAGCCCTTCCCGCGCGCTTCCGGGGCCAGGAACAGCATCTCCAGCTTCTGCCCGTCGATGCCCATAAAGCCCATGGGGGTCCCGTCCGCCCGCCGCGCCACGATCAGGTGGGGGACCGCCCGGAGGGCCTGGGGCACATAGGGCTTGATCGCCGCCACTTCATCGGCGGATAAAAACAGGTGGGTCGCCCGGACGGAGCGCTCCCACACCTTCAGCAGCTGTTCGATCAGCTGGGGCGACCGGTCGGCCGCCTCCGAAATTTCTCTGTGCATCTCGCATCCCTCCTGGGAAAACTCTGGCCCTATCATACAGGAGCGGGGGAGGGGAAGTCAAGGGGGCGGCCTGTCGGAACGCCCGATAAGCCGCTTTCCGTGCGCGGCGCTGTGCGCCCGGTGGAGCGGCAAAGCCCGGGAAGGCGCCTGCAGGACATAGGGCTGCTTCCTGCCGCCATTGACTTCCTTTCTGGCTTATGTTAACATGATCTCGAAAGAAGTTGTCAGCCATCGGTGAGCGAAAGAGCGGAGGTGCCGTATGGAATCGCTGTGGAGCATACTGCCGTTCCTGACCGTGCTCGCGGTTTGGGGGGCCAGGACTTATTATAAGAAGGCGTGGGACAAGGTCCAGCGCCCGCTGCTCGTCGCCCTGAGCGTGGGCAGCGCCGCCGTGACTGCGCTGCTACTCTGTGCCGTCGTCCTGATCGTGCAGAAGGAGGGCCTGTCCGCGGCGGGAAAGACGCTGACCTGCGCGGAGGCCGCGGCGATGATTGGGCTGTTTGTCTGGATCAACGTCGCCTGCTGGAAAAAGTGGAAGCGGGAACAGCAAAACTGAGCGGCCGGAGCTGCGGAGCGGGAATTGATTTCGCGAATAATTCGCCCGGGGCGCCCTCGTCCTTTCCGCCGCTCTCAGCCGGCGGCGCTTGCCGTGACGGCGGGACCATCCAATAAAACAATGCGGGAGCATCGCGTGCGATGCTCCCGCATTTCTGCGTCAGGGAAATTGCCGGAGGGTTTCCAGAAGCCCGGCGGCAAAGGCACGGTGTCCCTCCGCGGTGAAATGGACGCCGTCATAGGCGAGGGGGATATTCCACGCCCCGGCGTCGGCGAAGCGGATGCCGCGCTGCGCGGCCAGGGACTGACAGAGCCGGGCGAAAGCGCGGGAATCGTCGATGAACTGCGCATCCGGCACCCATGCGCCCGGCGCCGCCGGCGGCGGGGCGATCAGCAGAATTTTGCCGCGCGTGAGAGCGATGCCAGAAAGGAAGCGCTCCAGTCTCCGGGCCGCCTGCTCCGGACTGCGGCCCTGCAGCAGGTCATTGGTGCCCAGCATGATGATCAGAAGATCCGTGTCCGGCGGAAAAGCGGGGGCTGCCGGCGGGATTTCCCGGCCGTTTTGCCCCAGATTGCGGACAGTCCAGCCGGTTCCCGCCGCCAGAAGGTCCGGCCACCGACTGTCCGCCGCATAGCGCCCGCCGAAATAGCCGCGGGGGTCATAGCCGTAAGTATTGGAATCGCCAAAACAGATCACATGCATCCGGAGCCCTCCCCATCGGTATCATGTCGCCGCCGTTCTTTCACAGCTCGACCAGCCGGGTCGGGCTGCCGTGGGTTTGGAGGATGGAGAGCAGATCCGCGGCGGCCAGCCAGACGGTGGCGGTGTTGTCGTTGGGGTGGACGCCGATCCGGCCGGGGGCGTCCAGAAATTCCCGGTCCAGACAGAAGGTCACACTATGCTCCGCGTCGTTCAGCAGGCCAAAGGGCGACACCGCCCCGGGGATCAGACCCAGGCGGGCCATGAGATCCTCTGCCGAGGCAAAGCTCAGGGGACGGGTGCCGTTCTGCCGTCGGAAAGCCTTCAGATCCACCCGCTTGTCGCCCTTTACAGTGATAAGGTAATAGCCGCGCTTTTTATCGTCGCGGACAAAGAGGTTTTTGGCGTCGGCTTCCGGGTAGGGGAGCACGACCTCCGCCAGCTCCGCCATATTGTATACCGCTTTGTGCTCCGTCACTTCATACCGGATACCCCGCTCGTCCAGCAGAGCCAGGATCTCCTGCTTGTCCATTGCCGCTGCTCCTTCCTGCGCTGTTTTCTTCAGTATACCACGTCCGCCCCGGCGGCGCAATGCGAAGGGAGAGGCTTTACAGGGCTGCCGTTTCATGGTATCCTGATTCTCGGCTGAAAGAAAAGCAAAAGGGCGCAGAGCTTTACAGGGCTGCCGTTTCATGGTGTCCTGATTCCTGTCCGGCCATTCCGGCGCGGACAACTGCAAAAAAGGAGGGAGCGCCATGCCATTCGGACCGGATCCCCATGCGATCCATCCCAACGAAGCTGTCCCCAGCGTGTGCTACATCAAAAACGTCATCACCCGGCCCAACATCCAGGTGGGGGACTACACCTATTACGACGACGCGGCCACCGGCGGCGAGGATTTTGAAGCCCATGTGACTCATCACTACGAATTCCTCGGCGACAGGCTCATCATCGGCAAATTCTGCGCCATCGGAAAGGGTGTGGAGTTCGTGATGAACGGGGCCAACCACCGCATGGATTCCGTCACGACCTACCCCTTCAACATCTTCGGCCACGGTTGGGAGAAATGCACCCCGACCTTGGACGACCTGCCCCTGAAGGGTGACACCGTTGTCGGGAACGACGTGTGGATCGGTCAGAACGTGACCATCCTGCCCGGCGTCCATATCGGCGACGGTGCTGTCATCGGCGCGAACGCCCTGGTGGCCCGGGATATCCCGCCCTACACCGTTGCGGCTGGGAATCCCTGCCGGCCCATCCGGCCCCGATTTGACCGGGAAACGACCGACTATCTGCGGAGCCTTCGCTGGTGGGACTGGGACGCGGAAAAGATTTTCCGCAATCTGGAAGCCCTGTGCAGCGGGGATCTGACGAAGATCCGCGCCATTGCGCCGTGACGGGAGGGAGAGCCATGCGGATCGCCATTTTATCCGATACCCACGGCCTGCTGCGGCCGGAGGTGCTGGAATATCTGAAAACTGCCGATGTCATCCTCCACGCCGGGGACATCAACACCCAGGCCGTGGTGGATCGGATGGCGGCCGTCGCGCCCCTGTATATCGTCCGGGGCAACAACGACAAGGACTGGGCGGCGGCCATCCCCCACGACCTGACGGTCACGCTGGACGGCGTCACCTTTTACATGGTCCACAACAAAAAAGAGGTCCCGGCGGACCTTTCCGGCGTGGACGCGGTGGTGTTCGGACACTCCCATAAGTACGCGCAGACGGAACAGGACGGCCGCCTCTGGCTGAATCCCGGCTCCTGCGGCCCCCGGCGGTTTCATCAGGAGATCACACTGATCATGGCCGAGGCGGAGAATGGGGCGCTGCGCACAGAAAAGATCCTCATTCCCCATCCGATGTAAAAACGCGGGAGCATCTTTTGATGCTCCCGCGTTCTGCGCTTTAAGGAGAGAGTGTGGTTTTAGTTTTCCCCGGCGCCGGCAGCCTTTTCCGCCTGCAGCTGCTGCCACAGCTCCTCGGACACCGGTTTCCAGTTGGCGGCGTACCGGTCGCACTTGGCGCACAGATGGTCCACGGACTCCGGCGACTGCAGATCGGTGGAGCGGGCGCCGGTGCGATGCACCATTTCCCGCAGTTTTTCGGGGTTCTCCAGCATGGGGCAGGGACGCAGCATATTGTCGTTGAAGGGCTGGCCGTCGTGATACGCCATCAGCATGGGGGAACGGAGGGCGTCCAGCAGGCTCTTTTCCCGGATATTGGAATCGGAGTAGTGGATAAAGACGCAGGGGTCGATATCGCCGTTGGCGTTGATGTGCAGATAGCGGCGCCCGCCGGCGATGCAGCCGCCCACATAATTGGCGTCGTCCTGGAAGTCCATGGCGAACAGCGGCTTTTCGGCGCGGTATTTGCGGATGCGGCGGTAGACCTCCGTCCGCTGTTCCGGCGTGGGGAGCAGATCGGGGGAGGCGTCGTTGCCCACGGGCATGTAGTGGAAATACCAGATGAAATAGACGCCCAGCTCGATCAGGCGATCGTAGAATGCTTCGGAGGTGATGGAGTCAAAGTTGGCGCTGGTGTAGCAGGCGGAAATGCCGAAGAGCAGCTTTTTGCGGTGCAGCAGCTCAATGGCCTGGATGACCTTCTGATACACGCCCGCGCCGCGACGGCCGTCCGTCGCCTCTTCAAAGCCCTCCAGAGAGATGGCGGGCACGAAGTTCTTGACGCGCAGCATCTCGTCGGCAAAGGCCTCGTCGATCAGCGTGGCGTTGGTGAAGCAGAGGAACACGCAGTCCGGGTGCATCTCGCACAGGCGGATGATGTCCTTTTTGCGCACCAGCGGCTCGCCGCCGGTGTAGATGTACATGTAGACGCCCAGTTCCTTGCCCTGCTTGATGATGCTGTCGATCTCCTCCAGGGTCAAATTGAGCTTGTTGCCGTATTCGGCGGCCCAGCAGCCGGTGCAGTGCAGGTTGCAGGCCGAGGTGGGGTCCAGCAGGATGGCCCAGGGGATATTGCAGCCGTACTTTTTGCGGGCTTCTTCCTGCTTTTTCCAGCCGACCAGGGAGGAATTGATGAAGAAGTTGACCGCCATGGTGTTCATCACGTCCTCGTCCAGATCGGTGAACAGGCGGTAGACGAAGGAATGGTAGGGGTGGGCGGGATCGGTGATGGCTTCGCGGATCGCCTTGCGCTGACTGACAAATTCGCCGCGGGCGAATTTATCCGCCCAGTCCATCAGGCGCAGCATGTTCTTTTGGGGGTCCTTGTGAAGATAGCGAAACAGCTGTTCCACACCGAATCGTTTGAGCGTTGTCGGGAAATCCATAGAAGTCGTCCTCTTTCTGTGCGGTAGATTTGCTTGTACAGGAGTACTGTACAATATTTATATTACGCCGGCCAAAGGGAAATGCAATAGACAAAAAAACAAAAATGTGAAAATGTGGAAAACGCAAAAGAAGCAGATTGACGGGATTCGGCCCGGAAAAGACAACAAACAGCCGGAACGCCATGGGCGTTCCGGCTGTAAAAGCGTATTGGAGAGGGGGGAGGTCAGTTCTGCATTTCCTGGACAAAGGCGCCATAGCGGGCGATGCGCTCGGCGGCGGCTTCCTTTGTAGCCGCGGAGGTCAGGACATAGACCTTGATCTTCGGCTCGGTGCCGGAGGGGCGGACGATGAAGGAGGTGCCGTCCTCCAGCTCGAAGCGCAGCACGTTGGAGCCGGAGAGCTCCATGGCGCTCTTTTCGCCGGTAGCGAGGTCGACGACGCTGCCGTCCTTGTAATCTTTGAACTGGACGACCTTGGTGCCGGCGATCTCGGTATAGGGATTGGCGCGCAGGTCGGCCATGAGCTGGGCCATTTTGGCCAGGCCGTCCAGGCCGGGCATTACCAGGTTGTGGGTCTTTTCGGCGTAGTAGCCGTATTTTTCGTACAGGGCGTTCAGCGCGTCGAAGAGCGTCATGCCCTGGTCTGCGTACCAGCAGGCCATTTCCACGATCAGCATGGAGGCGGTGATGGCGTCCTTGTCGCGGACATAGTTGCCGATCATGTAGCCGTAGGACTCCTCAAAGGAGAAGATAGCCTCGTAGGAGTGCTCCTGCTCGAACTGGCCGATCTTCTCGGCCATGAACTTAAAGCCGGTGAAGGTGTCAAAGCAGGCGACGCCGCTGCGCTCGGCAATGGTGCGCACCATCTCGCTGGACACGATGCTCTTGAGCACGGCGGGCTTTTCGGGCATGGTGCCGGCCCGCTTTTTCGCGCCGATGAGATAATCGCACAGCAGCGCGCCGGTCTGGTTGCCGGTGAAGGGGACGAACTCGCCCTGATCGTTGCGGACCATGATGCCCACGCGGTCGGCGTCGGGGTCGGTGCCGACGATCAGCGTGGCGTCGTTCTGTTTGGCCAGCTCCACGGCCAGATAGAAGCCCTCGGGATTTTCGGGGTTCGGGCTTTTCACCGTGGGGAAATGGCCGTCGATGACCATCTGCTTGGGCTCGCAGAGGATGTGTTTCATGCCCATGCGGCGCAGGGCCAGGGGCACCAGGATGTGGCCGCAGCCGTGGAAGGGGGTGAAGACGATCTTGAAGCGGTCGGCCACTTTGGCCACCACGTCGGGATCGTTGGCCATGGCCATGACGTTGCGCATGAAGCGCTCGTCGCACTCTTCGCCCATGACGGTGATGAGGCCGGCCTTCACGGCGTCGTCATAGGGCATGGATCGGATGTCCTTGAAAATGTCGATGGTTTTGAGCTGCTCGGCGATGGTGTCGGCGTGCTGGGGCGGCAGCTGAGCGCCGTCTTCCCAGTAGACCTTGTAGCCGTTGTATTCCATGGGGTTGTGGCTGGCGGTGATGTTGATGCCGGCCTGGCAGTGGTATTCCCGCACGGCGAAGCTCAGCTCCGGCGTGGGGCGCAGGGACTCGAAAATGCGCACGGGGATGCCGTTGCCGGCCATGACCTCCGCGGCGGCGCGGGCAAAGTCCATGCTGTGCAGGCGGCAGTCCATGCAGATGGCCACGCCGCGCTGCTTGGCCGCCTCGCCCTCGGCGATGATCACATTGGCAAAGCCCTGGGTGGCGTGGCGCACGACATAGTTGTTCATGTGGTGCAGTCCCACCTTCATCGTGCCGCGCAGACCTGCGGTGCCGAATTCCAGCGGCCCATAAAAACGGGACTCGATCTCCTTGGGGTCGTCCCGGATCGCCAGCAGCTCATCCTTCTCCGCGTCGGTCAGAACGCCGCTGTTCAGCCATTTCTCATACTCTGCCATGTAATTGTTTTCCATGATCTACTCCATCCTTTCCGTTTCTGTCAAGAGCGGTGCGGCGGTTCTTCCGCGCCGCTGGATTCCAAGTCTTCCGCCGCGTCCTCCGCAGGGCTTTCCAGCAGGGCGCGGGCGTCCTCTGCCATGGACGCCGGCACGTACAGCGAAGGGCTGTAGGCCGAGGTGCCGATCAGCAGCTTGCCCAGCGCGCCTTCGTTTCCGTAGCTTTTGAAAGCGGGGATGCCGTAGGCCGAGAGCATGTTGACCGCCAGATCGATCTCATTGTTGATGTCGGGGATATGGGCGACAAAAACCGCCTGCTCCCGGCTGCCGGAAGCATCCCGCGGCCAGCGCGCGTCCATTTCCGCCGCCCGCTCCGCTTCGGAGCCCCATGCGGGGGCATGCTCCGGCGCGCCGCTGTTCTTTTTGAACATGAGAAGCGCTCCTTTCCGAATTTTATTTGTGGTACCGCGTTCCTTCCAGGATCTGGAAGGAACGGTAGATCTGTTCCAGAAGCATGATCCGCGCCAGGTGGTGCGGGAAGGTCATGGGGGACATGGACAGCCGGATCTGGGCCTGCGCCTTGAGGGAGGGGTGCAGCCCATAGGAGCTGCCGATCAGGAAGACCAGGCGCTTGCTGCCGCTGGTGCTCCAGTTTGCGATCATCTGTGCCAGCTCCGCGCTCGAATGCAGGGAGCCTTCGACGCACAGGGCGGCCAGGGTGGAATTGTCCGGGATCTTCGCGCGGACGGCGGCCGCTTCTTTGGCGAGGGCCGCCTCGATCTGGGCGGGGGAGGGAGCATCCGGCAGGCGTTCTTCCTTCAGCTCGATCAGGTCCAGCCGGCAGTACCGGCTCAGGCGCTTTAGGTATTCCGCTGCGGCGTCGATATAAAACCGCTCCTTGAGCTTTCCGACGCATATCACTGTGAGATTCATCCGGTGCTCCTTAAAACGTGTGGATCGGGCTGGGTTCGGCCCGGGGCGCCACCGACACGGCCACGCTGCCGCAGCCGTGGGCATCGAGGGCGCTGCGGACGGCGTCCAGCGCCATGGCAGGGGTGTTGTTCTCCTCGCTGAGGTGGGCCAGGAGCACGTCGGCGGTGCCGCTTCGGGCGGCGGAGACGGCAAACTGGGCGGCATCGTCGTTGGAGAGATGGCCGCCCCGGCCCAGGATGCGCTTCTTGAGGGGATAGGGGTAGGAACCGTGCAGCAGGGTCTGCACGTCGTGGTTGGATTCCAGCACCAGCATGGAAACGCCCTGCAGGGTCTTCGCGGCGCCGGGGGTGACATAGCCGGTGTCGGTCAGGATGCCGACGGAGCCGTCGTCGGTGTCCAGACGGTAGCATACGCTGTCTCCGGCGTCGTGAGAGGTCGAAAAGGACCGTACCGCGAAATCTCCCACGCAGAAGCCCTCTCCGGCGGAAAAGGCGTGCAGGAGGGGCGCGATGCCGCCGATGCGGTTATGTAGCTCGAAAGCGGTGCCGTCGCTGGTAAAAATCGGAAGATCGTAATGCTTCACCCAGGTTTTCAGGGCGCTGATGTGGTCGCTGTGGCTGTGGGTGATCAGCAGGCCGTCCAGGTCGCGGATCGAAAGATCGAAAGCGCCCAGCGCGGCATTGATGCGGCGCACGGAAATGCCCGCGTCGACCAGGACGTGGGAGCGCCCGTGGGAGACCAGCAGGGCGTTCCCGGAGGAACCGCTGGCCAGAGTGCAGACTTGTGTCAAAGAAACGGATCCTTTCTGTTCGGAGTTGGGAGCACCGCCGCATGGCAGAAACGGGAAAACGCCCGGGGGAGCACGCCGGCTCCTGCCGGTTCTTCCGAGGGCGTTTTTGGGCGGTGTATCAGCCGACTTTGACGGCAGCGTCCGTATCGTCGGGGGTTTCAACGGCGACGATGTCGGCGCCGAGGCCGCGCAGCTTGCCGACGATGTCTTCATAGCCGCGCTCGATATAGTGGACGCAGCTGATCTCGGTGGTGCCATGGGCAGCCAGGGCCGCGATGACCATGGCTGCGCCCGCCCGCAGGTCGCAGGCCTGGATCGGTGCGCCGTCAAAATGGTCGATGCCCTCCACGACGGCCACTTTGCCGTCCACCTGGATGTTGGCGCCCAGGCGCTTGAGTTCGTCCACATAGCGGTAGCGGTTGCCCCAGACGCTTTCGGTGACGACGCTGGTCCCCTCTGCCAGGCACAGGGCGGCCACGATCTGGGACTGCATATCCGTGGGGAAGCCGGGGTAGGGCTGGGTTTTCACGTTGGTGGAGCGCAGCGCGCCGGTGCGGCGGACCAGCAGGTTGTCGTCCTGCTCGTCGATCTCCACGCCCATTTCCAGCAGTTTGGCGCTGATGCAATCCAGGTGCTTGGGAATGATGTTGCGGATCAGGATCTCGCCGCCCGTGGCGGCCACGGCGGCCATATAGGTGCCCGCCTCGATCTGGTCGGGGATGATGGAATAGCTGCCGCCGCGCAGCTGCGGCACGCCGCGCACCTTGATCACGTCGGTGCCGGCGCCGCGGATGTCGGCGCCCATGGAGTTGAGGAAATTGGCCAGGTCCACGATATGGGGCTCTTTGGCCGCGTTTTCAATCACGGTGTTGCCGTCGGCCAGGACGGCGGCCAGCATCACGTTCATGGTGGCGCCCACGGAGACCACGTCCAGATAGACCTGGGCGCCGTGGAGATGGCCGCCTTCGGCACGGGCGTGGATAAAGCCGCTTTCGATCGTCACCTCCGCGCCCATGGCGGTGAAGCCCTTGATGTGCTGGTCGATGGGGCGGACGCCGAAATTGCAGCCGCCGGGCATGGGTACCTCCGCCCGGCCGAAGCGGCTCAGCAGCGCGCCGATCATGTAGTAGGAGGCGCGGATCTTGCGGGCCAGCTCATAGGGCGTCCGGGTGGAGCGGATGTGCTCGCAGTTGATCTCCACCGCGTGGGGGTTGATGGTGCGCACTTCAGCGCCGAGATCGGCGAGAATGTCGAAAATCAGGGAAACGTCGCTGATCTGGGGGATGTTCTCGATTCGGCAGGTGCCGTTGACCAGCAGTGCGGCGGGGAGAATGGCCACGGCGGCGTTCTTTGCGCCGCTGATGGGCACCTCGCCCTGGAGGGGCTTGCCGCCCTTAACAATATATTTCTTCAAAGGAAGACACCTCTTTAAGCATGTTCAGATCTGTGATCTATCGGGAAGGAATCGATCAAACGATCATTGATTCCATAAAAATCCACGTATAGTATACCATCTTTTGAAAGAAAAGCAATAAAAATTGCGGCCGCCGCGCAAAAAAAGTCTGAACGGCAAGGGAAATCACGCCTTCCGTCCCTGCTCAGCGGGCAGAAGAACCCGCCGGAGTGACATGACCGGTGGAGGAGTTTACATAATAGCTATATGTATTGGTGTCGATCCTGTAGGCGGGAACCAGCATCATGGGGGCGGAAACAGTGCTCTGCAGAAGATAACCGTCGGAGATCCCGCTTATAGTATTGCAGATTTTGCCCTCTTCATTACAATGGTCCATCAAATAAACGGCGGCGGAAGCGCGGGAGATCGTTTCGATGGGCTCCGAAGAGAGCTCCGAGGCGGGAACGAAGAAGCCGGAAGCGGAGGTGAGAAGATCGTCGGTAAAGGAAAAAACGATGGTCGCGCCGTAGACCGGCAGGCCGTCCACCTGCGCCGATGCGGTGACGGTGCAGTGCTGGCCGGCGGTGCGGAGACCCTCATAGCGGTAGTTGGCGGGGCAGTAGGTCTCCACGAATTCCCGGCCCGGCCCGTCCTGCAGGGCGGGCGCATCGATCTCCAGCGAGAAGGAACCGTTGGCGCGGAAGGTGGCTGTGCCCGCGCTGGCGGTGTAAACGTATGTGCCGCCGCCGGCATCCCGACGGACGGGGCTGCCGCCCAGCAGCGCGGCGGCGAAAGTCTCTTCGGCTTCGGCGTCCCGGCTGTAATAATAGGCGTACAGCGGCGCTTTCCCCTCCAGAAGCTGCGGGTCTACGGAAATATCGCTGCCGGCCAGCAGCGTGACGGTCTGGGAGATCAGGTTCTTCTGGGTCTGGTGCTGAGCGTACTGAAGGGAAATGACCAGAAGCAACAGACAGACGTTCAGCAGCACCAGGATCAGAATGGCGATATTTTTCAGTCGGTAGGTTTCCATGGGGCAAACCGCTCCTTCCAAACAGGGTCAGGGCTTTATTGATACAGCCAGCAGGGCTGCAGGGCGTCGCCGCCGTCGTCGTAATAGCCGGGAAAGAGTTCTGCCGGCGCATCGGCCGGCAGCGCGGCGGTGGCCTGCAGGGCGGGCATCAGCGCAGTGGTGGTCTCCAGAGCCGTATAGGTGCGCATCTGGATGGAAATGGAAGTGATCACGCCGTTTTCGATGGTGATCTCCACCGCGTGCCGGTTGGGGAAGACGACGGGATAGCCGTTCACAGTATAGTCGAAGGCGACCGTGGCGTTTCCGCGCTGGTCGGCCTCGGCGGAGGAGAGATACAGCGCCGCGCTGCCCAGCCGGCCGCCGGTCAGGGTATTCGCCGCGTTCAGCGCGGCGCTGCTGCATTCGGCCAGGGTGGGCGTTTCGCCGCTCTGCTCCAGCTGGAGCAGGGGTACATCCTCCGCGCCGCCGCTGTATGCCACGGAACCGTCGGGAGAAAAGCGCAGGGTGCGGCTGCCCTGGGAGATGACCTCGGCGCCGTTGGACTCGGTGTAATACGAACTGGAGGAGTGGATGTTGAAATCCAGGGCCGTCATGATACTGCTTTTCGCGCTTTCATCCAGCGCGGCGGAGGCGGAGAGATCCGCCAGGACCAGCCGGTCACTGAAAACGAAGGTGTAGGGCGCCAGCGTGTCATAGGGAGCATCGCACAAAAAGGCAAATTCCGCGGCGCTGCCGGTGTATTTATCGGTGTTAGTCAGCAGGTCGCCCGAAGGGATCGCCGTGCTCCAGCGGTAATAGGAGCCGCTGGCACCGTCCCAGGCGTAGAGGGTCAGGGTGTCGCTCTGCAGGCCGGAAAGCAGGAGAGCCCGGGCGGAGTGCTGGAAATCGGTCTCTGTGCTCCCGATCCAGCCCGTCAGGATGCGCAGGGGCAAGGAGACGGTGAAATCGTAATAGACCGCGTCGTTTTCCAAAGCGCGGCGGAATTCGGCCTCGCTCACCGCGGCACCGTCCTGGGCGGAGCCCAGCGCTTCGATCAGCAGGGAGCCCAGATCCTCGAACAGATCGCCGTCGGTGGTTTCGTTCATCCAGACGCGGCACTGGCCGCCGGAGCGCACCGCCACATGGAGCGGCAGGGCGGCGGAGGGCGCGTCGCCGGTTTGATCGCCGGCGGGGGACGAGACCGTGCGCAGCACCCGGTCGAAGGAGTCCGGCCGCACAAGGCCGGTGCAGAAGATCAGAAAGAGGGCGTTGGCGATCAAAAGCAGGATGACTGCATTCTGAACGGCGTTTCTCGCCAGGTGCTTATTCCGCCGTCTCATCGTCGGGCACCTCCTCGGCCGGCTGCCAGATGGGCAGGGTGATGCGGAAGGTCGTTCCGGGGCCGTCCCGGTCCACCAGCGACAGCGTGCCGTTGTGCTGGGCGATGATCTCGCTGGCGATGGAAAGGCCCAGGCCCGTGCCGCCGGATTCCCGGGAACGGGCTTTGTCCACGCGGTAGAAGCGCTCGAACACATGGGCGCGGTCCTTGGCGGGGATGCCGATGCCGTTGTCGCTGACTTCCAGCCAGACGGTATCGCTGCCCGCCCCGCCGGAGATCTCGATCCGACCGCCGTCGGGCGTGTACTTGATGGCGTTTCCGACGATGTTCATGATCACCTGGGTCAGCCGGCCGCGGTCGGCGGTGATGACGGGCAGGGACTGATAATTGCGCACCAGGGTGTGGCGGTGGCTCTTGGCCGCCAACTCCACGGCGTTGCACACATCGTCCACCGCGTCGGACAGGGGGAAGCGGCCCATGCTCATCTCCATGTGGCCGTAATCGAATTTGGACAGGGTCAGCAGGTCCTGCACGATGTGGGTCATGCGGTCGGTCTCGCTGATGATGACGTCCAGGAAGCCGTTGGCCACTTCCGGCGGCACATCGGAGGCGTCGTGCAGCGTTTCGGCGTAGCTGCGCACATTGGTCAGGGGTGTGCGCAGCTCGTGGGACACATTGGCCACGAATTCGCGGCGGATGGCCTCGTCTTTGCGCTGGCGGGTCACGTCGTGGAGCACGGCCATCACGCCGCCGGAGGTCTCGCTGGAAAAGGGCGTCAGATGGACCTCCAGCGTGGTGTCGCCCACGGTGTACTCGCAGTCCTCAAAAAACGGACTGTGCAGCGCCAGCACGTGGTCAAAATCCACCTTGGACTGGAACAGATCGTCGTACCGGAGGGCGGTGACGTCCTTGACGTGCAGCATCTGCCCGGCGGCGGGATTGCACTGGATGATGGAGCGGTCCCGGGAAAAGGCGATCACGCCGTCGGTCATGTGCAGGAACAGGGTGTCGAGCTTGTTGCGCTCGTTTTTCACTTCGTTGATGGTGTGCTGGAGGGTTTCGGACATCTCGTTGAACGTGGTGGTCAGAATGCCGATCTCGTCGGAGGACTCCACGTCGATGCGGCTGCCGAAATCGCCGGAGGCGATGCGCTCGGCGCTGTTGGTCAGGCGCTCGATGGGCAGCGTCATGGTTTTGGAGAGCAGGAAAGACAGCAGCACGGAAATGAGCAGGCCCACCAGCAGCGCCTGCAGAATGATCATGAACAGCTGGGAGTTCAGGTCGTTCACCGTTTCCCGCGTGTCGAGGATGTAGACGATGTAATTGTGTTCTCCGCCCTGGATCGGGATGGCCACGTCCATATAGGAGGAGGTGATGTTGCTGCCCTGGCCCACTTCGCCGTTCCGGGCGGCCAGCAGGTTGGGCGTGTCCTGCAGATGGTCGCCGCCCTGGGTGTCGGAGGTGGCGAGGCATGCGCCGGTGTCTGCGTCAAGGATGTAGTAATTGCGGCTGCTGTAGTCGATGCCGAGGGAGCCGGACTTCGTTTCGATCATGCGCTGCAGCCGGTCCGGCCCGTCGACCTGGGCGGCCTCGGTGCGCAGGGAGTTGACGAAATCCGCGCTGCCCTCGCCGAATACGTTTTGCATCTGGGAATAAAAGCTGTCGGTATAAAAGCTGGCCACGTTGGTCATGAGGAACGCGCCGACCACCGTCATCAGCGAGGTGATCAGCAGCAGCATGATCAGCATCAGTTTCAGATGCAGGCTTCTTAACATAGGCGACACACCGTCCTTGGCACAGAAATAGGGATGCGCTCAGCGCTGGGTGGAGAACAGATAGCCCACGCCGCGGCGGGTGAGGATATAGGTGGGATTGGCGGGGTCGTCCTCGATCTTTTCGCGCAGGCGGCGCACGGTCACGTCCACCGTGCG
This sequence comes from Candidatus Pseudoscillospira falkowii, assembly GCA_904374485.1. Lineage (GTDB taxonomy): Bacteria > Bacillota > Clostridia > Oscillospirales > Oscillospiraceae > Pseudoscillospira > Pseudoscillospira falkowii. Next base: position 6,387 of record CAJFFX010000025.1, on the reverse strand, counting down.
CACATCGCCCACATATTCATAGTTCCACACCTGCTCCATCAGGTCCGTGCGGGAATAGACCTTGTCCGGGTGGCTGGCCAAAAAGCACAGCAGCTCGTATTCCCGCTGGGTCAGCTCGATGGGCTTGTTCCGCTTGGACACTTCATAGCGGTCGGTGTTGATGGAGAGGTCGCCGGAGGCGATCATCTGCTCGCCGCCGGAGGCGGCGGCCTCCTGCTGCAGCATAGCGGTGCGGCGGATGTTCGCCTTGACCCGGGCCATGAGTTCGCGGGTGGAGAAGGGCTTTGTGATGTAGTCGTCCGCGCCGATCTCCAGGCCCAGGACCTTGTCCTCTTCCTCCTCGCGGGCGGTGAGGATGATGACGGGGATATTGCTGCCGCTGTTGCGCAGATTCCTGCACACGTCCCAGCCGATCATTTTCGGCAGCATGACGTCCAGCAGGATCAGGTCCGGATTTTTTTCCAGGGCCAGCTGCAGCCCGCTCTCGCCGTCGTAGGCTTCCAGGGTGTCGTAGCCTTCTTTCTGCAGATTGAATTTCAGGATATTGACGATGTTTTTTTCATCGTCTACGATCAGAACGCATTTTTTCTCGTCCATAGTGAAAAACCTCCTCTGCCTGATGGGAGAAACTTACAGGTGCAGGCGCACTTTGGCCTTCAGCACGGCGGCGACGGTCTTGGCGTCGGTGATCTCACCGTCCATGATGCGCTGCACCAGGGTGTCAAAGGGGACGCGCTCGATTTTCAGAAACTCGTCCTCGTCGGGATCGGGGTGGTCGAACTTCAGATCCCGGGCGAGATAGAGATACAGCGTTTCCGTGAAAATGCCGGGGGAGGAGTGGAGCACCCCCAGGGGGATAAAGGAGCCGGGCACAGCGCCGATCTCTTCGTGGAGCTCCCGCAGGGCCGCGGCGGCGGGATCGGCCTTTTCGCCTGCCTCCAGCTTGCCGGCGGGCAGTTCCGTCATGGCCATGCCCAGGGGATAGCGGTACTGGGTCACCGTGAGCACCTGCATGCGCTCGTCCAGCGGCAGGATCACCACGCCGCCGGGGTGTTCCACCACCTCCCGCTGGGCCTGCCTGCCGTTGGGCAGCAGGACCTCGTCCATATGTACGTTCACGATGCGGCCGTGGTACACTTCCCGGCCACTCAATTTGCGTTCCGTCAGATCCATATCGGTCTCCTCCGATGCTTGATACAAAATGATAATCAAGTATATCACATCCGCCGCAAAAATACCAGATGCCGCGCGGCAAAAAGCGTCCGCTGCGCCAAAGGGCGGGGAATGCGAAAAAAGAGTTGCGCCCGGCGCGCCCTTTGGTATAGGATAGAGAGCAGAACCGACAAAAAGGAGCTGCATGTTATGTGGGCATACGAAAGCGTTTTTTATCAGATCTACCCCCTGGGCTTCTGCGGCGCGCCCTTTGAAAACGACGGCGCGGCGGAACATCGCATTTTGAAGGTGCTGGACTGGATCGAGCATTTGGAAAAGCTCGGCGTGAACGCCGTGTATTTCTGCCCGGTGTTCGAGTCGGACACCCACGGCTACAATACCCGGGATTTCCGCCGCATCGACACGCGCCTGGGCACGAACGAGGATTTCCGGCAGGTGTGCCGGGCCTTGCACGAGCACGGCATCCGCGTGGTGCTGGACGGCGTGTTCAACCATGTGGGCCGGGGCTTCTGGGCCTTTCAGGACGTGCTGCAAAACCGGGAGCGCTCGCCCTACCTCGACTGGTTCCACATCGATCTGGGCGGCAATTCCTGCTATAACGACGGGCTGTGGTATGAAGGCTGGGAGGGGAATTACGACCTGGTCAAGCTGAATCTGCGCAACGAGCAGGTGATCGGCCATATCCTCGAGAGCGTGCGGCAGTGGGTGGAGCAGTTCGGCATCGACGGGCTGCGGCTGGATGTGGCCTATTGTCTGGATCGCGACTTTGTCCGCCGCCTGCGCGCTTTTTGCGACGGGCTGAAGGAGGAGTTCTTCCTGGTGGGCGAGATGCTCCACGGCGACTATAACCAGCTCATGAACGACGATATGCTCCATTCCGTGACGAATTACGAGTGCTACAAGGGCCTCTATTCCAGCTTCAACAGCATGAACCTCTTTGAGATCAACCACTCCCTGCTGCGCCAGTTCGGCCCGGAAAACTGGTGCCTCTACCGCGGGCGGCACCTTTTGAGCTTTGTGGACAACCACGACGTCACCCGGGTGGCCAGCATCCTGCAGAATCCGGCCCATCTGCCGCTGATCTATGCCCTGTGCTTCGGCATGCCCGGCATCCCCTGCGTGTATTACGGCAGTGAGTGGGGCGCCCCGGGCCGCAAGGAGGAGGGGGACCCCAGCCTGCGCCCCTGCTTCGACGCGCCGCAGTGGACGGACCTTACGGACCGGATCGCCGCGCTGGCGCGGATGAAACGCGCCGAGCCCGCCCTGAACTGGGGCGGATTCCGTTCGGTGGTGCTGACGAACCGGCAGTGCATTTTTGAGCGGCGCTGTGACGACGAGTGCATCTGGGTGGCGGTCAACGCCGACGACCAGTCCTATTGGGCGCAGTTTTCCGCCCCGCAGGGCGAGGCGGAGGACCTGCTGACAGGCCGGCGCGTTGCGCTGAACGGCGGCGCGGAGCTTCCGCCTTACAGCGCGGCCTTCTGGAAATTCTGAATCGGAAACGCGCAGAGCCGCCCGCCGGGAAACCCCGGCGGGCGGCTCTGTTTATGTGCTGTCAATTCAGGATGCGGCCGTCCGTCGTCAGCGTGACGACCCGGCAGGGGATGTCTTTTCCGCTGTTTTCCAGGGCGGTGCGGACGGCGCGCTCGATGCCGCCGCAGCAGGGGACCTCCATGCGCGCCACGGTGACGCTTTTGACGGCGCTGCGGCGGAAGAGCTCCGTCAGCTTTTCGCTGTAATCCACGCTGTCCAGCTTGGGGCAGCCCACCAGGGTGATTTTTCCGGCCATGAAATCGGCGTGGAAATTGCCGTAGGCATAGGCGGTGCAGTCGGCGGCGATCAGCAGGTCCGCGCCGTCGAAGTAGGGGGCGTTCACCGGCGCCAGCTTGATCTGGACCGGCCACTGGCGCAGGCGGGACGGCACGGCCGCACCGCCGGCGGCGCAGGCGCGGTCCTCGCCGGCCGCCGGCGTAAGAGTACGGCTTTGGCTGCCGGGACAGCCGCAGGGCAGGGGCTCGCCCTGGCGGTTGGCCCCGGCCTTGGCGGCCAGCACCGCCGCCTCGTCATAGGCGGCGGCCTCGCGCTCCACAAAAGTGATGGCCCCGGTGGGACAGGCAGGCAGGCAGTCGCCCAGGCCGTCGCAGTGATCCTCCCGCAGCAGCTTTGCCTTGCCGTTCACCATGCCGATGGCGCCTTCGTGACAGGCCGCGGCGCAGGCACCGCAGCCATTGCATGCTTTTTCGTCGATGTGAATGATTTTGCGGATCATAAAAGTTCCTCCCAATCGTTTTTTGCAGATCGTGGCTTTAAGATACCAGAGTGGCGGGCAAAGGTATGTTGTTATAACAACAAAACCTGTCAGACGGCGAAATTTTTGCCGGAGCACGAAAAAATCCCGGAGCATCCGCGGGATGCTCCGGGAAAATGCCGCGCTCAGGCCTTGTCGATGGCCCACAGGTTCGAGATCTGGCTCTCCAGGACCTCGTAGGTCCAGTACTGCCCGCTGCGGATGGGGCTGTTGGGGTCGTTGACGGTGAAGCCGCGCTCCTCGTCATAGCCGGTCAGGATGATGTAGTGGCCGTTGGTGGTGAAGTCGCCGGGGGCCATGGCGCACACGATGGGGCGGCCCTCTTCGATGGCGTTGATCATATACTGCTTCACCAGGGGCAGTTCCTCGGCCTTGAGGCCGAAGTGGGCGCAGCCCTCGGACATGAAGGTCCAGGAGGTGCCGCTGCCGGAAACGTAATAGCCGTTATCCTCAGCCCACTGGGCCACGGTGACGGGGTCGTAGGCTTCGTTGCCGGTAAAATACAGCGCCAGCATGGACATGCAGGTGGGGCCGCAGCCGGTCCAGCCGATCATGCCGCTGCCGTATTCCTGATAGCCCCAGCGCTCGTCCCACTGGATCAGAAGAGGGATCTCATCGCCGGAAGCTTCTTCCGAGAGGTCGATGGCCGGGCGGAGATGGCCCTTTTCCGGATAGTCGGCGACGAAATCCACCGTTTCCGGCGTTTTCAGCACCAAAGTGATGAGATCCTCGGGATAGGCCTCGATATTGTCGATGATCTTTTTGACCCGGGGCTCCTCGACGGCCAGTTCTTTCAGGGCCAGCATCTGCTCGGAGTCGCCGTCCTGGGGCGTGATGTCCACGTGGTCAAAATTCTCTTCGGGCTCCTCCACCAGATCGCCGGCGCCGCCGGGCAGAACGTCCGCCGGGTCGGAACTCGCAGGCTCCTGGGCGGCGCCGAAGGGAAGGAAGCGGAAAACGCAGACGCAGACCAGCACAAGGGCCGCGCAGCAGGCGATCAGCGTCAGCCGCCGCTGGCGGCGGCGCTTTGCCTGGCGCCGCCGGCGCTGCTGGATCCGGTAGTGGGCCTGTTCCTGGGAAGTGGTATATCTTTGGTCCATGGTCGAAATCGTCTCTCCTCTGTCTTAGGGAAAAAGCGGCGGACTGCCGCTTCGTTTTTTCGTGTTTTTTTATCATACCAGAAAAACGCGGCTTTGCAAAGCCGTTTGCTGTAATTTCAGAAAAAAATAAGATTTCCCGCCGCATGCCGGGAAAAAAGCGCAAGGCTGCTTTTGCAGCCTTGCGCAAAATCCTTGTGGTCCTTATGCGATTTCCCTTCAAAAGAATCCTTCTGCTTTTTTGAAAGCAAGGGGTCAATAGTTTACGGCGCGGCGCTCGAAATAAGCCTGGGGATGGGCGCAGACAGGGCAGACCTGGGGAGCGTCCTTGCCCACATGGATGTGGCCGCAGTTGCGGCAAATCCAAACGGTCTCCTCGCCGGCCTGGAACACCAGATGGTTTTCCACGTTGCCCAGCAGCTTGAGATAACGCTCCTCGTGTTCCTTTTCGATCTCGCCCACAGCGGCGAACAGATAGGCCAGATGGTCAAAGCCCTCTTCCTTGGCGGTCTCGGCCATCTCCTTGTACATCTCGGTCCATTCCTCGTGCTCGCCGGCGGCGGCGGACTTCAGGTTTTCGGCGGTGTCGCCGATGCCGTTGAGGGCCTTGAACCACAGCTTGGCGTGTTCCTTCTCGTTGCCGGCGGTCTCCTCAAAGAGCGCGGCGATCTGCTCATAGCCTTCTTTCTTCGCCTTGCTGGCAAAGTAGGTGTACTTATTGCGGGCCATGCTTTCTCCGGCAAATGCTTTCCACAGATTTGCTTCAGTCTTGCTGCCTTTCAGTTCCATGGGACCAATCTCCTTTCATTTCAGTCGCAATGCTTGTTCAAACAGGGTCTCTATGCTTACTATAGCTTCTTTTTACTTTTTTGTAAACCATGATTTTTTATGCGCGGGGCGACAATGTTTTTCTTGACGGATAGTCCGGAAACAGACTATAATAATGGTACAAATTTGGACTAATCAGGAGGAATGCAAAATGCCGGAACGCAGCGCGTTTCTGGAGGAATTAAGGCGGTATTACGCCCTGTGGCACGCATTTGACCACACATACGAGGCGTGGGCCAAAGCGCGGGGCCTGTCGCTCAACGAATTGACGGTGCTGGAAGTGCTGTGTGAGAGCACGGGGGACTGCACGCAGAAAAAGATCTGTGAAGAATGGCTGCTTCCGAAGCAGACGGTGAATATGATCCTGAAAGGATTTGTGGAAAAGGGCTATGTGGCGCTGCGCCCCATGGAGCGGGACAAGCGCAGCAAGGCCCTTTGCCTGACGGCGGCGGGCCGCGCCTATGCCGGCGCGGTCCTTTCCGAGCTGCAGGAGGTGGAACTGTACGCGGCCAAGCGCATGGGCCTTGCGCGCATGCGGCGGATGAACGAGGACTGCGAAGAATTTGTGGCGCTTTTCAAAGAAGCGGGAGGGCAGCAGGAACATGAAGCAAACGCGTAAGATCGATTCCCGGGAATTTTTCTTTTATGTGATCCCGTCCATCCTGTCCTTTGCCCTGGCGGGAGTCTACTCCATCGTGGACGGCTTTTTTGTGGGCAACAGCATCGGCGACTACGGCCTTTCCGCCATCAATATCGCCTATCCCATCGTCGCGGCGGTCCAGGCGGTGGGCACCGGCATCGGCACCGGCGGCGCGGTCTACTACTCCATTTACCGCGCCGAAAAGCGGGAGGACGAAGCCCGGCGCTTCGCGGCGGGCGCCATCTGGGGCCTGCTGGCCGCCAGCGTTTTGCTGACCGTCCTTGTGTCGGCGCTGAACCGGCCCCTTCTGCGCCTGCTGGGGGCGGAGGGGACGCTGTTGG
>CAJFFX010000024.1:22980-40357 GCA_904374485.1 Candidatus Pseudoscillospira falkowii | reverse complement strand
AGCATCTGGCCCTTGTAGACCTGGGTGTACAGGCCGCCTTCGCCGGCGTCGGTGTCGGCGGAGTATTCATCGGCCAGCGCGCCGAAGGCTTCGGCGGTGTGTTCGCCGGCCAGATACTCGTCAAGGATATCCTGGGCGCGGGTCTCAGCCTGGGCATTGTTGAGGGCCTCGGCCTCTTCATAGCCATCTTCGCCTTCGGTCAGGCCGCTGTCCAGGGGCTGGATCAGGATGTGGCGGACGTCCACGGTGTTGTATTCGGGGCGCTCACAGTGATCCAGCACGACCACATACCAGCAGTTCTTGGCCTCGTCGATGACTACACTGGCCTCGCCGGGGACGCGGGATTCATTGAATACCCAGTCGTTGAAGGTGTAATCGGTATAGGAAGCATAGGAGGCGTCGGTCTTCTTGCTGTAGTAGTTCTCGCCGTATTCGGCGGCGATGTCGGCCAGGGATTCGCCGGCGTCGACGCGGTCCAGGAAAGCGTTGGCGGTTTCCTTGGCGGCGTCCATGGCCTGCTCGGTCTGGGCTTCCGTATAGGTGGGCTCCTCGTCGGTGGAACCTTCGGTGACGCCCTCAATGCCGCTGTAGTCGGCGTTGACCGTCAGCACTTCATAGCTTGCCAAATTGATCTCTTCGGGATGCTCCTCGTAATAGGCTTCCATTTCTTCCTCGGTATACTCGTGGGTCTGGCGGTAATGGTCCATATAGTCGGAGGCGACGAAGGACATGGTCAGATGGCGCATGAAGATCTCGTCGGTCATATTGGCGCCGTAGCGGGAAGTCAGGAACTGCTCGCGGGTCATGGCGTTGCTTTCGCAGTAGGAATCGATGGAGGCGGAGTAATCGTCGATCTCCTGCTGGAGTTCATCGCTGATCTCATAGCCGTCGGTCATCGCCTGGTTGTACATGGTTACGGTCTGGGTCAGGAGCAGCACCGCGGAATCGCGGAAATAGTCGCCCCAGCTCTGCCCGTCGGCATACTCCACGGCGTCCAGGTCCTGGGAGGGATCCGCGCCGAAGTAGGTCAGGTAGGAACCGTACTGATCCAGCGACGTATAGTAGTAATAATTCAGGTCGGTGGCGGTGAACTTTTCGCCGTCCACGGTGACCGCCGTCATATTTTTCCGGATCGAATCATTGCTGTACAAAAAGCAAAGTACGAAAACCACCGCCAGGGCGACGACGGCAGCGATGCACTTGATGTAAAAGCTGCGGTCCTTGTTCGCGTCCTGCCGGCTGCGCAGTTCCTGTGTGTTTTTTGTCAGCACAGATTCTTTGCGCGTGTTTTTTTCTCTCGATGCGCTCATAATCGTTCATTCCTCTCGTTTTTCAAGGCTGCGCATAAAACTCCATGCCCATAAGCGCGCCATAAGAATAGGCAGGGGGGTCGGCACATGGAGCTTCTGCACATGCGGGCCGGGCGCGGCCCACGCGCTGTGATCTCCCGGCCCTGCCGCCGCAAGCGGCGCATGCCGGGTCTGCAATGCTTTTGCATAGCAAAATACCTGTTCAGTATAATCGAAAACGCTTTGTTTCGCAAGGGGGGAAATGGGAAAACCCGCCGAAAATCATAAAGGATCCCCGCATGGTCGTGTGAGCCCGTTATAAACCTGCACCCAAGGTCCAGGTGGGTTGCCTCCAGCTTTCTTCACTGCTCCCAGCTTCCGCCCGCAGAAGGCAGGCGGGAGGTCTGCAAAACAGATCACTGATCCGGCGTCCCTTATAACGAAATGTGGGTTTATAGAAAGCCCATCACGCGCCATGCGGGGATTGGTATTACCATAGCATGAAAAATTCATGCCGGCAATCGAATTCAGGCGATGAAGCAATTTGAAAAAAGGTCAGTCCTCCGCTTCATCATCGTACAGCTGCTCGGCGAACAGGTTGTAGATCTCTTCCAGTTCTTCGTCGCTGTCCAGGGTGGAGAGAAGTTCCTCGCCGTCGACGACGATGGACTTCAGGATGATCAGGCCGTAGTCGGCGTCGTCCTCGTCGGCGCCCTCTTCCACGGCGGGGAAGAATGCGCTGTAGGTCTGGCCGTTGTGCTCCAGGGTGTCGACGTATTCGAGCGTCAGCTCGTTGCCGTCCTCGTCGGTGACCGTCAGAAATTCCGGTCCGAATTCTTCGCTCATGGGATCGCAGCCTCCTTGTTGTGTTGTGATCCTTCGATCTGATGCTATTGTACTGTGCGCGCCCTGAAAAAGCAAGAGCCAAATTCACAGGACGCCCAATAGTCCTTGCTATGCAAACAAACGTCCTTGAAATAAAGACGGGATTGACAAACTGTGGTATACTGGTTTTAATGGTGATTTGTGCAGTGCCGAAAAAAGGAAAAACACCGATTACAGACACGACGAAAAGGAGGTTTTCTGCATGGATGAACGCGAACAGAACCAGCAAAGCACGTCAGGCAGGAGCCGTCAAGATACAACGCGCCGGCAGCGCCGGCACCCCCGGAAGGAGGGGCGGCTGCCGATCGGCTTCATCATCAAAACGCTGCTCCTGATCTTCATCTGCACCGGCGTTATTTTTACCGGGATCTTTGCGGTTTATATCGCGACCTGCATCATTCCCAACGCCCATGTGGATGTTTCCGAGATCTCTATGTCCCAAAGCTCCGTGATTTTCTATGAAAACAGCGAAGGCGAGTGGGAGGAATTGGAAACGCTGCACGGCGGCAAGAACAGCATCTGGGCCGATTACGACACCATGCCGGAATATCTGTCCCTGGCGGCCATCGCCATCGAGGACAAGCGCTTCCTGCAGCACAATGGCGTGGACTGGCGGCGCACGGCCGCGGCCGTCGTCAACCTGTTTGTCCATTATTCGGACGACACCTTCGGCGGTTCCACCCTGACCCAGCAGACGATCAAGAATGTCACCGGCGACAAGGAAGGCACCGTCAAGCGCAAGATCACGGAGATTTTCCGCGCCCTTGACTTTGAAAAGACCCATTCCAAGGAAGATATCATGGAGCTGTATCTCAACAATATCTACCTGGGCCATGGGTGCTACGGCGTCAAAACGGCGGCGCAGGTCTATTTCGGCAAAGATGTGTCCGAGCTGACCCTGGCCGAGTGCGCCGATTTGATCGGCATCACCAACAACCCCTCTCTGTACGATCCCTATAATACAGAAGCGACGCTGCAGAATAATCTGGAGCGCAAGGACACCATCCTTTACGAGATGTACGACCAGGGCAAGATCACCAAGGAGGAGTACGACGAGGCCGTGGCCCAGGAGCTGGTATTCACCAACGGCTCGGACGACGAGGACGACTCCCAGTATTATTCCTGGTTTGTCGACCAGGTGATCAACGACGTGATCGAGGATCTGCAGGTGGAAAAGGGCTACACCAAGGAAGTGGCCACCCAGATGGTCTATTATGGCGGCCTGAACATCTACTGCACCCAGGACCTGGAGGTCCAGGCCTGCGTGGACGAAGTCTATGAAAACCGCGACAACCTGCCCTACACCTCCCAGGGCTACGAGATGCAGTCCGCCATCACGATCATCGATCCCTACACGGGCAATATCGTGGCCATGGCCGGCGGCATGGGCGAAAAGCAGGGCAGCCGCCTGTTCAACTACGCCACAGCCAAGCGCCAGTGCGGCAGTGCCATCAAGCCCATTTCCTCTTACGCGCCCGCGCTGGACGCGGGGGTGATCACGCCGGCCTCCGTCCTCGACGACGCGCCGGTCCGCACCCTGAACGGCCGGGCCTGGCCTGTGAACTCCCACTCGTATTACGATGGTCTGGTGAGCGTCGACACGGCCATCGCCGAATCGCTGAACCCCTGCGCCGTCCGCGTGGTGGAGGCGCTGGGCATCCAGGAATCCTACGACTTTATGACGGAGAAGTTGGGCTTTTCTTCCCTGGTTTCTTCGGAGGACAACCCGGACCGCAACGACATGAACTCCGCCTCTCTGGGTCTGGGCGGCCTGACCCGCGGCGTCAGCACGGTGGAGATGGCGGCGGCCTATGCGATCTTCCCCAACAACGGTGTTTATAACGAGCCCCGCACCTATACGAAGATCACTGACCAGGACGGCAACGTGATCCTGGACAACACTTCCGATTCCTGGCAGGCTGTGGACGAGGTCACGGCCTATTTCATGAACAACTATCTGCGCCAGGTCATCACCTCCGGTACCGGCGGCAGCGCCGGCTTCTCTGGTATGACCGTGGCCGGCAAGACCGGTACCACCACCGATAACTACGACCGCTATTTCGTTGGCTACACGCCTTATTATGTGGCGGCGGTGTGGACCGGCTATGAGAAGAACATCAAGATCAACGCCTCCGGCAACCCCTCGGCCAAGCTCTTCCGCCAGGTCATGAGCAAGGTACACGCGAACCTGCCCAATAAGAGCTTCTCCACGCCCGACGGCGGCATGACCCGGGTGACGGTCTGCATGGACTGCGGCAACCTCGCCTCGGATCTGTGCGCTTCCGATATCCGCGGCAGCCGCGTGCGGCAGGTCCTGGTGGCCGCCGGCACGGCGCCCACGACGACCTGCACCTGCCATGTGGCGATCCAGTGGTGCAATGAGGGCGAAGCCATCGCCTCGGAATTCTGCCCGGCGGATCAGGTGGTGGAGAAGAGCGCTGTGGACTACACCCGCACGGACGCGGCCGCCGCAGGCAACTGCCGCGACGAGGAATATCACCTGGCCGCGCTCCAGAGCGAGGAGCGCCAGTGCAAGGTCCATACCGCGGAGACCGCGGTGGATCCCAACGATCCCGACGCGCCCGTCGACCCGGAAAACCCGACGACGGACCCCGACGACCCGAACCATCCCGTCGATCCGGAAGATCCCACAACGGATCCCGATACGCCGACAGATCCGAACGATCCCGCTACGGACCCCGGCGCGCCGGTAGATCCGAATCAGCCGGCGGGCGGCAATACCGCCCACGCCCGGTCTGCTTGAGCGGCGGTTTTAATGAAAAAGAGCCCGGCACAGATGCATGCAGCATCTGCGCCGGGCTTTTTGCGCGGCAGAGGGCGGTCAGAGCAGCAGGGTGATCCTGCGCCCGTCCGCCTGGATCAGGCCGTTTTGCTTCATATTTTTCATTTCCCGCATCATGGCGCTGCGGTCGGAGCAGATGTAGTCCGCCAGGGCGCTGATGGAAAAGGGCAGGTCGAAGGCGGTGTTGTTCTGGTGGCTTGCCTGCAGGGAAAAATAGCACAGCAGCTTGTCGCGGATGGTGCGGCGGCTGAGCACCTCGACGCGTTCGCTCAGCGCCATGGATTTCTGCGCCATCAGGCGGAATATATTTTCGATCAGCTGGGTATGATGGGTGCAGGTGTTGCTGCAGGGGTGGATGATGCGGCTGTATTCAAAGAACAGGACGGAGGCGTCCTTGTCGCAGATCACGGCCATGCTGTCTTCGGACAGGCCGGCGAAGGCCAGGGCTTCGCCGAACATTTCCCCCGGGGAAAGGGTCTCCAGAATGGTGCGCACGCCGTACACATCGATGCGGATCAGCGAAGCGCTGCCGCTTTCCAGGATCCCGACCAGGGGGGAACCCTGGTTGTATTCGCAGATGGTCTGCCCGGCGCCGTATTGCCGCCGGCGGGCCTCGAAGCACTCCATCATGTGTTTGCAGTCAGCGTCGCTGATGCCCTGGAACACATTGCTGCATTGAGATTCCATGTGCGCTGTCTCCTTTGCGGTTTTCTTTATCATTGTTGCGTATGCAACAGAAGTAACACTGCTGTTATGATATCCTAAAACCAGAAAAAAGTAAAGAGCCGATTTCAAAAATCTGCGCGGCGGTCCGCGGGAAGAAATCAATGGACAAACCGCTCCGGATGCGGTACAATCAAATTGTCCGGGAAAGAATAAACCGGCGCAGGAATCTCAAATCGACAGGGATTTACCGGAAAGGAGTACTTGTTATGAAGAAGTTTTATCGCTGCGATCACTGCGGCATCATTGTCGGCGTTGTGGAGGAAGGCGGCGGCACGCTGATCTGCTGCGGCGAGCCCATGCGCGCGCTGGAGGCCAACACCACCGATGCGGCCCAGGAGAAGCATGTGCCCGTGGTGGAGGTGAACGGCAGCCTCGTCACTGTCACTGTCGGCTCCGTCGCCCATCCCATGCTGGAAGAGCACCATATCGCCTGGATCGCTCTGGAGACCGATCAGGGCATGCAGCGCAAAGTCCTCGCGCCCACCGGCGAGCCCAAGGCCGTCTTTGCCCTGACCGAGGGCGAGAAACCGGTTGCGGCCTATGAATACTGCAATCTGCACGGCCTGTGGAAAAAGGAACTGTAAGCGCGGTTTTGCAAAGTTTTCGGAAAGCCTCCCTGCCGGGGGGCTTTCCGCTTTTTGCGCCTTCTCTTGACAAAGGGGCGGGTTCATATTATACTCATTTCCAGCGATGAAAGGGAGCAGTACGCGTTTGCGGCGCAGTGAAGAGAGCGGATGGCCGGTGAAAATCCGTCTGCGGCGGCGCGGAAGTCGCCCCGGAGCGCCCGGAGCTGAAAGCGGCAGTAAGCCCCGGCGGTTTTCCCCGTTATCGGAAGGCAGAGTGCGGGCCCCGGCCCGAATTCAGGTGGTACCGCGGACAAGTCGTTCGCCCTGAGCCAAAGCGGCTCAGGGCGTTTTTTCATGTTTAGGAGATGTTTTATGACCGTTCGGACAAGCTATCAGAGAAACAAAAGCCTTTTCACGGATTTTCAGCATGTGGCCGCCCTGGCGATGCGCCGAAACAGGGTGCGGGCCGTGCGGATCTTTTACGGGATCTTCGGCGTGCTGGGCGTTTTGTGCGGCGCGGTGCTGCTGTTTATCGGCGGCGCTTCCAGCAATTATGTGATGGCGGCGCTGGGGCTGCTGTTCGGCGCGTATTTTCTGGTCCGGGCACTGTTTTACTACCGCTATCTCGGCTTCTTTACAAGCCGCATGATGACAAAGCAGGTGGACACGGTCACCTATACCATCGATGAAGACACCGTCATCATCGATGACGCGCTGGAGCACTGCGAGCATCCCTGCCATGTGTTCCTCGGCGTTTATGAATCCCGGCGGCTGTTCGTGCTGATGCTGACGAAGCGCCAGGGCTATTTCATCGCCAAGGAGGACCTGGCGGAGGGCCAGGAGGAGGCGCTGCGGCAGCGCCTCAAAACGCAGTTTGAAGCGCCCCTGCAATATTTTGACGTTTGATCGTTTTTTGAAAATCGGAAAATTCTTTCAAGATAAAAGGAGAACACTGCCATGACGAAAAAAGAACTGCCGAAGGTATATGATCCCCAGGCCGTGGAGAGCAGCATCTACCAGATGTGGATGGACGGCAAATGCTTCCACTCCGAGCCGAACAAGGACAAAAAGCCTTTCACCATCGTGATGCCGCCCCCCAACGTGACGGGTCAGCTCCACATGGGCCACGCCCTGGACTGCACGCTGCAGGACATCCTGATCCGCTATAAGCGGATGCAGGGCTACAACGCCCTCTGGGTCCCCGGCTGCGACCATGCCGGCATTGCCACCCAGATCAAGGTGGAGGAGGACCTGCGCGTCAACGAGGGCAAGACCCGCTATGACCTGGGCCGCCAGAAATTCCTGGAGCGTGTGTGGCAGTGGAAGGAAAAATACGGCGACCGCATCGTGTCCCAGCAGAAGAAGATGGGCGTTTCCTGCGACTGGGACCGCGCCCGCTTCACCATGGACGAGGGCTGCTCCAAGGCGGTGCGCGAGGTGTTCGTGTCGCTGTATGAAAAGGACCTGATCTACAAGGGCAGCCGCATCATCAACTGGTGCCCCCACTGCGTCACGGCCTTGTCCGACGCCGAGGTGGAGTACACGGAAAAGCCCGGCCACCTGTGGCACATGCGCTATCCCATCAAGGGCACGGACCGCTATTTGGTGGTGGCCACCACCCGTCCTGAGACTATGATGGGCGACACGGGCGTGGCAGTCAATCCCAACGACGAGCGCTATCGGGATCTCGTGGGCAAGACGTGCATCCTGCCCATCATGAACCGGGAGATTCCCATCGTGGCCGATGAATATGTCGATATGACCTTCGGCACCGGCTGCGTGAAAATGACCCCCGCCCACGACCCCAACGACTTCGAGGTGGGTCTGCGCCATAACCTGGAGACCATCCGCGTCATCGACGACAACGGAAAGATCAACGAAAACGGCGGCCCTTACAACGGCATGGATCGCTATGAGTGCCGCAAAAAGGTGGTCGAGGATCTGCAGGCGGCGGGCCTGATCGAAAAGATTGAGGATTATACCCACAACGTGGGCACCTGCTACCGCTGCCACAACGATGTGGAGCCCCTGATCTCCGCCCAGTGGTTCGTCCGCATGGCGCCCCTGGCCAAGGAGGCCCTGCGCGTCGTCAACGAGGGCGAGGTCCAGTTCGTGCCGGACCGCTTCTCCAAGATCTACACCAACTGGATGGAAAACGTCCATGACTGGTGCATTTCCCGCCAGCTGTGGTGGGGCCATCAGATCCCGGCCTGGTACTGCGACGAGTGCGGCCATATCAACGTCAGCCGCGAGGATCCCGTGAAGTGCGAAAAGTGCGGCTGCACCCGCCTGACGCGGGACGAGGACGTGCTGGACACCTGGTTCTCCAGCGCCCTGTGGCCCTTCTCCACCCTGGGCTGGCCGGAGAAAACGCCGGAGCTGGAGTACTATTATCCCACCTCTGTGCTGGTGACGGGCTACGACATCATCTTTTTCTGGGTGGCCCGGATGATCTTCTCCGGCTGCGAACACATGAAAAAGCCGCCCTTTGACACGGTGCTGATCCACGGCCTGGTGCGCGACGACAAGGGCCGCAAGATGTCGAAGTCTCTGGGCAACGGCATCGATCCTTTGGAAATGGCGGACAAATACGGCGCCGACGCCCTGCGCTTCAACCTGATCACCGGCAATTCCCCCGGCAACGACATGCGCTTCTATGTGGAGAAGTGCGAGGCCATGCGCAATTTTGCCAACAAGATCTGGAACGCATCCCGCTTCCTGATGATGAATCTGGACATCGACACCTGCGCCCTTCCGCCCCTGGAGGAGTTGGAGATGGAGGACAAGTGGGTCCTGAGCCGCCTTAACCACCTGATCCGGGATGTGACGGCTAACCTGGACAGCTATGAGCTGGGCGTGGCCTCCGCCAATGTGTACGACTTTATTTGGGATACCTACTGCGACTGGTATATCGAACTGACCAAGACCCGTCTGACCGGCGAGGATGAGAAGAGCCGCGTCAATGCCCAGAAGGTCCTGTGCTATGTATGGGAGCAGGTGCTGGCGCTGCTGCACCCCTTCATGCCCTTCATCACCGAGGAGATCTGGCAGGCGCTGCCCCACGAGGGCGATTTCCTGATGACCTCCCGGTGGCCGGAATATCGCGGCGCGTTCGAGTTCGCCGCGGAGGAGCAGGCCATGGAGGCCGTCATGGCGGCCATCAACGCCGTGCGCAGCCGCCGCAGCGAAATGAACGTGCCGCCCTCCCGCAAGGCGGCCATGATCCTGGTCAGCGAAACGCCGGAGCTTTATCGCCAGGGCGCCCATTTCATCAAGCGCCTGGCCTCTGTTTCCGAACTGACCGTTACGGAAACTGCGCCGCAGAGCACCGACGGCATGGTGAGTCTGGTCACGGCCAGCGCCGCCATCTATCTGCCCCTGGCGGATCTGGTGGATATCGAAAAGGAACTGGAGCGCATGGCCAAGGAAAAGGAGAAGGCCGAACAGGGCCTGGCGCGCATCGAAGCCAAGCTCAGCAACGAGAGCTTTGTGTCCAAGGCGCCGGCCAACGTGGTGGAAGGCCAGCGCCAGCAGGCGGAGAAATACCGCGCGCTGATCGCGAACTTGGAGGAATCCATGGCGCAGATGCGCGGCTGAGCGGCGGCAAAAAAACCGACTGCCGATCGCCGTTTCGACGGGATCTATCAGAAATAAGCGATAAAATGAGGATACTGCATTGCGCAGTATCCTCATTTTTTATTTTTTGCGGACAAGCAGGATCAGAAAAGGAGCGTTGCGCTATGAACATTACGGCTGCGCGCACGGGGCGGGACCTTGTGCTGCGCCTTTACGGGGAACTGGACCACCATGCGGCCAAGGAGGCCATGACAGAGATCGACCGGCATCTCGACGTCGCCCTGCCGCTGCGGACAGAGCTGGATCTGTCGGGCGTCACCTTTATGGATTCCTCCGGTATCGCCGTGATCCTGCGCCTTTATAAGCGGATGCAGAATCTGGGCGGGAGCATGAAGGTGACCCGCGTGCCACCGCAGGCCATGCGGGTGCTGCGGGCGGCCAGCATCGGAAACGTTGTGACCATCGAGAAAGGGGAGGCGCGGCAATGAAAGCGTATAACACAATGCAGATCGATTTTTTGAGCAGAAGCAGCAACGAGGGCTTCGCCCGTCTGGCGGTGGCGGGCTTTGCCGCCCAGCTGGACCCCACGCTGGAGGAGCTGGGGGACATCAAAACGGCCGTCAGCGAAGCGGTGACGAACGCCATTGTCCACGCCTATCCCCACAGCATCGGAAAGATCCGGATCTGTGCCCGGCTTTATGAAAACCGGCTGCTGGAGCTGCGGATCCAGGACTGGGGCGTGGGCATCAGCGACGTGGAAAAGGCGCGCCAGCCCATGTACACCACCGGCGGCGAGGAGCGCAGCGGCATGGGCTTCACCATTATGGAAAGCTTTATGGACGCCCTGCGCGTCCGTTCGGCGCCGGGAAAAGGGACCACGGTGGTGATGAAGCGGAAAATCGCCGCGCGGGGCGATGAGGCGTTATGACCGGCGAGATGCGCGCGCTGCTGGACCGGGCCCGGAAGGGTGACGAGGATGCCTGTGGGGAGCTGGTCGTGCGCAACAGCGGTCTGATCTGGGCCGTCGTGCGGCGCTACTGCGGCCGCGGCGTGGAGCCGGAGGACCTGTATCAGTTGGGATGCCTGGGCTTTCTGAAAGCCGTGCGCGGTTTCGACAGCGGCTATGGAACGGAATTTTCTACATACGCCGTGCCGAAGATCGGCGGGGAGATCCGGCGCTTCCTGCGCGACGACGGCGCCATCAAGGTGGGGCGCGGTCTCAAGCAGCAGTTTGCTGCCGTGCTGGCTGCGCGGCAGAAGCTGTGCGGCCAGCTGGGCAGGGAGCCGGGCGTTTCGGAGATCGCGGCGGAGACGGGCCTCACGGCCGAGGAGATCGCCGCCGCGGAGCTGGCTGCCGCCGCGCCGGAGTCCCTGCAGCAGGAAAACGCCGACGGCCTGCCGCTGGAGAGCCTTCTGGGCACGGAGGAGCTGGAGAAAAAGCTGCTGCAGAGCATCGCCCTGCGCCAGGCCATTGAAGGGCTGCCGGAAAAGGAGCGGGCCGTCATCGCCCTGCGCTACTACCGCGCCTATACCCAGCAGGAATGCGCGCGGGTGCTCCATGTTTCCCAGGTGCAGATCTCACGGCTGGAGAAGCGGGCGCTGGAAAAACTCCGGCAGGCCATCGGCCCCGCCGACTGAGGGCTGCGCCGCGCCGGCAGGCTGCGGCGCCTCCGCGGGGGCAAAATAGTCCTCATCCTGGAATTCCGTCATATCGGCGCGGTAGCGCAGGGGAAGATGGGACCGCTGGCAGCGCGCGTTGCGGCGGGACTGGATGGCCACGGTGTCGAAAAAGGTTTTCCAGAGTTTCCGGTACCGGGCTTCCGTTTCGTCGGGCAGCGCCATGGAAAATTGCTCCATGGGCACGATGGTCCACCGTCCGCCCGCATGCAGCAGAGCCTCTTTGTGGGTGCGGTCGTAAATGAGAAAGGGCTGGTCGGCAAAACGGGCACAGAAATGGGGGCGCAGGGCTGGCAGAACGCGGTTTTTCGGCGCGATCTCCGCCGCATAGATCCCGCCGAAGGCGGAAAAGCGGACAAAGCCCCGCAGTTTTTCCAGTTCGCCCGACAGGTGCCGCAGGGCCCGGCAGATGGGGTACATCGTGGGATCGGTGGGATCGTGCAAAAAAGCGGGGCCTTCGTCATAAAGGCGGCAGATCAGCCGGTACAGCAGCAGTTCCTTTTCGGGAAGACAGGTCAAAAAGGCGCGTCGGAGAAAGGAAAGGGCTGCCGGCGCGCACTTTTGAATGCTCCCGGCAACCCGGCGGGCGTGGGCCGGCTGGGTTTCGACGGAGTGTATGGTTTCCAGAGAGGTTTGCTCCTGTGCGCCGCAAAGGATGGCAAGGGGCCGCTCCCGGCGGATATAGCTGTCGAACACACAGCACAGGAAGCCGTCGAAACTGCCGTCGTATTCATAAAGGGCTGTTGTCCAGTTCATGGCGCGCCTCCTTGTTCAGTCCCGGAACAGGCTCAGCTGCTGCATCGGGGCGGTGTGTTCCCGGGCCTCCAGGGCCAGCAGCGCCCTGCGGGCGCTGGCGGTGCTGCAGCGCAGACCCTCGGCCCCTTTCCCGCCGCAGGTGATGAAGTATTGGGCTCGCTTGAGCACGACGCGCAGTTTTTTCAGCGCGTCGAAATCCAGGCGGCCCCAGCGGCGCACGGCGACGATGCGCCGGGCGCTGATGGCGCCGATGCCCGGCACCCGCAGCAGCATTTCGTAATCGGCAGTGTTGACTTCCACGGGAAAGCGCTCCGGGTGGTTCAGCGCCCAGACGCATTTCGGGTCCAGCTGCAGATCAAAATTCGGATGGGCGTCGTCCAAAAGCTCGTCGGCAGTGAAGCCGTAGAACCGCAGCAACCAGTCGGCCTGATACAGTCGGTGCTCCCGCAGCAGCGGCGGCGGCACGTCCCGCCCCGGCAGCAGGGCGTGCTCCACCACTGGCACATAGGCAGAATAGAATACACGCTTGAGCCGGTAGGTGCGGTAAAGTCCCTGGCTGAGGCACAGGATATGGCGGTCACTGTCCGGCGTGGCGCCAATGATCATCTGGGTGCTCTGCCCGGCGGGGGCGAATTTGGGCGTGTGGCGG
Organism: Candidatus Pseudoscillospira falkowii; assembly: GCA_904374485.1. Classification (GTDB taxonomy): domain Bacteria; phylum Bacillota; class Clostridia; order Oscillospirales; family Oscillospiraceae; genus Pseudoscillospira; species Pseudoscillospira falkowii. The sequence continues at coordinate 27,430 of CAJFFX010000024.1, read as the reverse complement.
TAGCGTGTTAGGTCGTGGCGGTTTTCCAGGACTTGGTCCTTGATTTGCCGCATGGGCGCCAGAATGGCGCGCTTGTCCTTTTCCGGGCACAGCATACGCAGGCTCTGCTCCGAAGGGAGCTCGATATTCACGCTCAGCCGGTCCGCCAGCAGGCCCAAGCGGGTGACGAGCTCCGGCGCCGCGCCGGGGATGGCCTTGGCGTGGATATAACCGTTGAAGCAGTAAGTCCCGCGCAGGAGGGAGAGAGTTTCGATCATGCGTTCGGCGGTGTAATCGGGATCCCGGATTACACCGGAGGAGAGGAAGAGACCCTCGATATAATTCCGCCGGTAAAAAGCGATGGTCAGCTCCGCCAGTTCCTTCGGTGTGAACGCCGCGCGGCGGATGTCGTTGCTGCGGCGGTTGACGCAGTATCTGCAGTCGTAGATGCAGTAGTTCGTCATCAGCACCTTCAGCAGCGTGATGCAGCGCCCGTCGGCGGAAAAACTGTGGCAGCAGCCGTTGATCGAGGAAACAGTATTGCCCACATAGCCCTTGCGCGCCCCGCGCCGGACGCCGCTGGAGGTGCAGGCGGCATCGTATTTGGCCGCATCAGCTAGAATGTTCAATTTCTCCAGAGTATCCATTGTCCTCACCAGATAAACAAATGTTCGATAAATTGCGAGATCATTATATAGAATAAATGTTCGAATGTCAAGAAGAAAAACGGACAGTGAGCAAACTGGCGCTGCCGGGATGGCTTGTATCCCCGGCGGCGCTGTGGTATACTTTGCTCTGCGGCGGTTACAGAAAAGCGGCGAGGACCGAAGGGACGTTTCTGCCGGCCGTGTCGGAGATTTGACATGAGGGATAAAATAAAGAATGATTGTGCTGCAGATATAGAAAAGTAAAATTACTTTACAGAGAAACAGAGGCGAAAGACGATGGAGATCTGCAAGACGCCGCCGGAGCGGCTTGAAGAAGTGATGGCGCTCTATGCCCGGGCGCGGGAGTTCATGCGGCGGACGGGAAACCCGGACCAGTGGGGGCAAGATTATCCCGGGGAAGAACTGATTGCCCGGGAAATCGCCCGAGGCCAAAGCCATCTCTGCCTGGACGGACAGGAGATCGCCGCCGTTTTTTCTCTGATCGAGGGGGAGGACCCCACCTATCGGACGATCTGCGACGGCGCCTGGCTGAACGACGCACCCTACGGCACGGTACACCGCATCTGCGCGGCCCGGCCGGGCGCGGGCGCCGGCGCATTTTGCCTGGATTGGTGCGTGGCGCGCTTCGGCAATCTCCGCATCGATACCCATCGACGCAACCGGCCCATGCAGGCACTGCTGCGCCGCTGCGGCTTCACTTACTGCGGTCGCATTTTCCTGGCGGACGGCGCGGAGCGGCTGGCCTTCCAAAAGGCCCTGTGAGCAAAAAGGGGCGGCCGCCCGGCATACAGCCGAGCCGGGCGGCCGCCCTGTTGTTTTTTGTTGGATCGGAGATGACGCATCAGATGGCGCGCAGGCGGGCCAGATCGTCGAGGAACTGCTCTACCGCTTCCGGCGGCGTAGCCCAGGAGGTGACCAGGCGGATGCAGGTGGACTGTTCATCCATCGGCTGCTGCACTTCGTATTCATAAAGGGAACACAGTCGCTCCAGAAGGTCGTTCGGGAAGATGGGAAAGATCTGATTGGTGGGCGAGGGGAGGAGCATGGAATACCCCAGCGCTTCGATGCCGGCCTGCAGGTGCTGGGCCAGGGCGTTGGCATGGCGGGCGTTTTCCAGATAAAGGTCGTTTTCCAAAATTGCCCGGAACTGGACGCCCAGCAGGCGGCCCTTGGCCAGCAGTGCGCCGCGCTGTTTCATGTGGGAGCGGAAGTCCGCCTTCAGCGCGTCGTTGGTGATGACCAGGGCTTCGCCGAACAGCAGGCCGTTTTTTGTGCCGCCGATGGTAAAGGCGTCCAACGTTTCGCCGAGATCTGTCCACGAGAGGGGCGCGGTGCTGCTCACCATGCCGCAGCCCAGACGGGCGCCGTCGAGATAACTGTAAAGCTGATATTCTTTACATGTGTTGTGAAGAGCGGACAACTCTTCTTTTGTATAGGCCGTCCCCAGTTCGCTGGAGTCGGAAAGATAGAGCATCCGGGGGCGCACCATGTGTTCGGAGGAATGGGCGCGACAGAGGGCGGCAACTGCTTCCGGGCGCAGCTTTCCGTCGCGGGAGGGCGCGGAGAGCACCCGGTGGCCGGTGGCTTCCAGCGCGCCGGTCTCGTGGATCAACGGGTGGCCGCTTTCGGGGGCGATGACCGCTTCGAAGGGCCGCAGAAAGGCTGCGCAGGCCACCAGGTTCACTTGGGTTCCGCCCACGAGAAAATGAACGTCGGCATCGGGCACGGCAATCTTTTCACGGATCAGCGCCCGGGCTTCCTCGCAGTAGCGGTCTGTGCCGTAGCCCGGCGTCTGCTCGAGATTGGTGTCGATCAGCGCCTTCAGCACGGAGGGGTGAGCGCCTTCGCTGTAATCGTTTCGGAAACTGTACATAGACAAAAACTCCTTTGCCGGGAATCAAAACCGGGGCTGCCGCCCATTCCGGCGGCAGCCTCAGTGTAGCATCTTTTTTCCGGCTTTGCAAGAAATGCAGGCTTCGCGGCCAAAGGCCGCGAAGTCCAAACCAAAAAAAGGAAGGACATTTGCTTTCGCAAATGTCCTTCCTTTTTTTGGTACGCCCGGCTGGATTCGAACCAGTGGCCTACAGAGTCGGAGTCTGTCACTCTATCCAACTGAGCTACGGGCGCATAGATCCATAACAAAATTAGTATAGCAGAAAGTTTCTTTCCTGTAAAGATAAAAATTGCAATGCGGCGAGAAAAAATTATCTCCACCTGCGCAGGTCCCGCAGGATCAGAAGGGCACAGCCGCCCAGCAGGAGCAGCAGGACGAGGATGGCGCAGTTGCGGAAAAACACCTGGGGCAGCACGAGGATGATCTGATCGGCCGCGGGATCGAAAAGCCAGTTCATTTTTCCGGGAAAGAAAAGCCGGTGGAAGAGGACAAAAGCTCGGTCGAAATCCAGCGCGGCCAGCGTGCCGACGGCGGCGAAGGCGCCGGCCAAAAGGCAGCCGGCCCAGAAGTCGGAGCCCCGGCCCAGGGGCTGTGCCGGCAGGATGCCGCGCTTTTTCAAAGCGCGGCCCAGCAGCAGCGCCAGGAAGGAGAGCAGAAGAACGGCGAGGTCCAGGCGGAACAGCACGGCGCAGTCGGCAAAATGCCGCATTCCTTCCTGGGACCAGCGCAGAACGCCCGTGCCGAAGGGAGCGCCGAACAGGCAGAAATCGAGCATCTCATCGTAAGCGCTGCAGATCTCCTCGGCGGTCCAGCCCGTTTTGCCGGGGAGATCCAGCAGGAAAACGTGGGCGTAGTAAAAGGGCCGCAGCAGAATGGGCACGGCGATGGCGGCCGACAGCACGAACAGCATGGCAGCGGCAGTCAGCAGGATAAAGAGCGGGAGACTTTTTTTCATAACGGACTCCTTCGGCGCACAGAGAATACGATCAGGACCTGGGAAGGAAGATAAAATCCCCACATGGCGATCTGGGAAAAGGCCGTGACCCACGGCGGAGCAAAGGGGAGGTAATCTGGGCTGTTGTGAAAACCCACGCAGACGTCGCAGGCGAGGAACAGGAACAGCCCAGCGCAAAAGAGCCGGTTTTGCGGCGTGGGCGGCAGCGCGCGGCTTTCCAGGGCGTTGAGCAGCAGCTGGGGGAAATAAAGACATACCAAAAGCAGCACCGGCGTCAGCCTGCCGGCCAGCAGCAGGGCCAGAGCGGCGCCGCCGCTGAGCAGCAGCCGCGGCAGAAGGGACGGCGGCCTCCGCCGCGCCCGCCGGATGCGCAGTGCATACAGCAGCTGCACGGCACAGAAAAGCGCGATGCCCGCGGCGTAATCGCGGTCCAGCACCAGGAGGAAGAGATCCGCCAGGGCCGTCAGCGCCAGGCAGAGAGCGACCAGCTTGCCGTCCGCCGTGCGGGCGCGGGCCAGGGAAAAGAGCAGGCACAGCAGCAGGGCGGCGTATTTCAGCGCGGTACCGGCGGCGCCGCGGGAGGTCAGGTCACAGTATAAAAAGGAACCGTACAGTGCGCACTCCGTCCCGAGAAAAAGGAACAGGGGCGCGCGGGATCGACTTTGTTTCATGGTACTCGCTTCCGGGACGTATTTTCTTTATTATGGAGGGATTTGCGAAAGAATGCAAGAAAAATTGTGCGCTGCGTCTTTTTTGCGCCGCGGCGGCAAAAAAGAGAACGCCGGATGCGGACAGAACCGTCCGCATCCGGCGCGCAGGCAAGAAGCGTTATTCGATCAGACGTGGCGGGGCGCAGGCTGGAGCACCCGGCGGAACAGCAGGGAGATGCACCACAAGCCGCCCAGCCCCACCAGACCGTACACGATCCGGCTGGCAATCGTCAGCGGGCCGCCG
>CAJFFX010000024.1:0-22920 GCA_904374485.1 Candidatus Pseudoscillospira falkowii | reverse complement strand
AGCCCCAGTTGACGGCGCCGATGATGACCAGGATCAAAGCGATGCGATCGATCATGGCAATTCCTCCTTATCAGAAATCCAAGCTTAGTATTTGTCGGAATCGGCGCTTTATGCGGCCGCGGAAATTTGGAAAAGATTTACGCCGCTTTTATCGATCCTGCTGTATAATATCGTTTGGCAGGGCGTCCGTATCCTCCGGCGACGGCGAAAGTCATCGTTAATTTATTAACTTTTTTTGGCCTGTTTTTCGTTGAAAAAAGTAAAAATCCGGAAAAAGAGCGGTGTAGGATGCGAAACGCGCCTTGACTTTCAAAAGATGCTTTGCTAAAGTGTAATCGAAATTTTCTTGTTTTGCGTTTTCAAGCGAGCATCGTGAAAACAAGATCTTGTCTGGAGGGAGCTGTAAGTATCATGCATAAGAAACTGTCTGTTGCGCTGGTCGCGGCGGCGTTGGCTGCCGTTTTCTGCCAGCCGGCCTTCGGCGCGGAGATCCTGCACGGCACCGAACTGGGGTCCCAGGTTTCCCTGGTCTATTGTATCCCCTTTGTCGGTATGCTGTTGTGCATCGCCATCTGCCCGCTGGTCATTCCTGAAAAGTGGGAAAAATGGAGATGGGCCTTCGTCCTGTTCTGGTCGCTGGCATTCCTGATCCCCTTCGCCATGTCTTTCAATGTGGCGACGATGATGGATCAGCTGCTGCATTCCATCATCGGCGACTACCTGACGTTCATCGTGCTGCTGTTCGGCCTGTTCTGCGTCGCGGGCAACATCTGCCTGGAGGGCGACCTGGCCGGCACGCCGAAAACGAACCTGGTCCTGCTGCTGATCGGCACGCTGCTGGCTTCCTGGATCGGCACCACCGGCGCGTCCATGGTGATGATCCGTCCCATCCTGCGGGCCAATCAGTGGCGTTCCAAGTGCGTACATACCGTGGTGTTCTTCATCTTCCTGGTGTCGAATATCGGCGGTGCGCTGACCCCCATCGGCGATCCCCCGCTGTTGATGGGCTTCATGCGCGGCGTGCCTTTCCAGTGGACCATCATCCACATGATGCCCATCCTGGCGCTGAATGTGGTGCTGCTGCTGGCGCTTTACTTCCTGCTGGATAGCCGTGCTTATAAGAAAGACGTCGCGGCCGGTCTCAAGCCGCTCTCTGGCGGGGCGAAGATCCGCCTGCTGGGCGCTCATAACATCATCTTCATGCTCATGATCGTCGCCGCGGTCATCCTGTCCGGCGTCCTGCCGATGCTGCCCATGTTCCAGGATGCGTCCGGCAACGCCCTGAGCCTGCATATTTACGGCAATGTCAGCCTGGGCTACGCCAGCATCATCGAGATCGTCATTATCCTGATCGCGGCGTTCCTGTCCTTTAAGACCACGAAGAAGGACGTCCGCACCAAGAACAACTTTACCTGGGGCGCCATCGAGGAAGTGGCGGTGCTGTTCATCGGTATCTTCATCACCATGATCCCCGCCCTGCTGTTCCTCAACACCCACGGTGCTTCCCTGGGCCTCAACCAGCCCTGGCAGCTGTTCTGGTGCACCGGCGCGCTGTCCTCCTTCCTGGACAACACGCCCACGTACCTGGTGTTCCTCACCGTGGCGGGCACCCTGGGCGCCACGTCCGGCGTTGTGACAACTGTGGGTACTGTCGCGACCAATATGCTGATCGCCGTTTCCGCCGGCGCAGTGTTCATGGGCGCCAATACCTACATCGGCAATGCGCCCAACTTCATGGTCAAGTCCATCGCCGAGGAGAACAAGGTCAAAATGCCGTCCTTCTTTGGCTACATGACCTGGTCCCTGCGTTTCCTGATTCCGCTGTTCATCATCGATATGCTGATCTTCTTCAACCCCTTCTTCTGATCGGGGAGAAAGAGCAGTCCGCGCCCCGGCGCGCCGCCTTTCGCGGCCGCCGGGGCGCTTTTCTGCGCGGCTGCCGCGGGCGAAAAGCGAAAAGGGATTACCGGAGAAAATCTTTCGGCGGCCTTTTCCGGCCCGGATTGCGATTGCGCGGCCGGGAGAAGCGTGGTATAATGTCTCTATCTATATTTCCATTTCAACCAACAAAGGACTGTATCAACCCATGATCGATTACACAAAAGCGCTGACGCCGGGCATCCAGGCGGTGCCGGAGTCCAGCATCAAAGAATTTTTCGACATTATCAACGAAATGCCAGAGGCCATCTCTTTAGGCCTGGGCGAGCCGGACTTCGTCACTCCGGAGCACATTCGCAAGGTAGGCGCGGCTTCCCTGCTGGAGGGACACACGAAATACACCCAGAACCCCGGCCTGCCGGAGCTGCGGGAGGACATCGCTGCTTATCTGAGAGACCGCTTTTCCCTGGAATATGACCCCGCCGACGAGGTGCTGGTCACCGTGGGCGGCAGCGAAGCCATCGACTTGGCCATCCGCTGCCTGGTCGGTGCGGGGGATGAGATCATCGTTCCCACGCCCACCTTCGTGTGCTACGGCCCGCTGGCCACCGTTTGCGGCGGCGCGGTGAAGGAGATCACCGCCCGGGAAGAAAACGGCTTCCGCATCACGGCGGAACAGGTGCGCGCGGCGCTCACGCCCCGCACAAAGCTCCTGGTGCTGCCTTATCCCAGCAATCCTACCGGCGCGATTCTGGAGCGCACCGATTTGGAAGCCATCGCCGAAGCGCTGAAAGACACCAATGTGATCGTCCTGTGCGACGAGATCTACGGCGAACTGACCTACGGCCAGGACCATGTGTCCTTTGCGTCCGTTCCCGGCATGCGGGAGCGGACGCTGGTGGTGGGCGGCTTTTCCAAGGCCTTCGCCATGACCGGCTGGCGCATGGGCTATCTCTGCGGCCCGCGGGAGCTCGTTTCCCACGCTTCGGCCCTCCATGGTTACGGCATCATGTCCGCCCCCACGGTCACCCAGCACGCCGCCATCGAGGCCATGGAGCACGGCATGGCGGATATCGCACAGATGCGGGAGGAGTACAATGTCCGCCGCCGGCTCCTGGCGCAGGGCCTGCGGGATATGGGCCTGCGCTGCAGCGAGCCCCGGGGCGCATTTTACTGCTTCCCCTACATCGGCGATTTCGGCCTGAGCGATATGGAATTCTGCCATCGCCTTCTCCAGGAAGAGCAGGTGGCCATCATTCCCGGCAGCGCCTTTGGCGTCGGCGGCGCGGGTTACGCCCGCGTCTGCTATGCGGCGGACCGGGAGAAAATCGAAGAAGCCCTGCGCCGCATGAAGCGTTTTCTCGTGCGGCTGCGGGAACAGAAGGAGTGATCCGCACCATGAAGTATATCCTCATCATCGGCGACGGCATGGCGGACAACGCCGTGGAGGCCCTGGGCGGGAAAACGCCTCTGCAGGCCGCCAAAAAGCCCAGCATCGACGCTCTGGCCGCCCGGGGCGAGGTGGGCAATGTGAAAAACGTGCCCGAGGGGATGCCCGCCGGCAGCGACACGGCGATTCTGTCGATCTTCGGCTGCGACCCCAGAACGTATTTCACCGGCCGTGCTCCCATGGAGGCGGCGGCCAGCGGCATCCGCCTGCAGCCCGGGGACGTGGCATACCGCTGCAACATGGTCTGCTACGAAGACGGGAGCATGCCTTTTGAAGAAAAGCGCATCCTGTCCCACAGCGCCGGCTCCATCGAGGGGGAGGAGAGCATCGCGCTGGTGAAATCCCTGTGGCAGGAGCCCTGCTTTGCAAAAGCGGCGGAAAAAGCCGGCATGCGGATCTATCCCGATCCCTCGTTCCGCCACATCGCCGTCCAGAGCGGCGCGGACGTGGCGGGCATCCGCCTGATCCCGCCCCACGATCACCTGGGCGAGACCATCGGCGCGCTGCTGCCCAGCGGCTGTGAAAATGCAGCGGTGCTGAAGGACCTGATGCGCCTGGCTCACGAGATCCTCGACCATCACCCGATGAACGAGGCGCGCCGCGCCGCCGGAAAAATGCCGGCCAACGGCATCTGGTTCTGGGCGGAGGGCACGGCGGTGGAACTGCCGAATTTCCCGGAAAAATACGATAAAAAAGGCGGTGTGATCTCTGCCGTCCCCCTGTGTCACGGCATCGCCGCCCTCACCGGGCTGAACGTCATCCGCGTGGAGGGCGCCACGGGCGAGCTGGAAACGAATTACGAAGGCAAGGTGGACGCGGCGGTGCGGTGCCTGAAGAACGGAGCGGATTTCGTGGCCATCCATGTGGAAGCCCCTGACGAATGTACCCACAACGGCGACCTGTCCGGAAAGCTCCAGGCCATCGAATGGCTGGACAGCCGGGTGACGGCGCCGCTGCTGCAGAAACTGCAGGCGGCGGGCGTGACGGAATACCGCCTGCTGATGCTGTCGGACCACAAAACGCTGATGGCGACCCGCGGCCACGACGGCGACCCGGTGCCCTATCTCCTGTACGACAGCCGCCGCGACAGCGGCTTTGGCGGCGTATATGACGAGCCCACCGGCATGGCCGGCCGGTCCGTGGCGGCGGGCACGGCCCTGATGGATATGCTTTTTGAACGGGAGTGAGCGCCATGTTTGAACACCTCGGCATCGCGCCGGCGGACATCCTGCTGCCAAACTGCAATCTGTCCAAGTGGAGCGTCATCGCCTGCGACCAGTTCACGGCCCAGGCTGATTACTGGCGGCGGGTGGACGAGATCGTGGGCGGCGCGCCGTCGTCTCTGCGCCTGATCCTGCCGGAGGCCTATCTCCACGAGGTGGATGCGCGGCGGTACATCGCGCAGATCAACGAAACCATGCGTACATACCTGGACCAGCACCTGTTTTACACCTGCCCGGATTCCATGATCTATGTGGAGCGCGAGGTGTGCAGCGGCGGCTGCCGCCGGGGGCTGGTGTGCCGGATCGATCTGGAGGAATACGATTATGCGCCCGGCAGCCGCGCCCGCATCCGCGCCACAGAGCAGACGGTGACGGACCGGATCCCCTTCCGTGTGGAGGTCCGCAAGGACGCGGCCATCGAGCTGCCCCACATCATGATCCTGATGGACGACGGCGCCTGCCCGCTGATCGCGCCGCTGGCGGAGCGGAAGGAGGCCATGGAAAAGCTGTACGGCTTCAGCCTGATGGAGGGCGGCGGCCGGATCGACGGCTGGCGCGTGGACGCGGCGTCTTTGGAGAAGATGGACACGGCGCTGCTCCGGCTGAAGGCTTCCGGAGAGATGCTCTTTGCGGTGGGGGACGGCAACCACTCCCTGGCTGCGGCCAAGGCGATCTACGAGGAGGAGAAAAAGCGCACGCCTGCGGAGCAGTGGGAAGCGCTGCCCTCCCGCTGGGCCCTGGCGGAGATCATCAGCCTGAACGACCCCGCCGTCCGCTTCCTGCCGATCCATCGGGTGGTGTTCGGCGTGGACGGCGAGCAGATGCTGGCGGCTTTCCGCGCCTATTATCCCGGCGCCGTGGAAGGCGAGGGGGAGGGCCATGTGATCCGCTGGTGCTGCAGGGGGCGCGCCGGCGCCTTCACCGTTCCGTCGCCCCGGAAGGAACTGGCGGTGGAAACGCTCCAGGATTTCATCGACGATTATATCTGCCGCTGCGGCGGCACAGTGGATTATATCCACGAATTGGAGACCGTGCAGGAAATGAGCTGCCAGACCCGCGCCATCGGCTTTTTGCTGCCGGATTTCCCGCGGGAAAAGCTGTTCCCCTATGTCCAGGCCAACGGCGCGCTGCCGCGCAAGACGTTTTCTATCGGACACAGCCGCGACAAGCGCTACTATCTGGAAGCGAGAGAACTGAAGAGGTGATCCCATGCCGGAAGCGGCGGTCAATGCCTATGCAAAACTGAATCTGACGCTGGACATCCTGCGCCGGCGGGAGGACGGCTATCACGACCTCTGCATGGTGATGCAGAGCATCTCCCTGCACGACCGCATCGTGCTCCGCACGACGGAAAGCGATGGGATCACGCTGTCCTGCGGCGCGGCCTATCTTCCGGCGGGGCGCGGCAACCTCGCGTTCCGGGCGGCGGAGGCCTTTTTTCAGGCGACCGGGCAGCGGAATCCGGGCCTTCATATCGATATGGAGAAAACGATCCCGGTCTGTGCCGGCATGGCCGGCGGCAGCAGTGACGCGGCGGCGGTCCTGCGGGGCCTGCGGCGGCTTTACGCGCCGGAAATGGCGATCGAAGACCTGTGCCGCATCGGCGCGCAGGTGGGGAGCGACGTGCCCTACTGCGTATTCGGCGGCACGGCGCTGGCCGAGGGCCGCGGGGAGATCCTGACGCGCCTTCCCCCCATGCCCGCCTGCTGGGCGGTGATCTGCAAGCCGCCTTTCGGGCTTTCTACGCCGGAGTTGTTCGGCTGCGTCCAGGCGAAAAAGCTGACGCGCCATCCGGATACCAGGGGCATGCTGCGCAGCCTGGCCCAGGGGGACCTGACAGGCATCCTGCACCGGATCTACAATGTGTTTGAAGAAGTGCTGCCGGAAAAATACAGCGAAGTGTTCGCCATCAAGGACCAGCTGCTGGATCTGGGCGCCGGCAGCGCGGCGATGACCGGCTCCGGGCCGACGGTTTTCGGCCTGTTTCCTGCAAAGGAGACGGCGGAGGCGGCATTCCATGCGCTGAAGGAGCGCTATGGACAGACGTATCTCGCCGAAATGGTCAATGCGAAAGACGAAAAAACAGAGGAAAATCCCGGATAAGCAGGTATAAAACAGAAAAACACCGTCCATACTGCAGATACTTCTACATAGGACGGTGTTTTTTGCCATGTATACGATTCAACTGCGCAAATGGCTGGCAGCGGCGCTTCTGGCGTTCTTTGCTCTGGCGCTGGTCTGGGGTATGTGGTCTCTGCAGAGCCAGCAGCATCTGGCCGGAGAAGTGATCCGTCTGCACGTGATCGCGGATTCCGACAGCGCGGAGGACCAACGCCTGAAACTGCGGGTGCGGGACGCGGTGCTGGAGCAGGCGGAACAGTGGCTTCAGGGTGTGGAGGACCGCGATGCGGCCGAGGAGATCCTGCGCACCCGGCTGATGGATCTGCGGGATCTGGCCGCCGAGGTGGTGCGCAGCGCAGGCTATGCCTATGAGGTAGACGCCTGGCTGACGCCGGAAACGTATCCCACCCGGGATTACGGCGCATTTTCCCTGCCCGGCGGAGAATATCTGAGCCTGCGCATCGTCATCGGCGAAGGGGAGGGACACAATTGGTGGTGCGTGGTCTATCCGCCGCTGTGTACGGCTGCCGCCACCGGGGAACTGGAGGAAAAAGCCTCCGCCGCCGGGCTTTCCAAGGCGGATATCGGTCTGATCACCCGGGATGGCGAGGGGTGTACGGTCCGCTTCAAATCCATCGAGCTTTGGGAAAAATGGGTCGGAAAATGGAGCCGCGGCCCGGCGCAGACATGAGTTCTTTTCGCGCCACCCGGACGGCGCCGGGATACTATTATATAATAGTATAAAAAAGTTATATAAAAAGCCGATCCTTTGCGCTGCAATGCAAAGGATCGGCTTTTCGCATTTTTACGGCGTATCCTGCGGCGTTTTTTCTGCAGCCGGCCCTTCCGGCGCGGAGGGTTCGCTCCACGCTTCCATGGTGGCCACGCAACGGTGGATGGGCGTGCCCAGTTCGTGGAATTTGGCTTCATAGTCCGTCATAACGCCCTGAGGGCCGGCGGCATGGAGATCGTCCGTGACCTCGGAGAGGGAGAAGCCGGCCATGGGGAATTCCTCCAGGGAGAAGGCGAAGAGGGGGGCGTTGTCCGTCTTGAAGTGGATCTGGCCGTTTTCGCGCAGAACCTGGCGATAGAGCTTCAGGAAATTGCGGTAGGTCAGGCGGCGCTTGGCGTGGCGCTTTGTGGGCCAGGGATCACAGAAATTGATGTAGATCCGGTCCACCTCGCCCGGCGCAAAAATGTCGGGCAGCTGGGCCGCGTCGCAGGAAATGAAGCGGACGTTCTGCAGTCCCAGGGCGCAGACGCGCTCCATGGCGATGACCATGGCGTCTGGCACACGCTCAATGGCGACGAAGAAGACGTCCGGATTTTGCCGAGCCATTTCGGCGGTGAAGCGGCCCTTGCCGCAGCCGAGTTCCACGTGCAGCGGGCAGTCCGGCCGGAATAGTTCCCGCCACTGGCCGCGGTGGGAAAAGGGCTCGGCGATCAGGACGGCGCTGCAGCGCTCCATCCGCGGGATCAGATTTTTTTTCTTTCTCATGCGCATCGGAAAAAACCTCCATCAGGGGATCGTGATCTTGAACGGCGTTATTGTACCACAAAGGCACGCCTTCTGTAAATGCTGAAAAAGGGGAGCGTTCCGGCGGCGCAGAAGGGGGGCGGCGGAGAAAACTTCTTTACAATCCTTCCACGGTGCGGTACAATATTTACCTGTGTAAAGTACAAAAGTAAAAGAGGTCAAACTATGATAGCAACGATCATCAATGTCATTCTGGTGCTGTGCGGCAGCGCCCTGGGCCTGCTGGTGGGCAACCGGCTGCCGCAGCACCTGTCCAAAACGATCACGGCGGGGCTTGGCCTTTGTGTGGCGCTGATCGGCATTATGAACGCCGTCCAGACAGCGGACATCCTGTGTGTCATCCTCTGCCTGACGCTGGGCAGCTTGCTGGGCGAAGCGGTCGACATCGAGCGCCGGATGGACAGCGCCGGGGAATGGCTCAAGCGCGTTTTGATGAAGCGGTTCGGCGACCGGGGGAACATGGGCCATTTCACAGAGGGGTTCGTCACCGCCTCGCTGCTGTTCTGTGTGGGCTCCATGGCCGTCATGGGCAGCCTGGAGGCGGGCATCAACCACAATTACAGCATCATTGTCTCGAAGGGCGTGATCGACGGCGTCACCGCCGTCACCTTTGCGGCCGCCATGGGGCTCGGCGTGGCCTTTTCCGTGATCCCGCTGCTGCTCTATCAGGGAGGGATCACCCTGCTGGCTGGCGCTGTGGCGCCCTATCTCAGCGACGCGGTGGTGACGGAGATGTCGGCGGTGGGCGGCGTGATGCTGTTGGGGATCGCGGCCAACATGCTGGGCGTGACCAAGGAGCGCCTGCGGGTGGGAAATATGCTGCCGGGACTGTTCCTGCCGCTGCTCTATCTGCCCCTTTCCCAGTGGCTCGGCGGACTGCTCGGATGAGCCGGATTTACATAACGCGGCGATCTGCGCCCGGGGCGGAAGAAGCGGCGCGATTTTGGACAGAATGCCAAAAAATAATCGAAAAATATACCGTCAAAATGAATAAAAGTCTTGATATTTATTTCACAAAGACGTATAATTTACTCGTAAGGTGGGGACAAGTGTGTGCCCATCCGTTCTGTTGCGCTGCAACAGGGAAAAACAAGGGTAGGGGCAGGAAATCAGACTTGCCCCACAATGATGAGGAGGAAGAACCATGGCAGTTGATTTGGAAAAAAAGGGTCACATTGGCGTGATCACCATGAATCGTCCGGAGGCTCTGAATGCACTGAACACTCCCATGCTCCAGGAACTTGAAAAGGTCATCGACCAGGTCGAGGCAGACGACGAGATTTATGTCTGCGTTTTGACGGGCGCTGGCCGTTCTTTTGTGGCTGGGGCAGATATCGGCGAGATGAGCGCATTCGGCGCTGTCGAAGGCAAGAAGTTCGGCGATTATGGCAACAGCGTGTTCCTGAAGATCGAAAACATGACCAAACCTGTGATCGCTGCGGTAAATGGTTTCGCACTGGGCGGCGGCTGCGAGCTGAGCATGGCCTGCGACATCCGTCTGGCCAGCGAAAAGGCGAAGTTCGGCCAGCCTGAGGTCGGCCTGGGCATCACCCCCGGTTTCGGCGGCACCCAGAGAATGCCCCGCATCTGCGGCACTTCCAATGCCATGATGATGATCTTGACGGCCAAGACCATCAAGGCGGAGGAAGCCAAGGCCATGGGCCTGGTGTCCGAAGTCTATCCCGCTGAAGAACTGATGGACAAGGCCATGGAGCTGGCGGAGACCATCGCTTCCAAGGCACAGATCGCTGTCCGCGAGAGCAAGCGCTGCATCCGCCGCGGCATGCAGACCGACATCCACACCGGCACGGCTTACGAGGCCGAAGCCTTCGGCGTCTGTTGCGCTACGGAGGATCAGGAAGGCGCCATGAAGGCGTTTATGGGAAAAACACTGGATAGCTATACTTACCTCAACAAGTAAGCAATAGGACCAGTTTTTTAAAAACTATTTAGGGAGGCTACATATTATGAAAAAAGTATGCGTTATGGGTGCAGGCACCATGGGTCTGGACATTGCTCAGGTTTTCGCTACCAAGGGCTTTGAAGTCACCGTCCGCGATATCAGCGACGAGATCCTGGACGCTGCCAAGGCAAAGCTGACCAAGGGCCTGGACAAGAAGGTCGCCAAGGGCAAGATGACCGAGGAAGCCAAGGCTGCCGTTCTGGCCAACATGAAGTTCACCACCGACCTGAAGGATCTGGCCGACATGGATCTGATCGTTGAGGCCATCCTGGAGAACATGCAGATCAAGAAGAGCGTCTTCGGCGAGCTGGACACCATCTGCAAGCCCGAGACCATCTTCGCGTCCAACACTTCCTCTCTGTCCGTGACGGAGATCGCCACTGCGACCAAGCGCACCGACAAGTTCATCGGCATGCACTTCTTCAACCCCGCCACCGCTATGAAGCTGATCGAGGTCATCCGCGGCGCGCACACCTCCGACGAGACCTTCGAGATCATCAAGAACCTGTCTGTCGAGCTCGGCAAGACTCCTGTCGAAGTCGCTGAGGCTCCCGGCTTCGTCGTCAACAAGATCCTGGTGCCCATGGTCAACGAGGGCGTCTGCGTCTATGCTGAGGGCATCGCTTCCGCCGAGGGCATCGACACTGCCATGAAGCTGGGCGCTAACCATCCCATGGGTCCCCTGGAGCTGGGCGACCTGATCGGCTGGGATATCGTTCTGAACATCATGGACGTTCTGTTCAACGAGACTCACGACTCCAAGTATAGAGCCCATCCTCTGATCAGAAAGATGGTCCGCGGCGGCCTGCTGGGCAGAAAGTCTGGTAAGGGCTTCTACGATTACACCAAGTAATTCATTTAGGAGGAGTTTCAATTATGGATTTTGTCATTGATAGAGAGCATCAGCTGCTTCGCAAGATGTACCGCGAGTTTGCTGAAAACGAAGTCAAGCCCCTGGCAGCCGAGGTCGACGAAGAAGAGCGCTTCCCCGAAGAGACCGTGAAGAAGATGGCTAAGCTGGGCATGCTGGGCATTTACTTCCCCAAGGAATATGGCGGCGCCGGCTCCGACGTGCTGGGCTATGTCATGGCTGTGGAAGAGATGAGCAAGGTCTGCGGCACCACCGGCGTTATCCTCTCTGCCCATACCTCCCTGTGCGCTGCTCCCATTTTTGAGAACGGCACCGAGGAGCAGAAGCAGAAGTACCTGCCCAAGCTGTGCTCCGGCGAGTGGCTGGGTGCTTTCGGCCTGACCGAGCCCGGCGCCGGCACCGATGCGCAGGGTCAGCAGACCGTGGCCGTCCTGGATGAGTCCGGCGAGAACTACATCCTGAACGGTTCCAAGATCTTCATCACCAACGCTGGCTATGCTGATGTCTTTGTCGTGATCGCCGTGACGGGTACCGTCATCAACAAGCGCGGCCGCAAGGAAAAGGAGATCTCCGCTTTCATCGTGGAGCGCACCGATCCCGGTTTCTCCATCGGCAAGCATGAGAAGAAGATGGGTATCCGCGGCTCCTCCACCTGCGAACTGGTCTTCGAGGATTGCGTGATTCCCAAGGATCGTATGCTGGGCAAGAAGGGCAAGGGCTTCCAGCTGGCCATGAAGACCCTGGACGGCGGCCGTATCGGCATCGCTGCGCAGGCTCTCGGCATTGCGGAAGGCGCCATCGATGAGACCGTTAAGTACACCAAGGAACGTATGCAGTTCGGTAAGCGTATCTCCCAGTTCCAGAACACCCAGTTCCAGTTGGCCGACATGCAGGCTAAGACCCAGGCTGCCCAGTATCTGGTGTATGCCGCTGCCTGCAAGAAGCAGAACCATGAGCCCTACTCTGCTGACGCCGCCATGGCCAAGCTGTTTGCGGCTGAGACTGCCAGCGACGTGACCCGCCGCTGCCTGCAGCTGTTCGGCGGCTATGGCTACACCCGTGAGTATCCCATTGAGCGCATGATGCGTGACGCCAAGATCACCGAGATCTATGAGGGTACTTCCGAAGTCCAGCGCATGGTCATCTCTGGGCATATGGGCGTTAAGTAATTGAGGAGGTAAAGGTTAAAATGAAAATTTTTGTTTGTGTCAAGCAGGTCCCGGATACCTCCGGTAAGGTTGCTGTTGACGAAAATGGTATTCTGATCCGTTCTTCCATGCCCACCATCATCAACCCCGATGATATGAACGCTATGGAAGCCGCCCTGCAGCTGAAGGACGAGACCGGCTGCAAAGTCATCGCTGTCACCATGGGCCCCGCTCCCGCCGAAGGCATGCTGCGCGAACTGATCGCCATGGGCGCTGACGAGGGTATCCTGATTTCCGCCCGCGAGTTCGGCGGCAGCGATACGTTCGCCACCTCTCAGATCATCGCCGCCGCCATCAACCATGTCGGCGTCGAGAAGGACGACATGATCTTCTGCGGCCGCCAGGCAATCGACGGCGATACCGCTCAGGTCGGTCCCCAGATCGCTGAAAAGCTGGGCCTGCCCCAGATCACTTATGCAGCCGAGATCAAGAAGGAAGGCAACGAAGTCACCGTCAAGCGTATGCTGGAGGATGGCTACATGACCATCAAGACCCACACTCCTTGCCTGATCACCTGCATCAAGGAGCTGAATGCTCCCCGTTACATGTCTGTTCCCGGCATTTTCGAGTGCTACAATAAGCCCCTGACCGTCCTGGATTTCGAGGCCCTGAAGGATGAGCCCCTGATCGAGCTGGACACCATCGGCCTGAAGGGTTCTCCCACCAACATCTTCAAGTCCTTCACTCCTCCCCAGAAGGGTGTCGGTGTCATGCTGGAGGGCGCCGATAAGGCGACCGCGGCAGATCTTGCTGACAGACTGCTGAAGAAGCATGTCATCTGATTGAAAGGAGAAAATAATTATGGCTTTTAATAGTGCAGCTATTGAGGAATTCCAGGACATCTGGGTATTCTGCGAACAGCGTGATGGTAAATTGATGAACACCGACTTCGAGTTGATCTCCGAGGGCCGCAAGCTGGCTGACAAGCGCGGCTGCAAGCTGGTCGGCGTGCTGCTGGGCGACAATGTCCAGGGCATTGCCAAGGAGCTGGGCGGCTACGGCGCCGACAAGGTGATCGTCTGCGAAGATCCCGCTCTGAAGGTCTACACTACCGATGCTTACACCAAGGTGCTCTGCGAAGTGGCGATGGATAAGAAGCCCGAAGTTATCCTGATCGGCGCATCCAACATCGGTCGTGATCTGGGCCCCCGCTGCGCAGCCCGTCTGCACACCGGCCTGACCGCCGACTGCACCCACCTGGATATCGACATGAACGGCTACCTGACCTATCTGAAGGAAGGTTCCACCATCGATGTCGACAGCGTGAAGTGGAACATGGAAGATGTCAACCTGAAGATGACCCGTCCTGCTTTCGGCGGCCACCTGATGGCGACCATCATCTGCCCCCGCTTCCGTCCCTGCATGTCCACCGTCCGTCCCGGCGTTATGAAGAAGGCCGAGTTCAACCAGGCTAAGGCTGACGCTTGCGAGATCGAGATCGTCAAGCCCACCGTTTCCGATGCCGACATCGAGGCCAAGGTCCTGGAGGTCGTGAAGGAAGCCAAGGAGCAGGTCGATCTGATCGGCGCCGACGTGATCGTTTCCGTGGGTCGCGGCATCAACAAGGACGTCGAGAAGGGCATCGAGCTGGCGCAGCAGCTGGCCGACGCTTTCGGCGGCGGCGTTGTCGGTTCCTCCCGTGCGCTGGTCGATGCTGGCGTGATCACCGCTGACCATCAGGTCGGCCAGACCGGCAAGACCGTTCATCCCAAGGTGTATGTGGCTCTGGGTATTTCCGGCGCGATCCAGCACAAGGCTGGTATGCAGGATTCCGAGCTCATCATCGCGGTGAACAAGAACGAGACTGCCCCCATCTTCGATGTGGCAGACTACGGCATCTGCGGCGATCTGTTCAAGGTCGTTCCCATGATGATCGACGCGATCAACGCTGCAAAGGCTTCCAAGTAATTTGGGATTTTGCGTATCAGGAAGGCTCCGCCCGATGGGCGGAGCCTTCTTTTTCACTACGCCAGCCCCTGTGCGCCGCGTGGCGAAAATGCGCGTATTTTTGAATAATTTGTATATTATTCAAATTATTGGAAAAAAGTTGCATTTTTATCCGCGGCGCATTATAATATACCCATTAGCATTTTCCGCAGAAAGTAGGTTTTGCTCCTATGAAGAAGACATTTGTGACCAAGGCGCAGTTGGAGAAAATTGTCAAAAAATATCCGACGCCCTTCCATTTGTATGATGAGAAAGGCATTCGGGAGAACTGCCGCAGGCTGTACAAGGCGTTTTCCTGGAACAAGGGGTTCCGGGAATATTTCGCTGTGAAGGCGACGCCGACGCCGAAGATCCTGCAGATTTTGAAGGAAGAGGGCTGCGGTGTGGACTGTGCTAGCGAGGTGGAGCTGATGCTGGCCAACAAATGCGGCTTCAAAGGCGAGGAGATCATGTTTTCCTCCAATGAGACCACGGAATCGGAATACACCCTGGCCCGCAAGCTGGGCGCGATCATCAATCTGGATGACATCACCCACATCAATTTTCTGGACCGGCTGGTGGGCATCCCACCGCTGATCTGCTGCCGCTATAATCCCGGCGGCCATTTTGCCCTGGGCAACACGATCATGGATCACCCCTGCGACGCGAAGTACGGCATGACGCCGGAGCAGATCAAGGAAAGCTATATCCGCCTGCAGAAGCTGGGCGCCAAGGAATTCGGTATGCACGCCTTCCTGGTCAGCGGCGCCATGACGAATAAATATTATCCTGCGCTGGCGGAGATCATGTTCAAAAAAGCGGTGCAGCTGCATAAGGAGACCGGCGCCCATTTCAAATTCATCAACCTCTCCGGCGGCATCGGCATCCCTTATGAGCCGGAGCAGAAGGCCAACAATATCATGGTCATCGGCGAGGGCGTGCGCCGGGCTTTTGAAAAGATCCTGGTGCCCGCCGGCATGGGCGACGTGGCGATTTATACCGAGCTGGGCCGCTTCATGCTGGGGCCCTATGGATGTCTGGTGACCACCGCCATCCATGAGAAGCATACATACAAGGAATATATCGGCGTGGACGCCTGCGCGGCGAACCTGATGCGCCCGGCTATGTACGGCGCGTACCACCATATCACGGTCATGGGCAAGGAGCGCCGCCCCCAGGACCACATGTACGATATTGTCGGCTCCCTGTGCGAGAACAACGATAAATTTGCCATCGACCGCATGATGCCGCGCATCGACATCGGCGACCTGCTGGTGATCCACGACACGGGAGCACACGGCTTTTCCATGGGCTACAATTACAACGGCAAGCTGCGCAGCGCCGAGGTGCTCCTGAAAGAGGATGGGAGCACGGAACTCATCCGCCGGGCCGAAACACCGGAGGACTATTTTGCCACCATGATTTTTGAAGGAGACAGGAAATAATGGCCAAAATCCAAATGAAAACGCCGTTGGTTGAGCTGGACGGCGATGAAATGACCCGGGTGATCTGGAAGCAGATCAAGGAGAAACTGCTGGCGCCCTATGTGGATCTGAAGACGGAATACTATGATCTGGGTCTGGAGATGCGGGAGAAAACGAAAGATCAGGTGACGGTGGATGCGGCCAACGCCATTGCCGCATACGGCGTCGGTGTCAAATGCGCCACCATCACGCCCAACGCCCAGCGCGTGGAGGAATATCACCTGAGCCACATGTGGAAGAGCCCCAACGGCACCCTGCGGGCCATCCTGGACGGCACGGTATTCCGCACGCCCATTGTGGTGAACAATATCCACCCCGTAGTGCGCACCTGGAAAGCGCCTATCACCATCGCCCGCCACGCTTACGGCGATATTTACAAGGCCACGGAATACCGCGTGCCGGAGGAGGGCAGGGCAGAACTGGTGTTCACCGACCGCCGGGGGCGGGAGACCTTCCGGGAGACCGTCTATGATTTCGAGTGTCCCGGCGTGCTCCAGGGCAGCTACAACAAAGACAGCTCCATCTATTCTTTTGCCCACGCCTGCTTCCGCTATGCGTTGAATTTGAAACAGGATCTGTGGTTTTCCGCCAAAGATACGATCTCCAAGCAGTACGACCACCGTTTCAAGGATATTTTTGAAGAACTGTATAAGGAGACGTACCACCCCCAGTTTGAGGCCGCCGGCATTCAGTATAAATACATGCTGATCGACAGCGCCGTGGCCGCGTTGATGAAGTGCCCGGGCAATATCCTCTGGGCCTGCAAAAATTACGACGGCGACGTGATGAGCGATATGGTCTCCTCGGCTTTCGGCAGTCTGGCCATGATGACCAGCGTACTGGTGTCCCCCGACGGAAAGTACGAGTACGAAGCGGCCCATGGCACTGTGCAGGACCAGTATTACCAGTACCTGCGGGGGGAGAAGACCTCTACAAACCCCATTGCGACCATCTTTGCCTGGACCGGTGCGCTGCGCCGCCGGGGAGAGTTGGACGGGCTGAACGATTTGTGCGCCTTTGCGGACAAGCTGGAGCGCGCCTGCCTGCAGACGGTGGAGGACGGCGTTATGACCGGCGATCTGGCGCCGCTGTGCGACCCGCCGGCGGAAGCGGTGGATACCGATACGTTCATGCACGCCATCCGCGCGCGGCTGGACGTGCTGATGCGTTGAACGAAAAAGGGCCGGGATCTGGGATCCCGGCTCTTTTTTGACGGCTGAAAATTCCAATTTTGTATGAAAATTTTTATAAAAAATTTGGATTTTTGTTGAATTTGCATTGCTTTGCTGTTACACTGAAAGCACAGATCAAACTTCAGACAGGAGCGATGCGCGATGAAGAAATGGATCGTGGGAATGCTGGCGGCGCTGATGGCGCTTTCCCTCTGTGCCTGCGGAAACGGCGGCGACCGCAGCGCGGCGTCGGAAAGCATCTCCAACAGTGCTTGGGCGGCGATCGTCGGCGAAACGCTGGGCGAAGATACGTATCATATCCTGGTGTTTACCGACGGCGGAGACGGCAAAGGAAATGTGGAATACGCTATCCAGGTGGGCGACAACACCATTTACGACGTGCGGGGCACCTTCACCATGAAAAAGAATAATATCATGGAAACGAAGTATCAGGAGCAGATCAAAAACGGCGCCTGGGGGCCGATCGACGAAGGGCGGGTGAACGAGGACCGTTTCCAGTATGAAGTGGAGGACGGCCAGGTCACTGCGCTGTACCGTGTGGACGACCAGGGGAACTGGACGGATACGTTCTATCGGCTGCAGTGATCGGATCTATTTTTATAAAGAAGCAAGCGCTGTGGGCGTCGATCCCGCAGCGCTTGCTTTTTATAATGTGTGGTAGTATAAAATAATGTCCTCGTAAACGCCGCGGAGATTCCGGAACCCGCCGGGAATGACGCCCAGCTTGACAAAGCCCAGCTTTTCGTAGAGATGCTGGGCGGCGGCGTTGCTTTTCACCACGGCGTTGAACTGCAGGATGCGGAACCCCTGGGACCGGGCCTGGGCAAGGCAGCTGCGCACCAGCGCTTCGCCAATGTGCCGCCCGCGCTGCGCGCTGCCGACGGCAAAGCTGGCGTTGGCGATATGGCCGCAGCGGCCGACGTTGTTGGGGTGGAGGATGTACAGCCCGAGGATCTCTCCGGTGTTCTCGTCCTCCGCCACGGCGCAGCAGGTCTGCGCCGCAAAAAATTCCGCGCCAGTGTGTTCGTCCAGCAGTTCCAGCTGGGGGAAGGCTATACCCTCGCGGACGACTTCGTTCCAGATTTCGTTCATGGCCGGAAGGTCGGACGCAGCATAGGGGCGCACATGGATCGACATGAAAACCACCTCGCATATCAGCGTCTACTATACCAGATTTTTCCGGGAAGTCAAGGCGGGAAAGGACGCCCGCGGGCCTATCCGGCGCAACTTTGACAGAAATTCGATTTTTTCCTTGCGGCAGCAGGGGAAGAATGCTAAAATAGTGTCGAATTTGCAGTGCTCCGCCGGAGCCGGCGGCGCTGCGAAAGGACTGTTTTGTGCAATGAAAGAGAGAGAAAGAAAGCATCCCCTGGCGGCGCAGATCGCATTCCCGCTGCTCTGCGTTGTCGCTGTCTGGCTGCACGCATCCTACTGCTGGCAGGCCGCCCAGTGGGCGAATCTGAAAATGAACGAGATCGTTAACCAGCTGGCCACGCCCATGGAGGGCACGGGCAACGGCATGATCGAACAGTATATCCTCCTGTGTGTGGTGCCTGCGCTTTTGGCGGGCGCGGCCGCGGCGATCCTGCTGGCGGCGCTGCGAAAAAAGGGGTGGGCCCATGCCGCGGCGTTTCGCGGGAATATGGTGGCCCTTTCCTCCATTATTTTCATCGCCGGCTACGCCTTCTGCACCCTGGATGTGGGCGGCTATATCGTCAACAACTTTACGAAGTCGGATTATATCGAGCGGAATTATGTGGACCCCAAATCGGTGGAACTGACCTTCCCGGAGAAAAAACGAAATCTGGTTTACATCTGGCTGGAATCGGTGGAATCGACCTATGCGGCCAAAGAGGACGGCGGCGCGTTTGAGGAGAGCCCGATCCCGGAGCTCGTGGCCCTGGCGGAGGAGAACGTCAGCTTCACCGGGGAGGAGGGCGGCGTCAACGGCGGCGTTTCCGCTTACGGGACCACCTGGACCGCCGGCGCGCTGTTCGGCCACATGTCGGGCCTTCCGCTGAAGATCCCCATCGCGGACAGCGCCATGGGGGAGCAGGCATACTTTTTCCCCGGCGTGACCACCATCGGCGATTTGCTGGCGGAGCAGGGGTACCAGCAGGGCTTCCTCATCGGCTCCGACGCCACCTTCGGCGGCCGCCGCCAGCTGTTTTCCCAGCACGGCGATTACGAGATCTGGGACTATCCCTACAGCAAGGAAGCCGGGGAGATCCCGGAAAACTATTACGTCTGGTGGGGTTATGAGGATCAGAAGCTCTTTTCCTTTGCCAAGGAGCATCTGCTGGAAATGGCAGCCGACGGGCGGCCCTTCAACCTGTCCATTCTGACGGTGGACACCCATTTCCCCGACGGCTATGTGTGCTCCGCCTGTTCCGACACCTTCGGCGACGATCAGTATTCCAATGTGATGGCGTGCTCCAGCCGCCAGGTGGCGGAATTTGTCGCATGGATCCAGGAGCAGCCCTTTTATGAAAATACGACCATCGTCATCAGCGGCGATCACATCACCATGGACGCGGATTACTGCGACAAGGTGCCTGCGGACTATCAGCGGCGGGTGTATACCACCATCATCAACCCGGCTGCAGAGGTCAGCGACCCCACTTGGTACCGCAATTACACAACGATGGATCTGTTTCCCACCACGCTGGCGGCCCTGGGGGTCGATATCCCCGGGAACCGGCTGGCCCTGGGGACCAATCTGTTTTCGCGGAAAAAGACTCTGCTGGAGCGGGACGGCTACGAGACATTGGACCGGGAACTGCAGCGCAGGTCCGTCTTCCTCGACAGCTTGTCCGGCATCGACGCGTCGGTCTACGAGCTTTCGGATGTCTATGCCGAAACGGACGTGCAGCTGACGGTGACCTTCGGCGACGATGCGATCACCTATACCCTGGGCGGCCTGGGCGGGATCGAGGACAGCTTCACCAGCGTGGAGGTCCTGGCGGATCTGATGGACGGCAATACCAGGACGACCCTCTGGCAGGAAGCGGCGCAGCGGCAGGAGGACGGCACCTATACCATCGCCATGCCGCTGGCGGAGCTGGGCGAGGAGACCGATTTTGTGATCCATATCTACGCCATGACCGACGCCGGCCGCATTCGGGTGGACACGGGCTATAACTGTGATCTCAAGACCCAGCGCATCGAGAAGATCGAAGAAGAAACAAAGGACGGGGAATAATACATTCCCCGTCCTTTGTTTTATATCCGTTTTCGCGTCATAACGCGCAAAAAATTTTTCAACTGATGAAAAATGGGCGAGCGTAATGATAGGACTTGGAAAAGTCCAGAAATATCAATGGTTTTAGCGCAGCAAGCAAGCGGTTTTATCTCATTAGATACGATAATCAGAAAGATCATCCGGCATTTCGGCAAATGATTTTGCTTGATCGGCTTTTGTTTCAAATTGCGCCTTGATTTGCTCGTTCACGCGTGCATCAAGGATTTTCACCACTTTCATATCTTCTTCCCTGATAGGAATTGTAGCAATATCATCCTTTTCACCACACTGGGGAAAATTAACCAACCAATATCCGTTGATGTTTTCTGGTTCAGTGATCCACCCTTGCATACCTTTATGAACGCCATCTTTTGCGTACGTTTCCTTTTCGGTGATAACTTCTACATTGTTCATATATGTCATATTATTTACCTCCGTATGGCGTATTCAGTTTTATCTGCCCGTTGGGTTTTACCATCCAGCCTGTAACAAAAGAAACATCGCCAAAGCCGTTTTTCTTTGGAATAGTTACGCTGATATTGATTCTTTGTCCAAATATATTTAGTTTTCCGAGTTCATATTGTCCAGAGATATAACGTTCCCTCGCTTGCCGCTCTATCTCTGCTTGCAGCCATCTTGCATCCTCGACAGTATATCCCCATTTTTTGAAGAGCTTTTCTTTATTGTGTGTTTGCTGGCCGGTTGTGTTAAACAAATAGGGATCAAATTTTCTATAGTCACTGTATGCGGATGTCTTTATCAGGACTACAGCATAGTCAACTGGCTCTAAAGTACAGTGGCAGAATGGGTGGTGCGGGCAAGGTGGATGATTGGACGCCGTAAAGAAACATCCATCCAGCATCAAACATGTTGCACAGTGCGTTTTACCTTCTGAATGGTGTGTCCATTGGACCCAGTTTGACTGTTCTGCCATTTTCTGCGGCAGAAGTTTTCCTGTATATCGTTTGCAGTATATCATATTTCCTCCTGTGATGTAAAATCAGGCTTCTACATACAGGCTGCAAAAAGAAAAAAGCTGCACATTTCTGTGCAACTTTCAAAATGAATTTCCCAATCATATTAAAAATGGGTGAGTCCTATCAGGACTCACCCATGGTCGGAGTGTCGGGATTCGAACCCGAGGCCTCTTGGACCCGAACCAAGCGCGATACCAAACTTCGCTACACCCCGGCATGCCCTCCCATTATAAGGAGGAAGCGCCGCGATGTCAAGCCCTTTCCGGAAAATTCTGCGCCGGGCGAAAAGCCGCCGGCGTTTTGGGGCAGCGCCGGTTGCCGGTATGCATAGACCGCCTGCCTTGTACATAGGATGCAGCAGGATACAGGAAAGGGGAGAAGTATATGGCAGAGGGCTATACTACGGTCGCCGAGGAATACCGCGGCAGCCGGAGCCGGCTGTACAGCGCCGGCAGGGGAGAGCGGAGCGGCCGCGGCGGCAGCCGGGACCGCTTCAGCCGGACGGAACTGCTGCAGTGGGGAAGGCTCCTTGTCTGCGCCGGCATTTTCCTTGCCCTGGTTGCGGTCAAAGTCAACATGCCGGAGCGCTTTGACACGCTGCGCACAGCCTTTTCCGCCCAGATGGAGCAGAGCATCGATTACAAAGCGGTGTTCAGCGCTGTGGGCCGGGCCATCGGCGGAGAGGAATCGGTCCGCCAAACGATGAACGACGTTTATATGGAAGTCTTTTTCCCAAATCGCACAGAAAATCAAGCCGTGGAGACCGCGGTCACGCTGCCGCGGGCGGATCTGAGCCAGCAAGAGCCGGTCAACGCCTTGCTGGCTTTTTCGCAGCGCTGGAGCGAGGGCGGCCGGTGGCTGTATGAGGAGAGCGCGCGGGAGCAGCGCCAGAGCGTCCAAACGGAGGCGCCTGTCGCCGGAAAAGACGCCGGTGCGGAAGAGCAGGCGCCGCCGGCGGCGGAATCCACTTATGAATCGGCGGAAGTGCCGGAGGGCGTCTGTATGGAGCAGCAGGTGCTGGATTTCTCCTACACGACGCCGGTGCAGGGCTGGCTGTCTTCGCCCTTTGGCTATCGGGAGCATCCGGTGGAAGGGGAGGAAAAATTCCACCGGGGGCTGGATATCGCCGCGCCGGAGGGAGCGGAGATCGTGTCCTTTGCGGATGGAACGGTCAAGGCGGTGGGGGAGAGCAGTTCCCTCGGAAACTATATCATGGTGGAGCATCTGGGCGGCATCACGACGATCTACGCCCACTGCAGCAAAGTGACGGCCAGCGGGGGCAGCGCGGTGAAAAAAGGCGAAAAGATCGCGGAAGTGGGCCACACCGGCCTGGCCACGGGGCCCCACCTCCATTTTGCCATGCAGCAGGGAGAGATGTATCTGAATCCGATCTACTATGTGTCTTTGGAAGAAAAAGAATAAACGGCGCTGTACCGTTGCAGTCAGCCCGGCGTTTCTCGCCCTTTTGCTAGTTTTCGCGGCAGCGGACCGCCAGCGCCTGCTGGTCCACATCCTGCTGGCGGCGGCGGTCCATGAGGCCGGCCACGCCGCGGCGGTGCATCTAGCCGGCGGGGAGATCGCGCTGTTCCGGATCACGCTGTTCGGTGCGGAGATGCGCATCCGCCGCAGCGAGCGGTTGTCTTATGGCCGCGAAATCCTTTCCGTGCTGGCCGGGCCGGGCGTGAACCTCCTGTGCGCGCTGGTATTGGGGCGCGTCGCCGGGGCGCTGGACTGGGAGGCGGGGTATGCCGCCGCCGGCGTCCACGCGGCGCTGGCGCTGTTCAATTTGCTGCCCGTGCGTCCGCTGGATGGCGGGCGCATTTTCTATCTTTTGCTGTGCTGGCGGGT
>CAJFFX010000023.1 GCA_904374485.1 Candidatus Pseudoscillospira falkowii | reverse complement strand
GCGCCGAAGTGCTCGATCTTGTTTTCGTAGCGCTTGCCCAGGTAGTAGAATCGCAGGCTGTCCTTCTCCTGGTCCATAATGGACAGGAGCTTCGCCTGGAGCAGCCTGCACTGAGCGGCGTCCAGCATGCACTCGAACACCGAGTTCTGGACCCGCTGGCCGTAGTTGACGCACTGCCTGGCGATCTGCCGCAGGCGCCTGCGGCCGGCGGCGTCCTCGGTGTTCACGTCGTAGGTGATCAAAACCAGCATAGGCACCTCATTTCCATAAAAAGGGCGGATAGCCGTCCAAATCGCCCCGCAGGGTGCGGGCCAGGAGCAGGGCCTGGATGTAAGGAACCAGGCCCCAGGGCAGCTTCTCCTTCAAATAGGGGTGGGTGATGGCCTCCCGCTTGCGCTCCTGCCAGCGCTGGAGGAAGGTTCGCCGCCCGGCATCGTTGAGAAAAACGGCCCCGCTCTCCCGGAAGTCAAAGTCGCTTTTTCTCATCACCCGGTTGTTGATGAGGGTCAGGACAAACCGGTCGGCCAGGCACGGCCGCAGTTCCTCCATCAGATCCAGCGCCAGAGAGGTCCGCCCCGGCCGGTCCCGGTGGAGGAAGCCCACATAGGCGTCCAGCCCCACGCTCTCCAGGGCGGAGGCACAGTCGTTTGTCAGCAGGCTGTAGGCGAAGGACAACAGGGCGTTCGCCGGGTCCAGGGGCGGTCGGCGGTTTCGGGTCTCAAAAGCGAACAGGGGCTTTTCGCCCAGGATCAGCTGGTCGAAGACGCTGAAATAGGCGGTGGCCGCCGCGCCCTCCAGGCCCCGCAGGCTGTCCGGGGCGGTCTCCTCTGCGATTTGGGGCAGCAGATCTTTCAGCTGGGCGGAGACGGCGGCAAGTGCCTCGCCATCCACCCGGAGACCGTGATCCCGGCGGGTGCGCTCGATGCTCCATCGGGCGTTGTATACCTTGCCGAAAACCATGCTCCGGGCCAGGCGGCAGCAGGGAAACGGATCGTCCGCCGCCCGGTACTGGGCCCGTCGCAGAAGCACGTTGCCCGAGCTCTCGCCGCAGACCCGGGCCAGAAAGCGGCCCCGGGGTGTGCAGAAGGCCAGGGAGACGTCCCGCTTGGCGCAGGCCCCCATGAGGGCGGGGGAGGCCCCGGCGTAGGAGAAGGTGACGATGCTGGACAGGGTGTGGAGGGGGTAGCGGGCCACTTCCTGCTTGTCCCGATTGGCCACCACGTTTTCCCCGTCCAAAGAGAGGTAGATGTCCTCGCTGGTGACAAAAAGCGTGTTCAGCAGATGTCTCATGGCGCTCCCTCCTCCATGGCCTGTTTCAAATAAACGGATACACTGACCCGCCGGGTGAGCTGGGGCAGGCAGAACTCCTTCAGGGAGCACGCATTGCAGGACTTCGCGGGTTTTGCCTTTGGGGTGTAGCCCCGGCGGGCGTACTGGTGCATCTCCTCGGAGAAGTCCCGGACCAGCTGCCGCAGCTCTGGGGAGAAGTCCACTGCTGTGCGCCGGCGGGGCTCGCCGTAGAACAGGGCGCCCCGGAGGATCTTGCAGCAGAGCATCTCCTCCAGGCACATGGCCTGGGCGCAGAGCTGCAGCTCGTCGGCCTGATGCTCCTTGGGCCGGCCCCGCTTGTACTCCACCGGGAAGGGCAGCCACAGCCCCTCCTCACCCCGGAGGGGAACGCCCTCCGGGGAAAGATGGAATTCCACCACGTCACACTGGCCGGACAGGCCCAGGCGGTAGGACACGATAGGCAGACCCCGGAGGAGCAGAGTGTCGCCCCGCCGCTCCCGGGCGGCCTCGTCATGGGCCCGCCGGTGGAGCAGGTTCCCCTCCACCGTGCGTAGATTTTCCGCCCACTGATTTTCAATGTGGATCAGCGCCCACTGACGCCGGCAGAAGGCGAAGTGCTGCAGACCGGCAAGCTGGAGGAGGCCCTCGTCCCGGTACACGGTCACCCCATCCGGGTGCAGGTGACGCCGGCAGGGAGGGCGGCCTCGTCCACCGTAACGGCATAGTCGCTGTAAGCCCGAGCAGGGGCAGTGTCCGCCGGGTCCTTCCGGGCGATCTTCACCGCCCCAAAGAGCTTCCAGGCCGGGGCGCAGCCCAGTTCGCTGTCGTGCTTGAAAATGATGAGCTCCCGCACCGCCATCTTGCCCCGGGCGGCGGAGTGGTCGTTCTCGAACATGTTGAGAATGGCCTGCCACAGCAGCTTCAGATCCTCTTCGGAGAAGCCGGTGGTTTTCCGGGCCAGGTTGGCGGAGATGTATCCCTCGCAGCGGTAGAGACCGTAGGGGACGATGTACTTGCGGCCCATCTCGGTGCCTTTCTTCTCTGCGTCGGCCTCAGTGGTGATGGCTACCCGGGTGATGGTGACCTCCTGGGGGACGATGGGTTCCACGCTGCGGGCAAATCCCAGCTGCACCGGTCCCCGGACCTGGCCGCAGTTGAGAGCGGCCTTTACAAAGGTGGTCATCACCGCGCCGAAGGTGCGGATGTCGTAGAAGTTGGCACACATCCAGTCCCGGATCTTCCGATCCAGGTCGGGGTCAGCCTTTTTCTTCTCCTTCACCGTTTTTTCATCTACGTCCAGGGCCTTATAGGCCTCGGCGTCGCTGCGGTTCAGGGGTACGCCGTCTTTTACATAGATGCGCCAGCCGGCCTCGTCCTCTTTGACGGTCTCCACATAGTTGCGGATCTTCCGCTTCAGGCACACGTCGGTGACGATCCCCAGGCCGGTTTCCGGGTCCACCCGGGGCATGTTGCCGGCGTCGGGGTCCCCGTTGGGGTTGCCGTTTTCCACGTCGAACAGGATGACGAATTCATAGCGGTTTTTGATGGGATCAGACATTTTTGTTCTCCTCCTTCTTCTGATTGCTCTGATGGTAGTATCCGATATAGAAACAGTCGGTTTCTTCTGGTGTAAAACGGGAGGGAATAGGGGTAGTTAATTTACCAATCAGAGAACTTTTTTCCTTTCCCAGAATATTTGCCAGTCCGGGCTTATCACGCAGAAGTTTTTTCATGTGATATTCGCTTAACGGGAACAATTTTGCATAAATATTTTTGGGCGTTGTTGCGGCAGAAGTAAAATAGCTGTCTTTAATCGTGCGATTCAATTTCCAGTCTGCGGAGGCAAGCTGTATTTTTTCCATTACCGCAAACAAGCAACCTAAAACATAGGGCTGATAATTGCAAGAATCATTCAATTCCACAGTTAATACCTCCTTCAGAGTGGAATATATCGGAAGATGGCAATAATTCTGCAAGAGATATGCTTTCATGACGGCAGCCCGGCTTCGTGTGATTTCATGTTCTGCCCTGATACGCAAAGTCACGCCATTGTGTAACGTAGCAGGGTAACGGGTATTCATGAGGATGGAACGGAGGACTTCGCCGGATAGTTCAGGAGGAAGATACTTCTCCAAATTCTGCCGTGCTTCTTTATACGAACTTGGTTCATACTTGGCTCGACTTCGGACAGTGGCATACAGGAGACGCCAAAGAGGTGTAGTGTCAAACTTATTATCAACAGATTGTATGATCTCCAGCCGCTCCTGGTGGGCCTGGACGTTGCGCAGGAAGCCTCCGAAGGTATTGTGCAGAAAGAAGCGCACGGAGAGCCGGGCGGCGTTGGGGGACAGGCCCAGGACGAAGAAGTCCATGTTGGGGTCCAGTTTTTCCTCCTGATACGTCACCGAATTGCCCTGACAGAGCTGCTTGACCATATTCCGCAGGTCGTTCTCATCGTAGGCGGGCTCCGTCTGCCCCATGGCGGCGTAGCTGAAAAGGGACTGGTACAAATCCCCGCCGCCTTTGGCCCAGCACACCACTGTGGCGTCGCCCACCCGAAAGACGTGGTCCCGGTCCGCCAGGAGGTGGTTGAGGGCGGTGGTGTAGGCAAAGGCGGCGGCTTTGCCAGTGGGGGCGTTCAGGTTCTGTTCCTTGCCGTAAGAGCAGAAGGCCGGTGCGTTGAAGGACACCAGGGCTGCGCCGCTGGACTGGGCGCCGGCCACATTCTTGATGGACGGGTGGACGGCCTCCACCGGGCCGTACTCCCCGGTGACCAGGCAGATGCCCTGGGGGTTGTCTCCGGCGGCGCTATAATGGGCTTCCCAGGCTTGCCGCACGGCCGGGTCGTTGTGTACATACCCCTCCGCCGTGCGGAAGGCTAGGTTTCCGCCGGCGAGGAGGTCGTCCAGCTGTTCCGATAGGGCGGGGTGTTCCCGGGGCTGTGCCGGGTCCCAGGTACGGAAAAAGGCCAGCACCGCCCGGGCGGCGGGGGAATCCACCCCCTCCAGCAGCTGTTCATGGAGGGCTTTGCAGGCATCAAAACACTCCCGCGTCCGCCGGGGCTTGCCTTTGTTGTCGATGCCCAGCATATAGCTGGAGTTGTCGCACAGGAAGTTGGCGGCCACGCCCACGGTGCGTTTGACCGGGGCGGGCAGAGAAATGATCTGGGGGGCAACTATTGTTTTCTTGCCCTTTTGCTGCTCTGTTTGAATAGAGACGACCTGTTCCAGCGTTCCATCGTTCCCGATCTCCAGGGCAAAGGACACCTTCACCGGGCCCCACCCCGGCGCGGCGATTTTGCCCTCCCGCTCCAGAACGTGGTAATAGTCCGTCAGCGCCTGCAAGATCATCCCCGCACCTCCCCGCTGTTTCGCTCCGGAACGTACAGCACACCGTTTTTCAGTTCTGCGCGGAAAAACAGGGGCTTGATGTCCTCCGGGTCGGAATAGTCCATGTCGTACAGCATCCAGCCCAGGTCCCGGGTGCCCTTCAGTTCATCCGGGCAGGGGAGCGGCTCCTCGCACCACTTGAACTGGGCGGGGAACTCCCGGCAGCCGAAGCAGGGCTGGTGGTAAAACTGCCCCTTCTGGATACGGCGCTTCACGATATCCTGGAATTTTCCGGGGTTGTCCCCCGGAGCGGCCCTGTCCGTCATGTCAAAGTGGGCCTCGATGACATAGCGCACATCCCGCAGCAGCAGGGCGGCCCGCTGCTGGCGGACATCGCCGATGATATATAGGGGCTTGATTTTTGCATTGCCACGTTCAAGCATCTCTTGTGCTACTTTTTCGCTCTTTGCAATTTTGGGAATTACAGCTTTCACCTCATTGCGCCGCAGATTGGTGAAGCGAATGGGGGCGCAGACATGGATGCGATCAATGACCCATTTCAGGCCGGGATGCCAGTAGATGGCCTCCACCAGCCCCCGGGCGGCCGATGGCGTCATCACGTCATAGCTCACCCGCTCCACCTTCATCTCTGGCCTGGTGAAGAGGGCGTAGTCTCCCCAAACTTCCAGAGAGATGGCCATGGGCGTTCACTCCTTTCGAATAAATTCTCTGGGTATTCTGCATAAAACTATTATAATTAAGTTCGTATATTTTGGCAATAGTATACGGCCTTTGCGCGTGATGGGACATTAAATAAAATTTGCTCTGCCGCCTTCCGCCTTCATGTACAGACCGGTGCTATCATTATAAAGCTGCAGATCCGTCAGCACATAGGCCCCGTCGCCCAGCGGCTCCAGAACGCCGGCCTGATTCAGATCGCGCCAGTGATTTTGATAAATGGACACGCCGTAATGCCCCAGCTGTCGGTACAGGTTTCGGCTGCATTCTCCGGCGCGCAGGCGGCTGAGCAGCTCCGCCCCGTCACCGCGGGGGATATATACGGTGACAGTGGATTCGTCATCGATGAGATGAAAGCGTTCCGCCACCGTGCGGAAGGGGAAGAACTCCTTTTCCGCCAGGGACAGGATGCCCTGCTTGTCCTGGGCCGCCGGTCCGTTCAGATCCAGCAGGGTGCTGAAATAGGTGTGGACCGCATCCCGGGAGGCGATGTCGGCGAACCGGTCCAGCACCGCGCGCCCCGCGCCGATGGCGGCGGCGAACAATTCGTGCGGCTTGTCCTCCCCCTGGAAAATGGTGACGATACTCTCCTCCGGGGACCGCCGCCCTTCGCGGTTACACCGGCCGGCGGCCTGGAGGATGGAGTCCAGCCCGGCTTCCTCCCGGTAGACGGCGGGAAAGTCCACGTCCACCCCCGCCTCGATGAGGGAGGTGGACACCACCCGGCAGGGCTTTTTATCCAGCAAGCGCTGTTTGACCTCTGTCAGCACCGCCTTCCGGTGGGCGGGGTACATCAGGGTGGACAGGTGGAAATTTCCCTCACCGATGAGCCCGTGGAATACGATCTGGGCCGCTTTCCGGCTGTTTACCACGCACAGGACCTGGTCTTGTTCCTGGAGCTGCCCGGCCAGCGCGTCCCAAGTCAGCTTTCCTGCCCGGCGGAACGTCACCCGCCGGAAAGCGTCCCAGTCTTCCGCGGCCATGGGGCACAGCTCCTCTATAGATAGCTCCGGGGCGAATTCCCGCAGCAGCGGTCCCAAGGCGGGCTGGGTGGCGGTACACAGCACGGCGGAGACTCCGTAGTGCGCTGCCAGCTGGGCCATGGCCCACACGCAGGGGCGCAGGTAGGGGAGGGGCAGCATCTGGGCCTCATCGAAAAGGATGACGCTTTGGGCCAGATTGTGGAGTTTGCGGCACTGGGAGGGCTTGTTGGAGAACAGGGACTCGAAGAACTGCACCGCCGTGGTCACCACCACCGGTGTGTTCCAGGTCTCGGTGGCCCGGGCCAGCCGTTCTGCCTCTGGGGTGAGCTCTCCGTCCCGGTCCAGGTCGAACAGCACCCCGGAGTGGTGCTCCAGCACATTTTCGGGCCCTAAGATCTTCCGGAAGGTGTCGGCGGTCTGCTCGATGATGGAGGTGTAGGGGATCACATATACGACCCGTTTCATCCCCTGCTGTTTGGCTTGGGCCAGGGCGAAGGCCAGGGAGGCCACCGTCTTGCCGCCGCCGGTGGGCACGGTCAGGGTGAAGAGGCCCGGAGCGCGGCGCCGGCCCTCCCGGATGCACTGCTCCAGAATGGCACAGCGCCGGGCGTTCAGTTTCCCCTTCGGCGGGAACCAGCCGGCTATGTATGCCTGGAGCCGCTCCCACAGATGCTCTGTGGATGGGGTCTCATTGACATCCGGGGCCTGCCCGTCCATAAATTCCACGGTATCGGTGTAGTCCGCATCCACCAGACAGGAGAACAGCATCCGGGTGAAGAACATGCCGGCCAGCTTGTCGTTTTTCAGGAAGTCCGGCACGGCGGCGGCCGGCAGAGACAGCTCCTGTGTCCAGGCGCTGTAGTCGTCCAGCTTTCCTTTTTTCGCTCGGTTGATGCGGCCTAAAAAGGTTCCGGCATCCGGCTTGTCCCCCTGGCCGCCGCCGTCGGGCAGGCCGCCGTGGTGCCCCGCCACGGCAAAGGCGGCGAAGGGCTGCCCTAATTTAAGGCATTCAAAAGCGCCGGCGGTGGCGTGGTCCACCCGCGGGCCGCCACGCAGCCGCTTCTGGAACGCACCGGAATATTTCCCCACATCGTGGGCAAGTCCCGTTTCCCTGCCCTGCTCTTCCGCGCCGAAGGCGGCGGCGGAAGCGGCGCAGCGCTTGGACACCCCTTCCAGATGCTCCAGAACGGTCTGCGTCCGCCCGTCCTTTGCAATGTGCGCAAGATACAGCTTGTTCTCCTCTTTCATAAAGAAAATCTCCCTTCGGTATCCTGTGTCTTTCCGGTTTCTGTTAAAATCTATTTTATAGCGGTTCGGCGGCGGAAACAATAAAACTTCAAGATTTCGGCGGCTTATTTGTAAATCCGCGCAAAAATCCCCCGCCCCGAAACCGGGGCGGGGGGAAGGAGCGTTTTGCTGTCCGTTCATCCAATCCGCACGTCCACACCGTCGACCTGGACGGGGCCTTCGGCGCGGATGACGATGCAGGGGACGCCGTCGAGGAGCTTTGTTTCCACGAGGTCGCTGCGCGCCGCGCTGACGCGGATGGTGACGTCCTCCGTTGTGATCTCCATCTGCCTGGTGTCCACCAGGTTGCGGGGGACCAGGGCGGCGTCGGCGCCGAACTCCTCGTCGTATTGCCGGGTGAAAGCGTCGATCCCTGCTTCGGACACGCCGCCGCTGCGCAGCACCTCCCGCACGGCACCCTTGGACAGCGTCAGGGGCTCGGGGATCTTGTTTGCCTTGTGTTCCTCGATGATCCCGCAGAGCTGGCCGCGGACATTCTGCACCACGGCGCAGCTGCACTCCGCCTCCAGGCTGCTGCCGAGCACGGCGCGGAAAGCGTCCTTCTGAGCGGTGGGGGGCAGGGGCAGGGTGCAGTGGAACAGAGCGTCGGCAAAGTCCTTCTGATTTTCCTCCAGACTGCGGGCGTAATACAGCGCGCCGTAAATATTGGCGCTGCGGTCGTCGAAGGCGGGGAAGAGGAAGCCCGTTTCCGGTGCGGCCAGGACCCAGTCGGCGCTGAGGTTGCGGAAGGCCCCCTCGGGCACGTCGTAGCCCAGAGCGGGCTTGGTCAGCTTCACCGGGCACACGGCGCACAGAAGATAGGAATAGACCTCGCTGGAAGCATCGGCCTGGGTGAGGTCGTCCCGGCCGCGGTAGGGCACGTCGTAGGCGTCGTGGGCCAGCAGGATCAGATAGTTGCCTTCGATGGCGAGGGACTGGATCGCCGCCTGGTAAAAATCGGCGATGGCTTCGTCGTCCTTCAGGGCGGAATCCCGCAGACGCATCAGCCGCCGGTGCTCGGCGCTGCCCACCACTTGCTGGGTGGAAAAGGTCAGCTCCGACAGATTTTTGCCGATGCCGCCGGAAAGGCATTTGCGCAGCAGCGAGAGCAGCTTTTCCGCCTCGCTTTCGCTCATCAGGGCCAGGGATTGGTCAAATTCGGAGATGATTTCCCGCCGCTCATTGACATAACAGCCGCGGATGCGGTCGATCGTATGCCGGTCGGGGCGCAGCCGCCGGCGCAGCTCGCCGAGTTCTCTTTCGTTCATGGGTCGCATCCTCTCGTTGGGATTTCGGCGCCGCGGCGGCGCCGGAAAAGAGTATACCACAGCTGCCGGCGCGAAGGAAGCGGTTTTTGATGCCGCTTTGTGCCCGGGGCGGGAAAAACAGGGCGGATTTCTCTTCCCGGCGGCCTTTTCAAACGGGGAAAAATGTGGTATGCTATCATTGATATTATAGGTTCATGCCGGGGGAAGCTCCGGCGGGGAGGTCAAGTATGGAAGAGGCAAAGCGCGCCTTCGGCTATGTCTGTCCCCACTGCGGCAAGGCGGTTTACGCGGAGCGGACGCTTTTTGCCATGGCGGCGGGGCCGATGGACGTGATCTGCGCATGCGGGAAATCGACCCTCCACATGGAGGCGGACAGCCTGCAGCGCTATCATCTGCAGGTGCCCTGCGGCGTCTGCGGGGGGACCCACGACGCAAAGTGCGAAGAAAAGGAACTGTTCACCGGCCGGGGCATCGGTCTGGCCTGTGCCAAAACCCAGCAGCTGTGCTGCTATATCGGCTGGCCGGAGGAGGTGCGCCCCAAGCTGGAGGGCCTGGAGGACCTGTGCCGGAAGCTGCGCGGCCGGGAACAGGGCGAGGAAGAGGACGCGGCGTTTTACAACGAAGTGATCATGTACGAGATTTTGTCCGAGCTCAAGGACATCGCCGGGCGCGGCGGCATTTCCTGCGCCTGCGGCAGCCATCGCTGGAGCATGAAAGTGCGCCACGCGGCGGTGGACCTGATCTGCCAGGACTGCGGCGCGGTGCTGCGCATCCCCGCCGCCAGCGACGCGGACCTGGACGACCTGTGCTGCCGGATGAAGCTGGTGATCCCCAGCCGCGCGCAGTGACGGAGGAAGGAAGCCATGCAGAATTTTTATGAAGCGGAATACGACATCCGCGTGATCAACACGGACATGTTCGGCCTGTGCCGGCCCTCCTCGGTGATGGATTTCCTGCAGGAAGCCGCCACGGAGCACGCCGTGGGCCTGGGCATCGGCCGGGACGAGCTGACGGAGAAAAGCCGGGCCATCTGGATGCTGGTGCGGCTGCGCTATACGCTGCTGCGCCCCCTGCGCTCGGGCGAGCGCCTGCACATCAAAACCTGGTACCGCCCGCCCAAGGGCGCTTTCGTGCTCCGCGATTTCGACCTGTTCGTGGGCGATGAGCATGTGGGCAGCGCCCTGAGCACCTGGGTGCTGGCGGATGTGGAGACCCACAGCCTGCTGAAGGCGGAGGACATCCTGGGCGGCGGCGATCCCGCCGAAGGGGCGTTCACTGAAAAGCTGGGCAAAATCCGCATGCCGAAGGACCTGGAAGACGCGGGCAGCCGCCGCATCGGCTACAGCGAGACCGACATCAACGGCCACGCCAACAACACCCGCTACGCCGACTACGCCTGCGACGCCGTCCATTTTGAGGAGCTGGCGGGCCGCTATGTGCGGGAGCTGCAGATCACCTACAGCGCCGAATGCCTGGCGGGGCAGACGATCTCCCTGCAGCGCCGGCAGGAGGGGGAGACCTGGTATGTGCGCGGTGTAGACAAAGATGGCAAGCCCCATTTTGATATTCGTATGGAAGTTGCCGAAATTTGACGCGCCGGCGCCGGACAGAATTGACAACGGCGGGGGAAAGCCGTAAAATAAACATTCATAAAACGACGATGAATCTGATACAGGAGGCAGAAATTATGGCAAAGTTTTTTGAAGAAGCGTCCCATACCTTCAGCGAATATCTCTTGGTCCCCGGTTATTCCAGCGCAGAGTGCATCCCTGACCGCGTCAGCCTGAAGACCCCGCTGGTGAAGTTCCGCAAAGGCGAAGAGAGCGCCATCAGCCTGAATATCCCGCTGGTGTCCGCCATTATGCAGTCTGTGTCCAACGATACCATGGCCATCGCCCTGGCCAAGGAGGGCGGCGTTTCCTTTATTTACGGCTCCCAGACCATCGAGCAGGAGGCGGCTATGATCGCCCGGGTCAAGGCCTACAAGGCCGGCTTCGTGGTCAGCGACAGCAACCTGACGCCGGAGCACACCCTGGCCGACGTGCTGGAACTGAAAGCCCAGACGGGCCACTCCACCGTGGCCGTCACGGAGGACGGCACCTCCAACGGCAAGCTTCTGGGCATTGTGACCAGCCGCGACTACCGCGTCAGCCGCATGGCGCCGGAGCTGAAGGTCAGGGAATTCATGA
This sequence comes from Candidatus Pseudoscillospira falkowii, assembly GCA_904374485.1. Taxonomy (GTDB): domain Bacteria; phylum Bacillota; class Clostridia; order Oscillospirales; family Oscillospiraceae; genus Pseudoscillospira; species Pseudoscillospira falkowii. The sequence continues at coordinate 12,026 of CAJFFX010000023.1, read as the reverse complement.
CGCCCCTGGAAAAGCTGGTGACCGCCCCCAAGAGTACCACCCTCAAAGAGGCCAACGACATCATTTGGGACAACAAGCTCAATGCCCTGCCCATCGTGGACGATGAGGGCAAACTCCTGTATATGGTCTTCCGCAAGGACTATTCCGACCATAAGGCCAGCCCCCTGGAGCTGTTGGACAGCCAGAAGCGCTATATCGTCGGCGCGGGCATCAACACCCGGGACTATGCCGAGCGCGTGCCTGCCTTGCTGGAAGCCGGCGCAGACGTTTTGTGCATCGACTCTTCCGAGGGCTTTTCCGAGTGGCAGCAGCGCACCATCGCCTGGGTGCGCGAGCATTACGGCGACAGCGTGAAGATCGGCGCCGGCAACGTGGTGGACGGCGAGGGCTTCCGCTTCCTGGCAGACTGCGGCGCGGACTTCATCAAGGTCGGCATCGGCGGCGGCTCCATCTGCATTACCCGCGAGCAGAAGGGCATCGGCCGCGGCCAGGCCACGGCCCTGATCGACGTCTGCCGCGAGCGCGACAAGTATTTTGAAGAGACCGGCGTCTATATCCCCGTCTGCTCCGACGGCGGTATCGTCCACGACTATCATGTGACGCTGGCGCTGGCCATGGGCGCGGACTTCCTGATGCTGGGCCGTTATTTCGCCCGCTTCGACGAGAGCCCCACCAACCGCGTGCGCATCAACGGCAACTATATGAAGGAATACTGGGGCGAAGGCAGCGCCCGCGCCCGCAACTGGCAGCGCTACGATCTGGGCGGCGCTCAGAAGCTGAGCTTTGTGGAGGGCGTGGATTCCTATGTGCCCTACGCCGGCAGCCTGAAGGAAAACGTGAACGTGACGCTCTACAAGGTGCGCTCCACCATGTGCAACTGCGGCGCGCTGACCATTCCCGAACTGCAGGAAAAGGCCAAGCTGACCCTGGTCTCCGCCACCTCTATTGTCGAGGGCGGCGCCCACGACGTCATGCTCAAGGAAAGCGGTAATCCGGGATACAATAACAATTGACGGCAGTTGTGATCTAAAAAGCCGCCATCCACTCTGGATGGCGGCTTTTTTGCGCGGCGGCGCGGAGAGGGAAACGGCGATCAAAAGTAAAACAGCTCTTCAAATTTTTTGTCCAGGGCGATGCAGAGGATCAGCGCCAGTTTGGCGGTGGGGTTGAACTGCCCGGTTTCAATGGAGCTGATGGTGTTGCGGGAAACGCCCACCAGCTCCGCCAGCTGGCCCTGGGACATCCTTTTTTCCGCCCGGGCCTCCTTGAGACGGTTTTTGAGGATCAGCTTTTCATCCATGGCGCGGCCTCACTGCAGGACGGAATAGAAGTAAGCGGCGCAGGCGAGCGCGCCGGCAAGCAGACACAAAAGGGCGATAACGAGCTGGGAGCGCTTTTTGAGAACGCGGTAGTTCCCGAGCAGGTTAAACCCGTTGTAGGCGCAGAGCAGAGCCAGGATGGCGCTGTTGTCCTGCGTCTGCCAGAGGTTGAACAGCAAAAGCACGCACATCATCAGGTTCATGCCGGCTACGCCGTATCGATGGCCCTTGTTGAAGGCGTAAACAACGCCTTCGTCTTCCTTTTCCTGGCGGCTCTTTGCCAAAATTTCCTCTTTGTTCATCAAGCAGACCTTCTTTCATCACGGGCGGGCAAGGATGTTGCATTGCCAAGTTTTCTTTGCAAAATTATCATAGCATTGCCAAGTATACTTGTCAATACGTTTTGTGAAGTTTTCTTGTCGGACCGGCGCGTCCGCCGTGACGGCAGGGCATTGTGAACAAAATTGCCGCGCCGCGGCGGCGGGGCGGGCCGTGAAAACGGCAAAATCGAAGCGCGCGCCTTTACAAAGGGATGGTAGAAGGATTATACTAACCCAATACGGGCCTTTGACGCCCGGTCGATTCTTCACGGAAAGTGAGTTTTTTCTATGGGAACTATCATCGACCGCTTTGGTCAGATCATTCAGGATAAGTGTGAAACGAACCCGGAGGCGGCCAGGAAGCTGCTTTTGGCGGGCTACCGCGCCAAGCGGCTGCAGCTGCAGGCCGCCCCGCGCAAGCACACAAGCAAGGCCGACCAGTTTGCCGCGGTGGAGACCATGGACTCCATGATCGCGCCCCTGGCCCACCCGGACAAGGCAGCCATGGTCAGCCTGTTCACGCCCTGCGAAATGCTGCAGGTGCTGGGGCTGCACCCCTATTCCTGCGAGGGCTTCGGCTGTTATCTCTCCGGCACCCATGCCGAGCGCGCCTTTTTGCAGCACGCGGAAAACGAGGGCCTGCCGGAGACCTTCTGTTCCTATCATAAAGTGTTCATCGGCGCGGCGGAAAAGGGCCTGATGCCCAAGCCCCGCTTCATCATCAACACCACCCTGGCCTGCGACGCAAACCTTCTGACCTTCCGCCGCCTGGCGGAGTTCTTCGGCGTGGAGCAGTACGTCATCGACGTGCCCTACGGCCAGGACGAGGGGGCGGTCCGGTATGTCACGGACCAGCTCCGCGGCATGAAGGATTTTATTGAAAAGCAGACCGGCCGGCGCATCGACGAAGAGCGGCTGCGCGCCGCCGTGGCCCGCAGCCAGCGGAGCATGGACAATTTCAGCCGCTTTATGACCATGAAAGCGGAAAAGCGCATGCTGAGCGCCGTGACGGACCAGATGTTCACCGCCTTTACCCTGCACAACCTGCTGGGCACCGAGGAGACGGAGAAGTTCACAATCAAGTGCCTGAAGGAGGCGAAAAACGCCCCCGCCGCTTCGGGCAAGCGCCTTTTGTGGATGCACACCATCCCCTATTGGGTCCATCCCCTGCGGGACGTGCTGGATTACAGCGAAAAGGTGCAGATCGTGGGCTGCGACATGAGCTTTGAGGGCCTGGTGAAGGCCGATCCCACGGATCCCTACCGCGCCATGGCCGAGCGCATCGTCTATTCCGCCTTCAACGGCCCGGTGCAGCGCCGCATCGACCGCGGCATCGCGGCGGCCCGGCAGCTGAAGGCCGACGGCGTGATCTGGTTCTGCCACTGGGGCTGCAAGCACACCCTGGGCGGCGCCCAGCTGGCCAAGCAGAAGTTCGAGGAGGCGGGCTATCCCTGCCTGATCCTGGACGGCGACGGCTGCGACCGCAGCCACGGCGGCGAGGGCCAGATGGCCACCCGCGTGGAAGCCTTTATCGAAATGCTGGAGGGAGAACAGGCATGAGCGTGACCCATTATATCTGCAAATACACCCCGGTGGAACTGCTGCGCGCCTTCGGCGGCGAATGCGCGATCCTCAACCATATGCCGGACAACTTCGACCTGAGCGACCAGGTGAGCCACCCCAATATCTGCGGCTTCGGCAAATCATTGCTGGAGGCCTGCATGGAGGGGAAGGTCCGCGAGCTGGTGCTGGTCAACTGCTGCGACACTATCCGCAGCGCTTACGACGTGCTGCTGGAGAGCGGGAAGCTGGACTTCCTCTTTATGCTGGACATGCTCCACAGCGGCGACAGCTGCTCCCGGGAGCGGACGAAGAGCGAGCTTCTGCGCCTGGCGAAAGCCTACGGGGAGTACAAGGGCGCGTCCTTCGACGAAGAGAAGTTCCGCGCCGCCTTTGAAGAGAAAAAACGGCCGGAGGAGCCCTATATCAGTGTGCTGGGCGCCCGGGTGGGCGATGAGCTGTTTGACATGATGGAGCGCACGATGCCCCTGCCGGTGTATAATGATACCTGCGTCAATAACCGTTCTGTGCCGGCTCCGGAGGGGGACATGGAATTTGACGCGCTGATGGAGTGGTATGCCGCGGCGCTGCTGGGCCAGCTGCCCTGCATGCGCATGACGGACACCGCCGGACGCAAACGCCTGGTCAACGATCCCCATCTGCAGGCGGTGATTTACCACACGGTAAAATTCTGCGATTATTACGGCTTTGAATATTCCCAGCTGCGCCGGGAGCTGACGGTGCCTATGCTGAAGCTGGAATCGGATTACACGGTGCAGAGCAGCGGCCAGCTGCTGACCCGATTGGAGGCCTTTGCCGAGAGCATGGCCCCCGCGACCAATGTGAGCGAAAGGAAGAAGACCATGAGCGGAAAAGGACTGTATGTAGGCATCGACAGCGGCTCCACCAGTACGGATGTCGTGATTCTGAATGAGAAGAAAGAAATTGTTTCCCAGGTGATTCTGCCCACAGGCGCCGGCGCTGCGGCAGGCGCGGACCGGGCGCTGGAGGAGGCGCTGAAGCAGGCGGGCCTGAAAAAGGAGGACCTGACGGCCACCGTTACCACCGGCTATGGCCGCACCGCCATCCAGAGCGGCGACAAGTCCATCACCGAGATCACCTGCCACGCCAAGGGCGCCTTTTTCCTGAATCCGAAGGTGCGCACCATCATCGATATCGGCGGCCAGGACAGCAAGGTCATCCGCATCGACGACACCGGCAACGTGACGAATTTTGTGATGAACGACAAGTGCGCCGCCGGCACCGGCCGCTTCCTGGAGCTCATGGCCCGCACGCTGGAACTGTCCCTTGAGGAGATGAGCACCCTGGGCCTCACCTGGAACGAGGACATCACCATCTCCAGCATGTGCACGGTGTTTGCCGAGTCCGAGGTGGTCTCCCTGATCGCCCAGGACAAGACGCCCTCGGACATCATCCATGGCCTCAACGAATCCGTAGCCTCCAAGACCTGCGCCCTGGTCAAGCGCGTGGGCGGCGAAGGCGAATACATGATGACCGGCGGCGTTTCCAAAAACCGCGGCGTGGTGGACGCCATCGAGCGCCGCCTGGGCGTGAAGCTGTGCATTTCCGACGAGGCCCAGCTCAACGGCGCGCTGGGCGCGGCCCTCTTTGCCATGGAGCTTTAAGAAATGCGCTACATCGGCAGTATCTACCGCCCGCCGTCAGAGGCCTACAGCCTGATCGTGCAGATGACCGTGGGCTGCAGCCACAACCGCTGCGCCTTCTGCGACATGTATGCCGGAAAGCAATTTTATGTGCGGCCCGTGGAGGACGTGCTGGCGGATTTTGCATGGTGCCGCAGGCAATACCGGCATATCGGCCGGGTGTTCCTGGCGGATGGCGACGCCCTGGCCGCGCCCGCCGGGGATCTGCTGCGGGTGCTGGACTATATCCGAAGCGCCATCCCCGAGTGTGAGCGGGTGACGTGCTACGCTTCCCCCGGCAGCGTCCGCAAAAAGACGGGCGCGGAACTGCGCGCGCTGCGCGCAGCGGGGCTGCGCATGGTCTATATGGGCCTGGAATCCGGCAGTGACGCGGTTTTGCGCCGGATGCGCAAGGGCTGCAGCGCCGCGCAGATCGTGGAGAGCGCGCAAAAAGTGCGCGCCGCCGGCATGGCCCTCTCCGTCACGGCCATTTCGGGCCTGGGCGGAAAGGAACTGTGGGAGGAGCACGCCGTGGAAACGGGAAAGGCCCTCTCGGCCATGGGGGCGGAATATGTGGGCCTGCTTACGCTGATGGTAGAGCCCGGCACGCCTGCCGCGGACTGGGTGCGCAGCGGGGCGCTGCAGCTGCTCAGCCCCCGGGAGGTGCTGGCGGAAACCTATGCGCTGCTGGCGCATACCGATAGTGAGGGGAGCGTGTTCCGCATGAACCACGCCTCCAATTATCTGAACCTGCGCGGCACGCTGAACCGTGACCGGTCGGCCCTGCTGGCGCAGCTGCGCCGCGGTATGGAGGGCGGAGCGGCCCTCAAGGACGAGGACTTCCGCGCCCTGTGAGGAAAAGCGCCGCCGCGATTTTGAGAAAAAGGGGAGATCGACCGTGATATCCATTCTGAGCGCCCTGTTCATCCGGGACCGGGCCAACTTCACCGACCCGGACGTGCGCCAAAAATACGGCATGCTCTGCGGCGCGGCGGGCATTGCGCTGAACCTGCTCCTGTTTGCCGGGAAATTCCTGGCCGGCATACTGTCCCACTCCATCGCCGTCACGGCGGACGCGGTGAACAACCTGTCTGACGCGGGGTCCTCGGTCATCACGCTCATCGGCTTCAAGCTGGCGGGCCAGGCGCCGGACCCGGACCATCCCTTCGGCCACGGCCGCATCGAGTATATCTCGGGTCTTGCCGTGTCCTTCCTCATCATTCTCATGGGCGTGGAGCTGCTGAAATCCTCCGTCGACAAGATCCTGCATCCCGCGCCGGTGGAGGGAAGCGCCCTGGTGCTGGCCATTCTGGCGGCGTCCATTGCCGTGAAGATCTACATGTACTGCTATAACCGCAGTATCGGGAAGAAAATCGACTCGGCGGCCATGAAGGCGACGGCCATGGACAGCCTCAGCGACTCCGCGGCCACGCTGGCGGTACTGGCGGCCACCTTAGTGGGTCATTTTACGGATTTGATGATCGACGGCTGGTGCGGCATCCTGGTGGCGGCTTTTATCCTTTATTCCGGCATCAGTGCCGCCAGAGAGACCATCAGCCCCCTGCTGGGCCAGGCGCCGGACGAGGAGTTTGTGAAAAAAATCGAGGAGATCGTCCTTTCCCACGAGCAGGTGCAGGGCATGCACGACCTGATGGTCCACAACTACGGACCCGGCCGCACCATGATCTCTCTCCATGCTGAGGTGCCGGCCCACGGGGATATCCTGGCCCTCCACGACACCATCGACAACATCGAAGGTGACCTGCGCCGGGAGCTGAAGTGCGACGCCGTGATCCACATGGACCCCATCGTCACCGACGACCCGGCGGTCCAGGCATTGAAGACCCGGGTGGAGGGAGAGCTGCACCGCATCGACCCCAGCCTGAGCCTCCACGATTTCCGCCTGGTCACCGGCCCGACCCACACCAACGTGATTTTCGACGTCGTGCTGCCCTACCGGTTCCGCCTGAGCGACGGGGAAGTGGCGGAGCGGCTGAAGCGCTTTGTCGGCGGCCTGGAGGGGCACCGCTATTTCGCGGTGATCCAGGTGGACCATTCCTACACCGGCGCCGCGGCGGAAAAGGACTGAAAGCAGAGGGGCGGAGGCGGCGCAGGCCGTTTCTGCCCCTGTGAAATACAAAAAAACAGAACGGGGGAGCGCCCATGAGAGAAAATACGGCCCGGCTGCAGCTGGTGCTGGCCATGGCCGTCTTTGGCACGCTGGGGCTCTTTGTGCGGCAGATCGACCTTTCCTCGGCGGCCCTGGCATTGTGCCGGGCGCTGATGGCGGCGGTTCTGCTGGGGGCGCTGTTCCTGCTGCGGCGGGAGAAAATTTCAAAAGAGATCCGCGCGGCCCTGCCGCAGCTGCTGCTCTCCGGTGCGGCCATGGGCGTCAACTGGATATTGCTCTTTGAGGCGTACCGGTACACGACGATCTCCCTGGCCACGCTGAGCTATTACTTTGCGCCCGCGCTGGTGATGATCGCCTGTCCCCTTTTGTTCCGGGAGAAGCTGACGGGGCGGCAGCTTGTGTGCTTTTTGTGCTCCACGGCGGGACTGGTGCTGGTGATCGGCGCGGGGGACGGCGCGGGCAGCGCGCCGCTGCGGGGCATGCTGCTGGGCCTTTCGGCGGCGGTGTTTTACGCCGCCGTGATCCTGCTGAACAAGAGCGTGCCGGAGGCGGCGGGGCTGCAGCGGACTTTTGTGCAGTTCCTGGCCGCGGCGGCGGTGCTGGCGCCCTATGTGGCGCTCACCGGCGGCCTTTCCCTGGGCGGCTTGTCCCGCGCTGGCTGGGCGTGCCTGTTGGCGGTGGGGTTCGTCCATACTTTCGGGGCCTACTGCCTCTATTTTTCCGCCCTGCGGCGGCTGCGGGGCCAGGAGACGGCGGTGCTCAGCTATCTCGATCCGGCGGTGGCCGTGTTTCTTTCGGCGGCGGTGCTGGGGGAGCGCACCGCGCCGCTGCAGCTTTTCGGCGGCGTGCTGATCGTCGCCTTTGCGATGTGGAACGAATGGAGCGCCGCGCGGCAGAATTCTTGAGCGCGGCTATTGACGAAAGATGGGGATTGGGATAAACTAAGAACCGTTCGAAATCACTCAAATTTTCCAGATACAGGAGGAAAAAAGACCATGCTGCTGAAACAGGTTTTGGAATTGTTTGAACTGCTTGACACGCCCCAGGCTTGCGGCGCGACCATCGAAAAGCTGATGCTTGAGCGCGGCGCCGACGGCGTCAAGGTAGAGACCGTCCAGGGCGACAAGGGCTCCACGGACTGCATCAAGGTGTTCATCCACGGCAAGAACGGCAAGTCTTCCGGCGGCACCGCCCCCACCTTGGGCATCATCGGCCGTCTGGGCGGCCTCGGCGCCCGGCCCGAGGTCATCGGCTTCACCTCCGACGGCGACGGCGCGCTGGCGGCCTTGGCCGCGGGCCTGAAGCTGGCGGAGATGCACAAGAACGGCGATGTGCTGGAGGGCGATGTCATCGTGTCTACCCACATCTGCCCCGATGCGCCCACCCAGGATCACTTCCCCGTGCCCTTTATGGATTCCCCCATCGATATGGAGCTGAACAACCGCATGGACGTGGAAGAGAATATGGACGCTATTTTGTCCATTGACACCACCAAGGGCAACCGGGTGATCAACCTCAACGGCATCGCCATCTCCAACACCATCAAGGAAGGTTATATCCTGGAGGTCAGCAACGACCTGATGGACGTGATGACCCGCGTCACCGGCAAGCTGCCCGCCATTTTCCCCTGCGCCCAGCAGGACATCACGCCTTACGGCAACGACCTGCACCATCTGAACAGCATTCTGCAGCCCGCCACGGCGACGAACGCCCCCGTGGTCGGCGTGGCTATCACCACCGAGCAGCCTGTGGCCGGCTGCGCCACCGGTGCCAGCCATCCCGAGGATGTGGAAGTGGCGGCCCGTTTTGCCGTGGAAGTGGCCAAGGGCTATGGCGAGGGCAAGGTGTCCTTCTACAGCGAAAAGGAATTCAACCACCTCATCGAGCTCTACGGCACCATGAACCAGTTCCAGACCTTCGGCAAGGAGCAGTGAGATGAGCGCCAAGGCGGTTCTCGCGGCCATCACCATCGGCCAGGCCCCCCGGACGGATATCACGGCCGACATCCTGCCCCTGCTGCCCGCCGGCATGGAACTGCGGGAATACGGCGCGCTGGATGATTATTCCTATGAGGAGATCATGGCGCGCTTTGCCCCCGCCGAGGGGGACGAGGTCCTGGTCTCCCGCATGCGGGACGGCCGCCAGGCCATGTTTGCCGAGCGCTTCGTCACGCCCCTGGTCCAGGAGAAGATCGACCAGGCGGAGGCGGAGGGCGCCGACGCCATCATCCTCTTCTGCACCGGCGTGTTCCCGAAATTCCGCCACCGCGTGCTGCTGCTGGAACCCCAGGAGCTGTTCCACTCTGTGGTGCAGAAGCTGGCCGACGGCCGGAAGATCGGCCTTCTGGTCCCCACGGCGAATCAGGTGGAGCAGGCCTATCATTACTGGGGAGAGAGCGGCGTGGACATCGAAGTGACCCACGCTTCGCCCTACGGGGCGTTTGAGGATGTGCGGAAGGCCGCGGGTTTTTTCAGGGGTAAGGACCTGGCTTTCGTCTGCACGGACTGCATGGGCTATTCCGTGGCCATGAAGCGGGCTATCGAGAAAGAGAGCGGCCTGCGCGTCATGCTGCCCCGCACCCTGGTCGTGCGCATCCTGGACGAACTCTTTTCTTAACTTAATTACAGGAAAAGGCGGCGCCTTTTCCTGTAGCAAGTTGCAGCCTGCTGCGCGCAGGATTTTGCCCGCGGCGGCGGGCAAACCCCACGCTTACAGGCTGAGCGGTGTTTTTCCCGAGGCGCCGGTCCCGGGGGAAAACGGATCTTACTTGATTCGCGTCTGCGGGCGCGAACGCTGCGAGGCTTTTTGCGGCGGGCTTTGGCCCGCCGCTTTTATTTTTCCTGCGCAAGCGGGGAGGACCTTTTCAGACGGGGAAAAGTAGTATATAATAGAAAATCACGATAACCTATTGCACAGCAAAAACAAAGGAGGCGCTGGAATGTCGGATCTTTCCAGAGAACTGATCGAATTTATTCAAAAGAGCCCCAGCTGCTACCACGCGGTGGAGAATATTGCGGGTATCCTGGGCGGGGCTGGCTTCACGGAGCTGCGCGAGGGCGAGAAGTGGACGCTGCGCCCCGGCGGACGCTATTTCGTGCGGCGCAACCTGTCGGCGATCCTGGCCTTCAAGCTGCCCGCCGGCGCGCTGCGGGGCTTCCAGATCGCCGCGTCCCACTGTGATTCCCCCACCTTCAAGATCAAGGAGAACATGGACGTCGTGGTAGACGGGGCCTATACCCGGCTGAATGTGGAAAAATACGGCGGCATGCTCTGCGCGCCCTGGTTCGACCGGCCTTTGTCCGTGGCCGGCAAGATCGTAGTGCGGCAGGGGGACCGCTTAGTCTCGAGGCTCGTCAACATCGATCGGGACCTGCTGATGATCCCGAACCTGGCCATCCACATGAACCGGGACGTCAACGACGGCTATAAATACAGCGTCCAGAAGGACATGCTGCCCCTGCTGGGCGACGAGACCGCCGCGGGCACGTTTATGGATCTGGTGGCGGAGAACGCCGGCGTCAAAAAGGAGGACATCCTGGGCACCGACCTGTTCCTCTACTGCCGCAGCCGCGGCGTGGTGTGGGGCGCCCATGGGGAATACGTCTCCTCGCCGAAGCTGGACGATTTGCAGTGTACCTATGCAAACCTCCAGGGCTTCCTGCAGGGCGGCCATCCGGATACCGCCTCCGTTTACGCCGTGTTCGACAATGAAGAGGTGGGCAGCGGCACGAAACAGGGCGCGGCGGGCACCGTGCTCCTGGACACCTTGGAGCGCATCAACGAAGCCCTGGGCCGCAGCCATGAGGATTACCTCGCCGCCCTGGCCTCCAGCTTCATGGTGTCGGCGGACAACGCCCACGCGGTACACCCGGCCCATCTGGACGCGGCGGACCTGACGAACCACCCCCACATGAACGGCGGCGTGGTGCTCAAATTCAGCGCCAACCAGAAATACTGCACCGATTCCGTCTCCGCGGCGCTGTTCCGCGCCATCTGCGAAAAGGCGGGCGTGCCCACCCAGGTGTTCCACAACCATTCGGACATCCTCGGCGGCAGCACCCTGGGCAATCTCTCCACGGCCCAGGTGTCGCTGAACATGGTGGACATCGGCCTTGCCCAGCTGGCCATGCACTCGCCCTATGAAACGGCGGGCGCGAAGGACACGGACTATCTCGTGCGCGCCATGCGGGAATTTTACAGCACTTTTGTCGAGGACGCGGGGCAGGGGAGCTACTGCCTGCACCGCGCGGCGCAATAAAAAGGGAGGATCACGCTTATGTATTACTATCTGAACCAGACGAATTATCCCCATGTTGCCTACCCCACGCTGACGGATCTGCCCGAGTGGACCCGCACCGACTCCACGGTGCGCTCTGCCGGCTGCGGCCTGTGCTCGGCCTCCATGGTGGTCACGAACCTGACGGGCCGGGAATTTTCCCTGATCGACTGCCTGGAGCTGTCCCTGGCCGTGAACGCCAACCACAGCCCCGGCACCGATATGGACCGCCTGGCGCCCTATGTGGCCGAGCGGTTTGACCTGGACCTGGTGATGACGGACGATCCGGAGCTGCTGCGCGCCCATCTCAAGCGCGGCGGCATGGCCGTGGCCAACGTCACCGGCGACCGGCCTGAGGACGGCTATGTGGGCCTGTTTTCCCACGGCGGCCACTATGTGGCCGTGGTGGCCATCGAGGACGACGGCGAGACCGTGGTGGTGCTGGACCCCTCCCAGCTGCCCGACAAGTTCCACGAGGAGGGCCGCGAGGGCAAGGTCATCGAAAACGGCCACATCCTGCGCACCTCCCTGGCCATTCTGGCGGAGGACTGCAAATACCGCGAGATGGAGCACTATCCCGACGGAGAATTCAAGGCATGGATGGAATATGCAAAACGCGACAGCCACAACCGCTATTATCTCTTCAGCATGAAAGAGGACGGCTGCGCGGCAGAAGGATAAGCAAAATTGCAAGTTTGCCGCGCCGCAACTGCGCTGCGGCCCCGCCGGCACCCCGGGCCGGCGGGGCCGCCCGCC
>CAJFFX010000022.1:10305-34187 GCA_904374485.1 Candidatus Pseudoscillospira falkowii | reverse complement strand
CCGGCGGCAAAACAGCGCGGGAGGCGTGACGCCGCCCGCGCTGTTTTGCCGCCGGTCAGTCCAAAACCGTCACCGACGTGATTACCGGCTGGTCCGCCGGGTCCACCGAACCGCTGTTCATATCCGCCACCGGCGTGTGCTCGCAGATCTGATCCGCGATCTCCATGCCCTCGGTGACTGTGCCGAAAGCGGCGTACTGCCCATCCAGATAGGCCGCATCCTCCAGCACGATGAAGAACTGGCTGCTGGCGCTGTCGTAATCCTGGGAACGGGCCATGGAAATGGTGCCCCGAACATGGGAGATGGGGTTCTCATGGCCGTTGGCGGAAAACTCGCCGACGATAGTCTCGTCGCTGCCGCCGGTGCCGTTGCCCGCCGGATCGCCGCCCTGGATCACAAAGCCGGGCACGATGCGGTGGAAGGTCAGGCCGTCATAAAAGCCCGCCTGCGCCAGATTCACAAAATTCGTCACCGTGACGGGGGCGGCGTCCGCGTCCAGTTCCAGGGTGATGGTGCCGTAATCCTGCACAGCGATCTGCACATGATGCTTGCCGCTGAGCAGTTCCGTCTCGCTCTGGGGCGTTTCCTCCGGGGCGCTTCCCGGGTCCTCGTCTCCGCCGCCGGTGGTCGCAGGGCCGCAGCCGGCCAGCAGGCCCAGCGCTAAAACCAGGGTCAGCGCCAGCGCGCCGCATTTCAGTCGTTTCTTCATAAATTCCGTTCACTCCGTTTGTTGTTGTTTTTTCTTCCGCCGGGGCGGTCACTGCCGCTTTTTGAAAATATCGAGCAGCAGCCCGCCGGCCAGCAGGAACGCGATCAGAAAGCCCCCTGCCCCCAGGGCGGGGATGCCCATGATCTTCGGGTCCATATTGGTGGTGCACAGCATGCTCGAACCGATGAGCAGGGCCCCGTCGATGATGCCGAAAATCAGGCGGTCCACCATCCGGTCCAGTTTGGCGATCGGCTCTTCCGAGCCGGTCAGCTCCAGATTGAGCTTCGTCTGCCCCCGCACGGTCATTTTGATGATGTCCGCCAGGTTCAGGGGGATGTCCGAGATTTTTTCGGCGCTGCCGGAAAACTTGTGCAGCATGTGGCGCATCCGCCGCTCGGCGTCGGCGCCGCTGAAGGCCGACGCAGAGAAGTGCCGCACCAAAATCTCCATCAGGCTGGTCTGGGGACAGCAGTCCTCCAGCACGCCCTCGATGGTCAGCACGCCGCGCACCAGCATGGTCACGGTGTTGGGCAGGCCGATCTGGTGCTTGGCGGCGATGTCCATCATTTCGGAGAGCACTTTGCCCAGGTTCAGCTCTGCAAGGTCGCTGGTGCCGTAGCGGTCCACAAAAATGCGGATATCCTCGTACATCTCGTTGTGGTTGACCTTGCCCTTGACGACGCCGATGGACAAAATGGCGTTTTCCAGTTCGTAAATATCCTGGCGGGTCACCGCCAGCATGGCCCGGCGCAGCAGGGAGCGGTCGCGGTTGGACAGTACGCCCACCATGCCCAGGTCCAGCCAGATGATCCTTCCGCCGCGGATGACCAGGTTCCCCTGATGGGGGTCGGCGTGGAAAAATCCGTCGTCCAGGATCTGCTTGATATAGTTGTCGGCCAGCTTTTCGCCGATCTCGTCGATATCGTATCCGGCGGCGCGCAGGCGCTCGGTCTGGTCGATGGGGATGCCCTCGATGTCTTCCATCACCAGAACGCTGGCAGTGCTCAAGTCCTTATAGACCTTCGGGCAGGTGGCATAGGCCACGCCGTCGTTCAGCGCGGCAAAATGCTCCAGGTGATCGGCCTCCACCAGGAAGTTCATCTCCTGCTGGGACACGGTCCAGAATTCGTCCAGCAGGCCGTTAAAGTCGATCACGTCGCCGGCCTTGGGCACGATGCGCAGCAGATGGGCCGCCCGGCGCATGATGGCGATGTCCTGCTCCATGATCTGGTGGATGCCCCGGCGCTGGACCTTGATCACCACGTCGCGCCCGTCTTTGAGCCTGGCCGCGTGTACCTGGGCGACAGAAGCCGACCCGAGGGGTTTTTCTCTGATAAAAGAGAATACCTCCTCAGGCGGCTTCTGATATTGTTCGGCGATAATCTCCTGCACCGTTTCAAAAGGCATGGGCGCCACGGCGGAGCGGAGCTTTTTCAGCTCGTCGCAGTAGCGCTGGGGCAGCATGTCCGAACGCATGGACATGATCTGCCCCAGCTTGACGAACGTGGGGCCCAGTTCCTCCAGCATGACGCGCAGCTTCTGGGGCGTCAGGCCATGGATAATGTCGTTGCGGCGCAGGATCTCGACGATCTCATGCAGGCGGCTGCCGTTCTTTTTTGCGCGCCGGAGCTGCGGCTCCGGCGTTTCGCCCTTCCGCTGCTCCGCCATGACTTATGCTTCTTCTTTTTCCAGCTGCTCCAGCTTTTCCTTCAGCGCCTGGCGCTGTTCGGCGGTCATTGCGTCCACCTGGTCCAGCAGATCGCCGGCGCTCTCCGCGGCGGCCTCTTCCGCGCCCTCTCCCGCTTTCACGCCCTCGATGCTGTCGGCCGCGCTGCGCAGCTTCTGCGACATGTTGTGCTTGAGCTCTTCATTGACGACCTTGCCCTGCTGAACGGTCAGCTCGCCTTTTTTCACCAGGTCGTCCACCAGCTCCTGGGCCTTTTCAAAGGAATAGGCCGTGGCGCCGACGCCCGCCAGAAAAATGTTTTTGAAACTGAACTCTGCCATGATCACACAACTCCTTTTGAAAAACTCTGCCTTTGTATTCTGCGGTTTCCCGCCGCGCACGGGTGGTGCGCTTTCTATGGGTATTGTACCATCGGCGCAGGAAAAAGTAAATCGCTCCGCCGCGCCGAAGTGTAAACAATCAGTGAATTTTTCCCATTTCTCAGTCCGGGGATTTCTTTTTCCGCAGGGCCCGCCGTTCCTCGCCCCGCAGGGCGCGCAGAAGCCCCGGCCGGTGGCGCAGGATCATCAAAACAAGGGCCGCGATCCCCAGCGCCAGGCCCTCCGCGCCGGCAAAGTGCCAAAGGGGCAGCAGGGCCGCCGCCGTGATGACCACCGCCGCCACGGGGAGATATCCCGTGAGCAGCACCACCGCGCCGCCCAGCACCGCGCACAGCCCGCACCACAGCGGAGAAAACAGCACCAGAAACGCGCAGGTCGTCGCCACGCCCTTGCCGCCGCGGAATTTTGCCCACACCGGGAAATTGTGCCCCAGCGTCACGCCCAGGCCCGCCCAGAGGTACGCCAGCCGCCCCAGTTCCGGAAACAGCGCCGTGCAGAGCCAGCAGGCCGCCGCGGTTTTCAAAAGATCCCCCGCCAGCACCACAAGGCCCCATTTGATTCCCATCTGCCGGGTGATATTCGCCGTGCCGGGATTGTGGCTGCCGATGTCCCGGGCGCTCTTTTTCAGGCGCGCGCGGGAAATGATCTCCGCAAACAGCACCAGGCCGAACACATAGCCGATCAAAATGCACAAAACTCGTTCCAAACGCCCTCATCCTTTATGCTTTCCAGAGTATGGTATAGTATACCGCATCTGTCCCCGGCAGGCAATCTTTTCCTTGCTTCTTTCCCGTTTTCTGTGCTATTCTATAAGAAAACAGGGAGGTGATGCGGACGATGCACGTTCACGAATCCGCGGAAGATTATCTGGAGGCCATTCTGATGCTGCGGGAAAAGAAGGGGCAGGTCCGCTCCATCGACATCGCCAACGAGCTGAACTTTTCCAAGCCCAGCGTCAGCATCGCCATGAAAAAACTGCGCGAGAGCGGCCTGATCGAAATGGACGCCGGCAGCCTCATCACGCTGACGCCGGCGGGCATGGAGATCGCCGCGCGCATTTACGAACGCCACCGGATCCTGACGGATCTGCTCATCCGCCTGGGCGTCTCCCCCGAGACCGCCCGCGCCGACGCCTGCCGCATCGAGCACGACCTGAGCGACGAGACCTGGCAGAGGATCAAGGCCCACGCCGCCGCTCACTCTGCCGCTCTTTGACAACGCAAAAAAGACGTCCCGGAAGCCGATGGCTTCCGGGACGTCTTTTTTGATTTGGGACAGATCAGAGGAATGCAGGAGATATCAAGAGAACAGCGTGCTCTCAGGGCTTGGGGTAAAAACCTGTGGGCTCTTCGCTGAGGTTGATCATGATGTTCTTCATCTGGGTGTAATGCTCCAGGATGACCTTGTGGGTCTCTCGGCCGATACCGGACTCCTTGTAGCCGCCGAAGGGCGCGCCCTCGGGGATGGAGTTATAGGTGTTGACCCACATACGGCCGGTCTCGATGGCGCGGGCCACGCGGATGGCGCGGTTGATGTCGCGGGTCCAGACGGCGCCGCCCAGGCCGTAGACGCTGTCGTTGGCCATGGCAATCACGTCGGCCTCGTCCTTGAACTTGATAACCACGGCCACAGGCCCGAAGATCTCCTCCTGGGCCACGCGCATGTCGTTGGTGACATCCACCAGCAGCGTGGGCCGCATGAACGCGCCCTTGGCCAGATCACCCTCGTCGTAGCGGGCGCCGCCGCAGGCCACCTTCGCGCCCTCTTCCTTGCCGATCTCCACATAGCTGAGGATCTTCTTCAGCTGGCCCTCGTCGATCTGGGAGCCCATCTGGGTGTCCGCCGCCCAGGGCATGCCGACCTTGACGGCGTTGAAGCGCTTGGCGGCCTCCTCCACGAATTTGTCGTAAATGCCCTCCTGGACGAACACGCGGGAGCCGGCGCAGCAGACCTGGCCCTGGTTGAACAGGATGCCCATCTGCAGGCCATCCATGGCCATTTCCCACTTGCAGTCGTCAAAGAAGATGTTGGCGCTCTTGCCGCCCAGCTCCAGCGTAGCGGGGATCAGCTTCTGGGCGGCCGCCAGGGCCACGTCGCGGCCGACCTCGGTGGAGCCGGTGAAGGCCAGCTTGCGGAAGCCGGGATGCTCCAGCATGTACTGGCCAGACTTGCCGCCGGAGCCCGTGATCACGTTGAACACGCCCGCAGGGACCACATCCTGGATCAGGCGGGCCAGCTCCAGCACGCTCAGGGACGTAGTGCTGGAGGGCTTGAACACGGTGCAGCAGCCGCTGGCCAGCACGGGGGCCAGCTTCCACGCCGCCATCAGGAACGGGAAGTTCCAGGGGACGATCTGTCCCACGACGCCGATGGGCTCGCGCAGGATCAGGCTCATGGTGTCGGTGCCCAGGATGTTGGCGCTGCCCTCCTCGGCCATGATGCAGCCGGCGAAATAGCGAAAATGCTGGGCCGACATGGGGACATCCACCGCCATGGTCTCGCGGATGGGCTTGCCGTTGTCCAGGGATTCCACCATGGCCAGGAATTCTTTATTTTCATCGATGATATCGGCGATCTTGTTCAGGATCACGGCCCGCTCGTTGACCGGAACGTTCTTCCAGGTCTCAAAGGCCTTCCAGGCAGCCTTGACCGCGTCGTCCACATCTTCGCGGGTCGCCTGGGCGCATTCCGCCAGGACTTCGCCGTCGGCGGGACATTTTGTCTTGAAGGTTGCGCCGTCGGACGCGTCGCGCCATTGGCCGCCGATGAAAAGCTGATATTTGTCCTGCAGTGTCACGCCGTGGATCGTTTTCATGATCAAGCAACTCCTTTCATGTTTCCCGCGTGTTTTTGCCGCCCTGCACGGACAAGGCGGCGCGATGCGCGCAGGTGACTTTGGATGGAATAAATTTCCGGAAGCCGGGACCCTCCGGCCGGCGGCGATGGCCTGCCGCGGGGCTTCCTCTTCCTTTCGGTTTCACCATAGCACCCGCCGCCGACAAGCGCAAGCATAATTTGAAATTTCACAATGTTTTTCCTGGAAGATCGTCTATTTTTTGTCAATTATAGGCGATCTTCCTCACTTTGCTGCCATTTTATATAAAAAGCGCCGGCGCCCATTCACAAAAATGGGCGCCGGCACAGAAACAGCCGCGCAGGGTCGTTTTGAATGATTTGGTATTGTTCGGTATGCTTCAGTATTGTTTTACTGTCCGTCGCCGCAGGGCGCGCCGACGGCTTCAGTCATCTCCCGCAGATACTCCGACAGCGCCCGTTCCGTCACGCCCATGACGCGCACGCCGCAGGCGCTCATGGGCAGCAGCAGCTTGCGCGCGCGGCTGCGGCTCACCGCCGCGGCAATGGCCGGGGAGATCTCCCCCAGCATGGCGTCTGCCAGGCAGATGCCCTGGGTGCCGAGGATATAATCCTCCTTCTCCGCCGCGGCGCAGTTGGAGAGGATCGCGTTTTCCCCTGTGGCGCCGGCGGTGGCCCCTCCCTTCAGCATGGCCGCCGTGGCGGCGGAATTGGTGCCCAGGGCCAGGATCTCCGCCTTGGGGAAGGCTTTGCGCATCTGGGCGGCGATGGCCTTGCCCATGCCGCCGCCCTGGCCGTCCACAACGATGAGTTTCACCGCTCACACCTCCGGGAACAGTTTGGTGGAAAGATAGCGCTCGCCGGTATCCGGCAGCAGGACCACGATGGTCTTGCCAGCATTCTCCGGCCGCCCGGCCAGCTCCGTGGCCGCCCAGAGAGCCGCGCCGGAGGAAATGCCCACCAGCAGCCCCTCCTCCCGGGCCAGGGCCTGGGCCGCGGGATACGCCGCCTCGTTGGGCACGTCGATGATCTCGTCGTAAACCGTGCGGTCCAGGGTCGCCGGCACGAAGTTTGCGCCGATGCCCTGGATCTCGTGTCCGCCGGCGCGGCCCTCCGTCAGCAGGGGCGACGCGGCGGGCTCCACGCCCACGACGCGGATATCCGCGCGCTGCTCCTTGAGGAAGCGGCCTGCGCCGGACAGGGTGCCGCCGGTGCCGATGCCCGCCACGAACACGTCCACCTGGCCTTCGGTATCCTTCCAGATCTCGGGGCCGGTGGTGCGGTAATGGGCGCGGGGGTTGGCCGGATTTTCAAACTGGCCCAGCACCAGCGCGCCGGGGATCTCCCGCGCCAGCGCCTCTGCCCGGTCCACAGCGCCCTGCATACCGGCCGCGCCGGGCGTCAGGACGATCTCCGCGCCGTAGGCCGCCAGCAGCTTGCGGCGCTCCACGCTCATGGTCTCGGGCATGACGAACATGGAGCGGTAGCCTCTGGCCGCCGCCACGGCGGCCAGGCCGATGCCGGTGTTGCCCGAGGTGGGCTCGATAATCGTCGCGCCGGGCCGGAGAACGCCCCGCTCCTCTGCGTCGAGGATCATGCCCAGGGCAATGCGGTCCTTGGCGCTGCCGGCAGGATTCTGCCGCTCCAGCTTGGCCAGGAGCCGCGCGGAAAGGCCCCGGTTTTTCGCGTAATTCTGCAGAGCCACCAGCGGCGTGCCGCCGATGAGCTCCGTCATATTCTGATAGATCATGGTTTTCTTGTCCTCACTTCAGATGTTTTTTCACATAGTGCTGATAAAACAGCGCGATCAGCACCGCCGCCAGGATCGCGGCCGTGGTGACGCACACGATGATCAGGATCGCGCCGCCCACGTTCCCCGTCAGCTTCCAGTACACGCCGGCGGCCACGATGCCCAGGCCGTTGCCGCCGCACAGCACGCCCACCATGGCCAAAACGAAAATGACCCGGTCCATCGGCCGCAGGCCCCGCGGCAGCTCCGCCGGGGTCTTGTCCTCCGGCGCGTTTTCCTGCGCGGCGCTCTCCTGTGCAGGCACCTCCTGCGCCGTCTGTTCCAGCGTTTCCTTATGCTCGTCCATCGTGTACCCCTTTCTGGTTTTGCTCCCATTCCATGCGGCCAAGCTCCAGGCAGCCCAGGATACCCTGGTCGCCGCCCAGCGATTCGCCCACGATATACGCGTCCATATCCTGCAGCGCCTCCGCGGCGAGATAGCCGTTGAGCAGCCGCGCCGTTTCGCTGCGCACCAGGGGCAGCAGCTGCCGCTGGTGCAGCACGCCGCCGCCCAGAATGATCTGCTCCGGCGCCAGGACACAGATATAATCCGTCAGCGCCTGAGCGATATAATAGGCCTCGATCGCCCAGGCCTCCTCCCGGTCCACCAAAAGAGCGGCGGGCTTTCCCCAGCGCTCTTCAATGGCCGGGCCGCTGGCCAGCCCCTCCAGGCAGTCCGGATGATAGGGGCAGCGGCCCTGCCAGCGGTCGTGGGGGTGGCGGCGCAGCAGCACATGGCCCCCCTCGGGATGGAGGATGCCGTGGTGCAGCTGCCCGTTCACATAAACGCCCAGGCCGATGCCCGTGCCCACGGTGAGGTAGAGCACGGTCTGCAGCCCCCGGGCCTGGCCATAGGTCACCTCGCCCAGAACCGAGGCGTTCACATCCGTGTCAAATCCCACGGGAACGCCCAGGGCCCGCCGGAACGCACCCACGATGTCGCAGTGCGCCCAGCCGGGCTTCGGCGTGGTGGTGATATAGCCGTAAGTTTTCGACGCGCGGCGCAGGTCGATGGGGCCGAAACAGCCGATGCCCAGGGCCGCGATCTTCTTGTCCCGGAACCAGTCCGTCATGGCGGCGATGGTCTCCGCCGGCGCGCCCGTGGGGATCCGGGTGCGCTCCAGCACCTCGCCCCGTTCATTTCCCACAGCGCAGACCATTTTCGTCCCGCCGGCTTCCAGCGCACCAATCCGCATGCAGCAGCGCCCCTTTCGCAAACAAATTTTGCCGTTATTATAGTATTTCCGTCTTCATCTGTCAAAGGGTCTGCCAGCGCATCAGGCTGAAATCCGACTGCGTGCTCTCCCAGACCAGCAGCAGCGCGCCGTCCCGCACTTCCACCTGGGCATCCTCGCCGCAAAACTCGTTGCTGGTCCCCAGGGGATAATCCGGCATCAGCGTCCCGTCCTCCAACGGGTATTTCAGGCCCCGGATGGACACGCCCAGCGCCGCGCCGCCTTGGGCGAATACGGAAAGCATCCCCTCGCAGGTCTGGGCAAAGCAAAGGCGCTCGTTCTGGATCATGGTGACGATGCTCCCGCCGTCGATCAGCAGGCCGCGGCAGCCCCGCTGGCACAAAAAGCGCAGGACCTGCAGGTTCGCCATGGTGTGGGACAGCCGGCCGCCCAGGCCGCCGTAGATCAAAAAGGAGCCGCAGCCGTTTTCCAGGCCGTATTTCACGGCCAACATCATGTCCGTGTCGTCCTTTTCCGGCGGATAGGCCGACACGTTCTCCCCCTCCGGGCGGTAGCCCAGAGAGTCGAAATCGCCCAGAATGTGCTGGGGCAGGACGTGCAGCCGGCGCAGATATTCCAGCCCGCCGTCGGCGGCCACCACCAGGTCGCCGGGCCGGGGAGCGAGCAGCCGGGACGTGAACTCTCCCGCGCCGCAGATCCAGCATCTCTTTCTATGCACACGCATCCTCCTTTCTCCGCGCGCCTTCCGGCGCGCCGCGGCGGTCGCCCGCCGAACCTTTCGAAATGCCCTCCGCATCTTTGTTATTTTTATTATAATGCAAAATCATACGCCTGGAAAGATGGAAAAATGCCCCTCGGGCCTTCTTTTCCGGAAAAAGGCAGGAAAAGGCTGCTTTATTTTTCCCGCCGGCGCAGATACTACATCTGAAGCGCTTCATTTTCTGAGCAGTGAAAGGAGAGAGGATCTTGGAACAACGCAGAGTGAAACTGGCCGCCGCCGCGCTGGCCTGTGCGATGGCGCTCACCCTGGCCGCCTGCGGCGCAGCCCCGGATGACGCGGGAAGCGGCGCCCCCGAAAGCGACAGCCGCTCCTCCCGCGCCGCCGTCAAGGGCGAAGCGGCGCAGGACCTGGAAAACGCCCGCCGCGCCGCAGAAGACTTCGGCGAGGACGCCGAGCACAGCGTGAAGGACGGCGAAGCGGACATGAAGAACGCCCTGGACAACGCCCTGGAAAACGGCCGCATGAAGGAGGATACCCGCGCCGCCCTGCCTCAGCAGAACAGCAAAGCCAACACCGGCGCCGGAGCCGGCGCCATCTATGGGAACGGCGCCACCGGCAGTACCCAAAACACCACGAACCCCGGTGTAAGCATGACCGGCGTCCGCTGAGCCGCCGCGCCGGACGCCAAAAAGCGGCGAAGCCCTCAGGCTTCGCCGCTTTTTTCAGGATGCGCCCGTTTCCACTTTTCGGAACAGCAGGCCGAACTGCCCGCTCAGCCGGTCGATGACTTCCTGCGTCACGGGCGTTTTCGGATTCTTGATCGTGAATTCCAGGGCAGAAAAGCCGCAGGGCGGCTCGTATTTCAGCTGATTGAAGCTGACTTCCTTCCCGCAGCAGGGCATTTCCTGCTCCAGGATGAAAAAGTGATCCCGCCGCTCCATCTCCTCCAGCTTTTCCCGCCACCAGGCGCGGTCCACCGCCGCGCCGCAGCGGGGGCAGACGATGCGCTCCGGCGCGCCGCAGCCCACGAAGGCGGCGCTGTCCCGCTGGCAAAAGGCGACTTCCTCCGCCTCCACCAGGGTCTTCAGCAGTTCTACCGCTGCGCGGGCGCTGTTTTCATTCGTGCGGTAGGTGTGGATGCAGGGGATCAGTCTGACAAAATGATCTGGCATGGTTCTCAGCCCTTTCTGTGTCTTCCGGTGTTGTTTTTCCCGCTGCGCTTCTGAGAGGGGCGCAGGGCCGGGGCGCGGGGCTTTTCCGCCGCGGCAAAGCCCCGGCGGCCGCCGCGGGATGCGGGCGCGCATTTTTCCGCCCGGGGTTTCTTCGCGCCCCGCTCCGGCGCGGCGCGGAGCGGCCGTTTTTCCGCCGTCCGTTCCCTGCCGCCGGCGGGCCGGATGAGGCAGTGCCTGTCATAGCCGATCAGGTCCTCCCGATGGACCCGGCGCAGGGCTTCTTCCACCAGGCCGCGCAGCTCCGGCCGGTTCCACTGCAAAAGGGCCCGCTGCAGCGCCTTTTCGCGGGGGTCCCGGGCCACATACACCGGTTCCATGGTGCGCGGGTCGATGCCCGTGTAATACATACAGGTGCTCAGCGTACCGGGGGTGGGGTAAAAGTCCTGGACCTGCTCGGGATGATGGCCCGTCCTGTGGAGGAATTCCGCCAGCGCCACTGCGTCGCGCAGCGTGCAGCCCGGGTGGGAAGACATGAGGTAGGGCACGAGATACTGCTCCCTGCCCTGCTTTTTGTTGATCTGCCGGTATTTTTCCCAGAACGCCTCAAACACGTCGAAATGGGGCTTTCCCATGTAGTCCAGCACCGAGGCCACGCAGTGCTCCGGCGCCACCTTCAGCTGTCCGCTGATGTGATATTGGACCAACTCCCGAAAAAAAGCGTCGTTCTTGTCCTGGAGCATATAATCGTAGCGGATGCCCGAGCGGACGAATACTTTTTTGACGCCCGGAACGGCCCGCAGCTTTTGCAGAAGCTTTGTATAGTCGCTGTGGTCAGCGTCCAGATTCCTGCAGGGCGTGGGCGCCAGGCAGTTTTTATGGCGGCACAGGCCGTGCTTCATCTGCATTTTGCAGGACGGATGCCGGAAATTGGCCGAGGGGCCGCCCACATCGGACACATAGCCTTTGAACTCCGGATCATGGGTAAAGGCCTCCACCTCCCGAATCACGCTTTCGTGGCTGCGGGAGGTGATCATGCGCCCCTGGTGGAACGCCAGGGAGCAGAAATTGCAGTTGCCGAAGCACCCGCGGTTGTGGGTGACGGAAAAGCGCACCTCGTCGATGGCCTTCACGCCGCCCTGGGCGTCGTACATCGGGTGAACGGCGCGCATATAAGGCAGCTCCGCCACCGCGTCCAGTTCTTCTGTGTTCAGCGGCATGGCCGGCGGGTTGACGATAAGCCAGCGCCGCCCGTGCTGCTGCGCCACCGCCCGCCCCCGGATGGGATCGTGCTCCTCGTACTGGAGCATCGTCGCCTCCGCATAGGCCCGCTTGTCGGCGCAGACCGCTTCAAAGGAGGCGCATTCCACTGCCGGGAACGCGCACGTCTCCGGCGATGCGGCGGCGTAGGCCGTGCCCCGCACGTCGGTGATCTCCGCCGCCGGCACGCCCGCCGCCAGACGGCGGGCGATCTCCCGGGTGGCGTATTCGCCCATGCCGTAGACCAGCAGGTCCGCCTGGGCGTCGAAGAGGATGGCCCGGCGCACCTTGTCATCCCAGTAATCGTAGTGCGCAAAGCGGCGCAGGCTGGCCTCCAGGCCGCCGATGACGATGGGCGCGCCCGGGAAGGCCTCCCGGGCGCGGTTGGCGTAAACGATGGTGGGCCGGTCCGGCCGCAGGCCCATTTTCCCGCCGGGGCTGTAAAGGTCCACGCTGCGGCGCTTCTTCGCCGCCGTGTAGTGGGCCACCATGGAGTCGATATTGCCGCCGCCGATGAAAACGCCGAAGCGGGGCTTGCCCATGGCGCGGAAAGCGTCGGCGCTGTGCCAGTCCGGCTGAGCCAGCACGGCCACGCGCCACCCCTCCGCCTCCAGCACCCGGGCGATGATGGCCGTGCCGAAGCTGGGGTGGTCGATATAGGCGTCGGCCCCCACCACGAGGAAGTCGTAATAATACCAGCCCCGCGCTTCCATATCCTCCCTGCTCACCGGCAGGAACTGCCGGATGGGCGCTTCTTTCACGGTCTCACCGTCCTTTCCCGTTTCGTCTCCCCTGCCCCGGCTCAAAAGCCGATGGGCAGTTCCAACACGTCCAGCGCCACGGGCGCTTTTTCGTCTGTGCCGATTTTCTGAAAACCGCAGCGGCGGTAAAAATTCTGGGCCGTTTCGTTTTCCACGGCGCAGCGCAGTCGGATGCTCCGCCGCCCCAGCCGCCGGAAGCGGCTCACCGCCTCGCCCACCAGCTGGATACCAGCGCCGCGCTTGCGGAAGGACGGCGACATGTACACAAAGGGCACCCGGCCGGCGCCCTGGGCGCTGTCCGTTTCGGTGTCCAGCTGCAGGAGGCCGGCGAATGCGTCGCCATCATAGGCCGCCAGCAGCGCCTCGGGATAGGCCGCCTGGCAGCGCTTCGCCTGCTCCAGGAACCCCTGTCCGTCAAAATGATTCATGGCGCCGTGGCTGCTCATCCAGCCCTCGGCGCGGCAGAGCTGATACAGCGCCGCGTCCTCCTCCCGGTTCAGATCCAGCGGCGCAAAGCGCAGTTCGATTTCATGGCCGCCGCGCCACCAGTTTTGGTGGGCAAAGGTGGAGATGGCCTCGCTCAGATGGGAGGCGTCGTTGGCGAACACCACGCGGCCGCGGCCGTCTTCGTATTCGATCAGGGAGACCGCCGTGTTGTCCCCGTGGGGGAGCTTTTCGCTGATCTCCCGGAGGGACATACCCTGGAGGGTGCCCAGCAGGATGCGGCTGGCCATGCCGTGGCTCACGGCGGCCACCGTCATGCCGGAGCACTCCCGAGCGATGGTGTCCAGGGCCCGGAGCATGCGCTCGCGCACATGCTCCGGCGTTTCTGCGCCCTCCACGTGCCAGCGCTCGATGTGTTGGTTGAAATTGATGAGCTGCGCGCGGTCATGGTAGCGGATATCGCCCCAGGTGCGATCCTCCCAGGGGCCGCAGCCGATCTCCATCAGATCGTCCAGTGTGTACATGGGGATGTGCTTCGGCCCGCAGATGGCCGCCGCCGTGGTGCGGGTGCGGAACAGCGGGCTTGCGTATACCACATCCACCGGGATGTCCGCAAAGCGGCGCTTCAGCGCCTCCAGCTGGGCGTAGCCCTGGGGCGTGACCAGGCTGTCGTAGCGGCCGTGGGCCCGGCGGTAGAGGTTTCCCTCAGACTGGGCATGCCGCACAAGATAAATTCGGGTCATGCTTCGTTGCTTCCTTTTTTCTTCTTCGTTGTAAAAATCAAGTGCGATCCCTCACCAGGGCTGCACGGTGTCCGTCAGATCCCGGGCGTTCAGCCCAGCCTCTTCCAGATAAGCGCGCAGGCCGTCGCGCACATGAAGCGGCGCGAAGGCATCGGCAAAGCAGGCGGTGCCCACGGCCACGGCGTTGGCGCCGGCCATCATCAGCTCTGCAGCGTCGCTGCCCTTAGCCACGCCGCCCATGCCGAGGATCGGCAGCTTCGTCGCCCGGCGCACCTGGTAAACCATCCGCACTGCCACGGGGAACACCGCCGGGCCGGACAGGCCCCCCATGTTGTTTTTCAAAATGGGCCGGCGGGTGTGGATGTCGATGCGCATGCCAAGGAGGGTATTGATGAGAGACAGGGCATCCGCCCCCGCGTTTTCCACGGCTTTTGCGATCTCCACCACATCCGTCACATTGGGGGACAGCTTCACCATCACGGGGACAGTAGAATGTTTCTTGGCGATCTCCGTCACCTCCGCCGCCAACTCAGGCTTGGTGCCGTAGGCCAGTCCGCCGGCCTTCACGTTGGGGCAGGAGATATTGACCTCGATCAGATCCACCCCCGCGTCGGACAGCTTTTCGCACATCAGACCGTATTCCTCCGGCGTGTTGCCGGAGATATTGGCGATGATCTTCACGTCATACTGGCGCAGGAAGGGCATTTCCTCGGCGATGAAGGCGTCCACGCCGGGGTTCTGCAGCCCCACACTGTTGAGAATACCCGCGGGCGTTTCCGCGATGCGGGGCGGCGGATTGCCGTCCCGGCGCACGGGCGTCAGGCCCTTGACGCAGATGGCGCCCAGTTCCGAAAGGTCGTAAAACTGTCCGTACTCATGGCCGAAGCCGTAAGTTCCGGACGCCACCACAATGGGGTTTTTCAGTTCCACCCCGGCAAGATCCACGCGCAGATCAGTCATCGAACACAACCTCCTCGGAAGAAAATACGGGGCCGTCCTTGCACACATGGCCGTAATACGCTTCGCCGTTTTTATCGCGCAGCTTCACCGCGCACACCAGGCACGCGCCCACGCCGCAGCCCATGCGTTCCTCCATAGAAATCTGGCAGGGGATGCCCCTGGCCGCCGCCAGCTCCGCGGCGCGCCGCAGCAGGATCTTCGGCCCGCAGGCGCAGATCAGATCGTATGTATTCTGTGCCAGCAGCTTTTCCGCCGCGTCGATGGCTGTGCCGCGCAGGCCCAGGCTGCCGTCGTCCGTGGCCACGGCAGCCTGGCCGCAGACCCGGGCGAAATCTGCCAGGAGCAGGGACCGCTTTTCCGTGGCGAAGCCCAGGGCCGCGTCGGCCGAGGCGGCGCTTTCCGCCGCCCACAGCAGGGGCGGCACGCCGATGCCGCCGCCGATGAACAAAGCACGCTTGCCCTCCGCGTCAAAGCCCCGGCCCAGGGGACCCAGCACGCTGACCTGATCGTCGATCTGCCGCTCGGAAAGCCATTCCGTCCCCTCGCCGCGCACCTCAAATACCAGCCGCAGCTGCATGGCGGAGGTCTCGCAGATACTGATGGGCCGCCGCAGCAGATGCCCCTCGCCGCACTTGATGTTCACAAACTGCCCCGGCTTTGCCTCCTCCGCAATGCCGCCGGCCTCCAAAATCATCTCATAGGCCTTCTCATTCAGCGCCCGCAGAGACAGTACCGTACAATCCTGCTGATATGGCATAGTAGTTCAACTCCCTTTCTGATTCCATGGTCGGTATCTTCCAGAGGAAGAAAACGCTTTTCTCTATCACACCACGGTGATAAATTTCTTCAAATCCTCCCGCATGGCGATCGCCGCGTCGTGGGCGGCGTCGCCGAAATCCTTGCCGTCCTTGCCGGTTTTCTGCCAGGCGCAGATGATGCCGCGGGAGGAGTTGACGATGGCGCCGTGGCCGTAGTCGTCGAAGGCGTACTGCACATCCTCGGCCTTGCCGCCCTGGGCGCCGTAGCCGGGCACCAGGAAGAAGGTCTTTTCCAGGCGGCGGCGCAGGTCGCGGATGTCCATGGGATAGGTGGCGCCGGTCACCGCGCCCACGCAGGTGTAGCCGTATTTGTCCACGGTGTCCTTGGACAGGCGCTCCAACAGGTCGCCCACCACATTGTAGACCTTGCGGTCGCCGGCCACCACGTTCTGCAGCTCGCCGGAGGAGGGGTTGGAGGTCTTGACCAGAGCGAACACGGCGCGGTCGCGGGCAACGCAGTCCTTGATAAAGGGGTTGATGCCGTCGCTGCCGAGATAGGCGTTGATGGTCAGGCAGTCGCAGCCGAAAGGCTCGAGCTCCGTGTCGCCCACCTTCACGCTGCCCAGATAGGCGTCGCTGTAGCCCTCGGCAGTGGAGCCGATGTCGCCGCGCTTGGCATCCATAATGACGTAGAGGCCCTTGCTCTTGGCGTAATCCACTGTGCGCTTGAGCGCCTCCACGCCCTCGAAGCCGAAGCGCTCATAAAAGGCGCTCTGGGGCTTGACGGCGGGCACCACGTCGCACAGCGCGTCGATCAGGCCCACGTTGTAGGCGTAAATGGCCTCGGCGGCGCAGCGCAGGGTCTGGCCGTACTGCTTCATTTTTTCCTCCACGATGAAGGGCGGCACATACTCCAGCTTGGGGTCCAGGCCGGCCACCGTGGGGTTTTTCATTTCGCGGATCTTGTCCTGCAGGCGTTCAAAAGACATTTCAGCAACTCCTTACTTCGTTTTTGTTCCGTTCGGTCTTTTTTCTATATGGGCGCGGCGCTCACTGCCGCTGTTCTTCTGCGAGGTCGTAAACGGTCCTGCCGTCCACCAGGGTGCGGCGGACGCGGCCCCTGAGCTTCCAGCCGGCAAAGGGCGTGTTGCGGCCCTTGGAGGCAAAGCTCGCCGGGTCCACGGTCCATTCCTCGTCGGGGGCGAAGATCACGATGTCCGCCGGCGCGCCCACGGCCAGGGTGCCGGCGTTCCAGCGCAGGATGCGCGCCGGGGCGGTGCTCATTTTTTCGATCACGAAGGAAAGGGGCAGCCCCAGCCGGTGGTGCAGCACCGTCAGCGACAGGGCCAGGGACGTTTCGAGGCCCACCATGCCGCTGGGGGCCTTGGGCAGTGCCCGGGCTTTTTCCGCGGCTGTATGGGGGGCGTGATCGGTGACGATGCAGTCCAGCGTGCCGTCCTTCAGCCCCTCGATGATGGCCGCCACGTCCTCCTGCGTGCGCAGGGGCGGGTTGACCTTGGCCATGGCCCCCTGCTTTTCGATCTCCTCTTCGGTGAGGGTAAAATACTGGGGGCAGGTCTCGGCGGTGATATGCACGCCGGCCTCTTTCAGCCTGCGGATATACTGGACGGAGCCCTTGGTGCTCACATGGCAGATGTGGACATAGCCCCCGGTGTCCGCGGCCAGCATGCCGTCGCGCACCAGCAGCAGTTCCTCGGCCACCGCCGGGCGGCCCGGATAGCTCAGCTTCCGGGAGAGCGCCCCCTCGTTCATCACGCCGGCGGCCACCAGGTCGCCGTCCTCGCTGTGGGACAAAATAGGCAGGCCAGAGGGCTTCATCCGCAGCAGCGCCTCGCGCATAATGGCCGCGTTCATCAGCGGCACGCCGTCGTCGCTCAAAGCGGCGGCGCCGGCGGCGAGCAGGCCCTCCACGTCGGTGATCTCCCGGCTGGCGAGGCCCCGGGACACGGCGCCCACAGTGTAGAGATGGACGCGCGCATCGGCCTTCGCCCGGCGGTAAATGTCGGCCACCTGCTCGGGCGTGTCCACGACGGGCAGGGTGTTGCCCATGGCCAGGATGCTGGTCACACCGCCCCGGGCCGCGGCAGCGGTGCCGGTGGCGATGGTCTCCTTATCCTCAAAGCCCGGCTCGCGCATGTGGGTGTGCATGTCCGCCAGGCCGGGGGCCGCCGCCAGGCCCGCGGCGTCGATGATCTCGTCGGCCTGCGCGGTAATGTCCCGGCCCACGGCGGCGATGCGGCCGTTTTCGATCAGGATATCGCCCGTTTCGTCCCGCCCGCAGGCGGGGTCGATCACCCGGGCGGCGCGGATCAATGTTTTCACGTTCGTTGCCTCCGATCCGGAAAAAGCGGCCTTTCGGGGCGCGCCTTCCAAAGTATCCCGCTTATCTTACAAATATAAATAGTATACTATTTCTGCCTGTTTTTAGCAACAAAAACCGCGGCTTTTTTTCAAAGATCCGGCCATACTAAAGCCATGACCGATAAAGGAGTGGTGAAACAATGAATCCCGATTTTGTACGCGGTATGTGCATCGGCGCGCTGGCCGGCGCGGCGGTGGAAGTGGTGATGCTGGCCAACGCCAGACCCGCCCAGACCCAGGCCCATAAGGCCATGCGCGCCATGGGCAACGCCATGGACGACGTGGTGGACAATATCTCCCACACGTTCCGCTGAGGCAGACCATGCCGGGGCGGCGCGGTCGCGCAAAAACTGCGCGGCTGCGCCGCCCCTGCGCCCCTTTTGCCGCTTTTTTCATTTTTCCCCGAAAAACCATCTTGACAAACGGAAAATTTCTGTTAAAATATGACGTGCTGTTACGAGCGCGAAGCTATGGAGAGATGGCTGAGCTGGTCGAAGGCGCACGATTGGAAATCGTGTATACCCTATAAAGGTATCAAGGGTTCGAATCCCTTTCTCTCCGCCACAAATAACCGCACCGATGGGTGCGGTTATTTTTTTGTTTCCGCCCGGAACAGCGCGCGCGCCGGCGCGCTTTTTTTGTCTCCGTTCCTCCCTTTTACGCGCCCCCCTTGCCCCGTTTTTTTGCTTTCGGAACAAAAGGGGGATGGCAAACGGGATTTTCTATGATATAATAATATTATGATAAAAACCGCCTGCGCGGCAGGAAAAACAGCAAATCACATCGGAAAGGGCCATGGCCCTTTCCGGCATGGAAATTGGTTTCCATGCCGGCGGCGCGCTTTCGCCGGACCCGCGGAAAAATGAAGGGAGGAACCATGATGAAAAAACGATTGTTCAGTATATTCTGTGCCCTGGTCCTGTGCCTGGCGCTGCTGCCGGGCATGGCCATGCCCGCCTCGGCGGCGAGCTGCGACGGCACACACAGTGACGGCTGGACGGAGCTGACGGCCGCCGGCGGCGACCTGTCCTCCGGCAAATACTATCTGTCGGGCGATGTGACGGCGACGGACGTCATCACCATAAATGGCGAGGTGACGCTCTGCCTGAACGGCCATGTGCTGAATTTGAATGGACATTACATCAATGTGAGCGGCTCCGGCAACTCCCTCACCCTCTGCGACTGCAACGGCAGTGAGCAGTCACACAAATTCACGGTGGGGGCGGGCGGCCTCTGGACGCTGGACAAGACGAACGGCGCTGAGCCCATCACCGGCGGCGTCATCACCGGCGGAAAGGGCGATGGCTCCGGCGGCTGCGTGTATGTGGAGAGCGGCACGTTCAACATGGAGAGCGGCAGTATAGTCGGCAACGCCGCCAGCGACTGGCTCAGCGGAGGCGGCGGAGTGTATGTGTACTACGGCAGCACATTCAACATGTCCGGCGGCAGCATCGTCGGCAACGCCGCCAGCTACTGGGGCGGCGGCGTGTATGTGATCGGCAGCACATTCAACATGTCCGGCGGCAGCATCGTCGGCAACACCGCCGACAGCGGCGGCGGCGTGTTTGTGTTCAACGGCGTGTTCGACATGTCCGGCGGCAGCATTAGCAAAAACACCGCCAGCAGCGGCGTCGGCGTGTTTGTCGATTCTCGAGGCCAGCTCCGGCTGAGCAGCGCGCCAGTGATTGATGGCGATATCCGGTTTGGCCGCTATCCCATCGTAATCACCGGGCCGCTGAGCAACACGGAACCGTTCCAACTCACCAATGTGGACAGCCAATTCACGACCAACTGGAATACTTACATGCAGGGCGAAGACCCGGCGAAATATTTCAGCATCGACAAAACCGACTGTCATCTGGGTCTGAGCTATGACGGCGAGGTCATCGTTTTGGCCGACAGCTACACCGTCACGCTCAACACCAACGAGGGCGCCATCAACGGCGGCAACATCACAAGCTACACCTGCGGCGTCGGCACGCCCCTCCCCACCGACATCACCCGCAGCGGCTACACCTTCGACGGCTGGTACGCGAGCGCGGACTTCTCCGGCGAGCCGGTCACCGAAATCACCGCCGCCGACTACGGCAATAAGGAGTTCTGGGCGAAGTGGACGGCCAACACCTACGGCGTCACGCTCCACACCGACGGCGGCACAATAAACGACGGCGCTTTTACGAGCTACACCTACGGCGTCGGCGCGGTGCTGCCCACCGACGTTGAGCGCAGCGGCTACCGCTTCGACGGCTGGTACGCGAGCGCGGACTTCTCCGGCGAGCCGGTCACCGAAATCACCTCCACCGACCTCGGCAATAAGGCGTTCTGGGCGAAGTGGACCGTCATATCTTCCGGCGGCGGCACCCCCGCCAAGACCCCCAGTCAGCAGGCGGCGGACAGGATCGAGCGCGCCAAGGACGGTGCGACGGTGGAGATCACCCTCAAAACCGGCCAGACCAAGCTGGACAAAGAGGTGTTCGAGGCGCTGGCGGGCCGGGATGTGACGCTGGAGATCAATCTGCCCGGCGGCGTCGCCTGGACCGTCAGCGGCCAGGACATTCCGGCGGACGCAAACCTCACCGACCTCGACATGGGCGTGTCCATGAACACCAGCACCATCCCGGTGGACATCATCAACGCCGTCACCGGGGAGATCAGCACAGTGCAGCTCTCCCTCGCCCATGAGGGCGCGTTCGGCTTCACCCTGACGCTTTCCGCGCCCCTGGGCCGGGAACACGCCGACCTTTGGGCGAATCTGTACCACTATGACGCGGGCGCGCTGAAATTCCAGACGGCGGCGCGCATCGGCGCGGACGGCATGGCCAGCCTGAAATTCACCCACGCCAGCGCATACGCCATCGTCATCGACGACCACAGCCACGCCCTGCCCTTCACCGATGCGGCGGCGGACGCCTGGTATTATGACGCGGTGGATTATGTCTATCAGAACGGCTTGATGACCGGCACGTCGGCCACCACCTTCGCGCCGGACGGCACCATGACCCGGGCCATGCTGGTGACGATTCTGCACCGGCAGGCGGGCGTGCCGCAGGTCAACTATGCGCTGCCCTTTGACGATGTGGCAGAGGGCGCCTGGTACACCGAGGCCGTCCGCTGGGCGGCCAGCGAGGGTATCGTCACCGGCACGAGCGCGACGTCCTTTGCACCCGGCGATCCCATCACCCGCGAGCAGCTGGCCACCATGCTCTACCGCTATGCCCAGACCATGGGCTGCGACGTCTCCATCGGCGAGGACACCAACATCCTCAGCTATGCCGACGCTTTCGACGTCAGCGAGTGGGCCGTCCCCGCCATGCAGTGGGCCTGCGGCGCGGGGATCGTGAACGGCGTCGGCGGCGGCAGTCTCGACCCCGGCGGCAGCGCCACCCGGGCCCAGACGGCGGCCATGCTCATGCGCTTCTGCGAGGGCGCGCTGGGCGCCTGAATGTTCCCCCGCTTTCATGCTTTCAAAAATGGCCGCGCCCGTGGGTGCGGCCATTTTTTTGCGCGGCGCGGCATTTGGCATTGCTTTTCCCCGCCCGATGGGATAGACTGGTATTATGAGAAACAACGCTCCGCCCCGGCGGAGCGCCCTTTGGAAAGGAGTGCCTGACCGTGCATATCAGCGATTTTTACCAGGAACTGGACCAGCTGTTCCGCACAAACCAAATCGACCGGGTGGAGCCCTTCCTGCTTCAGCAGATCGTCGCCGCCAACCAGGAGCGGGACCCCAGCGCCGTGCTGGCCGTGCTCAACGAGCTTGTCGGCTTCTACCGCTCCCAGAAGCGCTATGACGAGGCCATCCGCGTGGCTCACCAGGCCCTGGACCTGTGCGGCCACGAGTACATCCTGGGCAGCATCGCCCACGCCACCACCCTGCTCAACGGCGCCACGGCCTACCGCTTTTCCGGCCAGCCGGAAAAGGCCATGGAGTGGTTCCTCCAGGCCGAGGAGATCTACCGCGAAAAGCTCTCCCCCGCGGATGAGCACTATGCCGGGCTTTACAACAACATGAGCGCCGCCTGCTCGGACCTGGGGCAGAACGACCGGGCCGCCGAATACCTCCAGCGGGCCGCCGCCATCATGGACGCCCTGCCGGAGCGCGCCGTCCAGGCCGCCGTGACCCACGCGAACCTGGCGTCCCTGTATGCAAAGCTCCAGCGCTGGGATGAGGCCAAGGAGCAGATCGCCCGCGCCTGCGCCCTGCTGCAGGACCGGCCCGAGGCCGCCGCCCAATACGCCCAGTTCCGCGCCATGCAGGACGTCTTCGCCCGCTATTAAACCCCATTTCCCGCAAAATCAAAAGGGGATGCAGCGCCGCTGCATCCCCTTTTTGCGTTCTTCAACGATCCTCCTCGCCGTCCTGGTGGGCGGCCTTGTTCAGGTGCTTGTCCAGCTTGTTCAGCGCGTCCTTGCAGGGGCCGTCGCACCCCTGCTCCACCAGGCCCATCAGGCAGGCGCGCACGCCGTAGCAGATCAGCGTCTGCTCCTCCTGGCTCTGGTGGATGGCATGCCACTGGCGGGCGTTCTGCTCCTCCTGGCGCGCAAACCACAGCCAGATCCGGCGCAGGGCCGCGCCGAAAGCCGTCACCGCAGCCGCAGCCGCCGACAGCTGGATGATCAGATCCAAATCGATGTAAATCGCATTCACCTCCCCATAGGGGGAAGCAGGACGGCTTTGTTGCACAAAACCATGCAACGAGGCCGCCCCTCTGCGTCATTCGCCCGTTGCCACGGCGCGCACGGTCAGCACGCCGCCGTCCACGGAAAAGCGGATCTCCTGTCCCGCAAAGGAAAAGCCGTACACGCGGTTTGGGTCGCGCTGATAGGCCGGCCGCGGGTCGCATTCCAGCACGCCCCGCAGGGCCTGCCGCCGCTCCGGCGGCACTTTTTCCAGCAGTTCCGGCGGAAATTCCACCCGCAGCGGCCGCGCCGGCGCCGCCGGGGCAAAGCCCCCCGAAGCGTCCGGATGACAGTCGGCATAGGGCACATAGGGCTTGATGTCGTAGATCGGCGTGCCGTCCATCAGATCCGCCCCGCGGACGCGGAGCACCGCGCCGCAATCCGCGTCGTGCTCCACCCCCGCCAGGCGCACGCAGGAAAGGCCGATGGGGTTGGGCCGGAAGGGCGAGCGGGTGGCGAACACGCCCATGCGCACGTTGCCTCCCAGCCGGGGCGGGCGCACCGTGGGCGACCAGTCCGCGCGCACAGCCTCGGAAAACTGCCAGATGAGCCAGAGGTGGGAAAATCCCTCGATGCCCCGCAGGGCCTCCGGGTCGCGGTAGGGCGGCTCGAAAACGACCGCGGCTTCGAGTTCCTCCACCAGGCCGCTCTGGCGCGGAATGCCGAATTTCGTCTGAAAATCGCTGCGGATATGAGCAATGGGGACCATTTCGTGGTTTGCGTGCATCACGCTTCCTCCCTTGCGGCCGCGGCCCCGGCCAGCGCGCCGGAGCACCAGGCCCAGTGCAGATTGTACCCGCCGCAAATGCCGGTGACGTCCAGCACCTCGCCGGCGAGATAGAGCTCTTTTTCATAGGCGGACATCAAATGTTCGTCCACTTCCGCCAGCGGCACGCCGCCGCCGGTGACCTGGGCCTCATCCCAGGAGCGGGGGCCCTCCACAGGGAAGCGCCAGTCCTTCAGCGCCGCCGCCAGGGCCGCGACCTCCCGCTCCGACAGGGTGTCCGCCGTGCGGGACAGGCGCTCCAGCCCCGTGGATTTCATCACAGCATAGAGCAGGCGCTTGTGGATCAGGCCCAGCAGGAGCACCTCCAGCGTGTCCCGGGGATGCTCCTCCGCCCGGCGGCGGAGCAGGTCCTCCACCGCGTCCTTTTCCCAGTCCGGGAAGAAATCGACGGAGATTTCCGTGTCCGGCGGCGTCTTTTCGCCGAGGAAGCAGGACAGCTGCATGGCCGGGATGCCGGAAAGGCCATAATCCGTGAACTGTACCTCCCCGCGCTCCGCCGCCCAGAACCGGCCGCCACGGCGGAGGGTCAGCTCCGCCTGGGCGCGGATGCCTTTGAGGCCCCGGAACACACCCCCCGCGCAGCGCAGAGGGACCAGACAGGGATACAGGGGCAGAACGCTATGGCCGCAGGCCTTTGCCAGG